>NZ_JBQEMM010000004.1:0-338312 GCF_053470025.1 Arthrobacter sp. CP30
AGACCCTGTTCGGCGGGGACATCCTTGAACGCGCCGGAAAGGTGATCCGGCAGTCTGAGTACCTCTCCACCCGGTACCACGTGGTCGTCGCCAACCCCCCCTACATGGGCTCCGGCAACATGGGACCGAAGCTGACGGAGTTCGCGAAACGCGAGTACCCGGACGCCAAGTCAGACCTCTTCGCCATGTTCATGGAGCGTGGAACAGAGGTCGTCAAGAGCAGGGGTTCTATGGCCATGATTACAATGCAATCGTGGATGTTCTTAGGAACCTATCAAAAGCTCCGAGAAGAGCTAGTTCGTTCGGGATCCATTCGAACTATGGCTCATTTTGGGAGTAATGCCTTCGACTCCATTGCCGGAGACGTCGTTTCCACGACTGCCTTCATCTTCGAGCCCGACAGTTCGGCAACCGCGGATGGATCATTTGTGCGTCTTACCGATGGCATATCTGAAGAATCTAAGATGACTCTCTTGCTGTCAGCCATCTCGGAGTCGTCATCCGGCAACAGGTATCACGCTTCATCAGTAGCGTTTTCACTCTTGCCTGGCGCGCCGATAGTGTATTGGTTTTCCAACCGACTTACCGAACTATTTGGCGGTACACGGACTACGGGTTCGGTTGGTCGTGCTGCAAAGGGACTGGTAACCGCGAACAATGACGAATTTGTTCGTGAATGGAGTGAGGTATCTCTGAGTAAGCTGGATTTGGAGTCACAATCGCCGGAGCATGCGAGAATAGCTCGAAAGAAGTGGTTTCGTTACGCCAAAGGCGGAGATTTCCGCAAGTGGTATGGCAATTTTTCGGCCGTCGTGAATTGGGAACATGGTGGGCACGAGATCCGGACGACTATGACGGCGGATGGGTCGCGAGTGAGGGCCACCAATTTCAACCTCGACCGGATTTTTAATCCGGGGATTAGCTGGACCGTTGTGTCAACATCTTCTCCGTCATTTAGATATACGCCGCCTGGCTTCTTATTCGATGCTGCTGCTGGTATCTACCAGTCTAATGACGACACGTACATGCTTGGTCTCCTCAATTCCAAGCCGGCGGCCATGATTTTGGCTGGTCTCAATCCGACGTTGAACCTCCATCCTGGATATCTGGAATCGATTCCGCTCCCGAAGGACGAAGCTCGCGAGGAGGTAAAAGCCACCGTTGCGCCGCTAGTGGCGGCGTACCGGGATGATTGGAACAGCATGGAGACTTCATGGGAGTTTCAGCAATTGGAGGTGATCGCTCGTAGGTCTCCGGCAGCCACATTGTCGGATTGCATTCGGATGACCCAAGTGCTATGGGCTGAACGCACAGAGCAAATGCGAGGAATGGAACAAGCTAACAACGCGCATTTTCTCAAGGCTTACGGGCTGCTAGACGAGATGACGTCGGATCTCGCACCTGAAGATGTGCCTCTCCGGACTAACATTTATTACAAATGGCCTCAAGCGCCAGATCGCGACGATCGACAGCGGAGGGATATGGTGCTCGACGTCGTTTCTTACGCAGTGGGTTGCATGTTTGGTCGTTACAGCCTGAACACTCCAGGTTTGGTGTTGGCGGATCAGGGTGACACGTTGACGGAGTATTTGGCGAAGGTGCCGTCGCCGTCATTCATGCCAGATAGGGACAACGTGCTGCCAGTGCTCGCGGATGCCTGGTTCGAGGATGACATTGTCGAGCGGTTCCGCGGCTTCCTGAAGGCATCCTTCGGGGAGGAGCACTTCGAAGAGAACCTTCGCTTTGTCGAGGAGTCTCTGGGCAAGGACATCCGGAAGTACTTTGTGCAGGACTTTTACAAGGACCACGTCCAGCGGTACAAGAAGCGTCCGATTTACTGGATGTTCTCCTCGCCGAAGGGTTCCTTCAGCGCGTTGATTTATATGCACCGGTACCGGCCGGACACGGTAAGTGTGGTGCTGAACGATTACCTGCATGAGTTCCAAGCGAAGCTGCGAGCCCGTCGGGCAAACGT
Source organism: Arthrobacter sp. CP30 (assembly GCF_053470025.1). Lineage (NCBI taxonomy): Bacteria > Bacillati > Actinomycetota > Actinomycetes > Micrococcales > Micrococcaceae > Arthrobacter > Arthrobacter sp. CP30. The sequence goes on from NZ_JBQEMM010000004.1 coordinate 1,976, forward strand.
GGACCAGGTGGCGGTGTCGACCGTGTCCACTGTCAAGCAGCAGTCCACTGCGCGCAAGGAATCCGAGCAGATTGGCAAGATGCTGCTGGAGCTGGAGGAGTGGGAACAAAGCGTGCTCTACCCGCTCGCGACCGAGCAGATCGCCATCGACCTGGACGACGGGGTCAAGACCAACTACCCCAGATTCGGGGCAGCACTGAACAATAAGTTCACCGGCTTCTGATGGACGTTGAAACTGTCGGTGAAGCCGAACAGACAAAGGGGAATGGTGTGGAGTCGCTCGATCGGAAGATCAACAGCGTTTTTGCTGGCTCTGTGGTGCGCAAGGACCTCGTCAAAACAGTAAAGGGTAACGCCATCGTGCCCTCCTATGTGCTGGAGTACCTCCTGGGCCAGTACTGCGCCACGGACGACGAGGCGACGATTCAAGGCGGTATCGCATCAGTGCGGAGGATCCTAGCGGACCACTACGTGCACCGCAACGAATCCGAGCTGGTGCGTTCGCTGATCCGCGAGCGTGGGCGCCATAAAGTGATTGATAAGATCAGCGTCACCCTCAACGACAAGGACGACGTCTACGAGGCCACATTCTCAAACCTCAAACTGAACAAGGTGCTCGTCGACGCGGGCACAGTGAAGAAACACCCAAAGCTGCTGGTCAGCGGGGTGTGGTGCTTAGCAGATGTTGAGTACGAGCACTCACCCGACAAGGGGCAGAGCCCCTGGATTCTTGCCTCTCTGAAGCCGATTCAGCTCTCCAACTTTGACCTAAACTCCTACCTAGCCAACCGGGCTGAGTTCACCACCGATGAGTGGATTGATCTGCTGATCCAGTCAGTCGGTTTCAATCCGGAGATGTTTGACCGCCGCGCCAAGCTCATCCAGCTTGTTCGGCTCATTCCGTTCTGCGAACGCAACTTCAACCTAGTCGAGCTGGGTCCCAAGGGGACGGGCAAGTCCCACATCTATTCAGAGTTTTCGCCTCACGGCATGCTGATCTCCGGTGGAGAGATTACTGTCCCGAAGCTTTTTGTTAACAACGCGAACGGACGTCTGGGGCTCGTTGGGTATTGGGACGCCGTCGCTTTCGACGAGTTTGCCGGCAAGACCAAGAAGTCGGACAAGGCTCTCGTCGACATCATGAAGAACTACATGGCGAACAAGACCTTCTCGCGGGGCGTGGAGACGCTTGGTGCGGAAGCTTCCATGGTGTTTGTGGGCAACACACAACACACCGTTCCCCACATGCTGAAGCACTCCGACCTATTTGACGAGTTGCCGCCGTCCTACCACGACGCCGCTTTCCTCGATCGATTGCACCACTACATTCCCGGCTGGGAAGTCGATATCATTCGGGGTGAGATGTTTTCCGAAGGATATGGCTTCGTGGTTGACTACATCGCCGAGATCCTCAGATCGCAGCGGGCCCACGATTACTCCGACCGGTACACGGAGTTCTTCACTCTTTCAACAGACATCTCCACGCGGGACCGAGACGGCATACACAAGACCTTCTCAGGGCTCATGAAAATCTTGTACCCGCACGGTGCCGCAAGCGCTGAGGAGGTAGAAGAGATACTGCGCCTGGCCATTGAGGGCAGGAAGCGCGTCAAGGACCAGATCCTTCGTATCGATAAGACGATGTCGCCCGTAAAGTTTGGGTACGAGACGCTCGAGGGGGAGTGGCGGGCCGTTGCAACCGCTGAGGAGCTGCAGTACCCCACCATCTACAACCGGTCGTGCACTTATGCGTCTCCTGGAAATTTGGACAAAAAGCATGATGCGGTTCACGATGGTGGCAGCGCAGATGGGTCGCCGTCTGGAGCTGCACAGAATGAATCTGTTGTGGGCACCCCAAAACGTGCGTCGCAACAGCTAGGGCAGACCCTCACGTTTCAGAGCGGTGAGACTGGTGCGAGCTACGAGGACATCTTCGGCCCCTATCTGGACGGCGCCACAAGTGTTGTTTTAGAGGATCCCTACCTTCGTGCACCGCATCAGATGCGCAACTTGGTTGACTTCATCGCTACTTGGGCCCGCCGAATACAGGCGGGGGATGAGGTACAGATGCTGGTGAAGACGGTCCAGGATGACGACCCGAGCTATGCGCAAAAACAGCTGGGAGACCTCCTTCAGATTAAGGGATCGGTAGAGGCAGCTGGGATAAAGATGGACGTCCAGCTTGTGGATTCAGCCGAGCTTCACGACCGCTGGGTGCGAATTGACACAGGCTGGGACATCTCGCTCGGTCGCGGGCTTGACATTTTCGAGCGGTCGGAGAAGCAACTTTACCTCGGGCAGAGCGTGCAAGAATTTCGTAGGGTTAAGTCGTTCAATGTGATCTACCAGCGCAACTTGCGGGGTGCTCCTGCTTCCTAATTTCTGGGAACGCGGCTTAGTGCAACCATCCCTGAATCCTGCTTTCCGCGAGGGCAATGAGCGCATGACTATCCCTGTTTATGGCTCTGACTTGTTCAACTCGACCTTATGATATGAAGTAGGAATCCATTGGAAATACAGCCAGAGAAACAGAACCTCGATCAGACCTTCTCCAACACGGTCTACAATATTGACTTTTATCAGCGGAGCTACAAGTGGGGAGAAGAGCCGGTCCAACGACTCTTCGATGACATACTGTATGAGTTTGAGGAGTCATGGAAGAAGAATCCGGATCTCGACCCAAATCGGGCGAACATTGACGCCAACTACCCTTGGTATTACTTGAACACCTATGTCACGAATACTGTAGAGGGCCGCGTCTTTGTTGTAGATGGGCAACAAAGACTGACGACGCTCACCTTGACGCTCATCAAGTTGGCGCACATGGCCAGAGGGTTTGATTCTCCGACCGCTCCATGGCTCGAAAGCAGGATTGCGGGTTACTCCGGTATGGAGCGCTCGTTCTGGATGAACCATGAAGGCCACATTGATGTCCTGCATTCACTACTCAAGGAGCAAGATCCCTCTACGATCGATGTGACCTCCGGGGTGACGGCGGAGAACCTTGTTGCCAACTTCCAAATCATTAGTGAGATCTTGGTCAGTAAGATTCAGGGCCGACGCAAGTTTGAGATTTTCGTGCACTATTTTTTGTACAGGCTCGTTCTAATCAATCTTTCTGTTGATACCACACATGTTCCCATGGTCTTCGAAGTTATAAATGACAGAGGGGTCCGCCTCAAGCCCCACGAGATTCTTAAGGGCAAGCTCCTGGGACAGATCGATAAGCGAGAATTGGTAGCCGGTAGGTATAACGAGCGATGGGATGATGTGGTGGAGAAGCTCAACCACTTCGGACCTGACACTATCGACAGCTTCTTCAGGTCGTGGTTGAAGGCTAAGTTCGCCGCGAGCAGGGGCTTAGGTGCTCGCTTCGACGGTGATTACCATCGAGAGATCTTCAAGAAGGATCTGAATGACCAGCTGAAGTTGGATCATAATCCCTTGGCAGTCAAGAGCTTTCTTACAACGGAGTTTCAGTACTATTCCTCGCTGTACGATAAAGTGTTGGCTCTTGCCGGGCGGGAAACTGCAAGTTTCTCTGCTGTCTTCTTCAACGGCAGACTTACGGAGATGAACACTCAGATGCAACTTATCATGGCAGCTTGCAGTGTAAATGACCCTGAGGAGGACGAGAAGATTGTCTTGGTGTCGGAGGGGTTGGATAGAGCGTTTTCCTTGCTGCGACTGCAGGGCCTGTACGACTCGAACGAATTTGTCGGTCGGATTGTCGAGATGAGTGTGGCGATCCGCGAGCAGCCGGCAGAAAAAATTCGAAGCCTCATGGACGAGCAGCTCCTTGCGGAGATTGAGGAGCGCCGGAAAGCGAGTGCGACTGAGTTATTCAGTTATCAGCTGTTCCGTCCGATGTCAGTAGACAGGCTTCCCACTCGTTTCGTGCGTTATTTTTTTGGGCGAGTGGAGCGTTATCTAGCACAGGGCATGGAACGAGAGATGAAGCATTCGATATACGACCTTGTGTCAAAGACCGGCACCCGCAATGGATTTCATATTGAACACGTATTGTCATACAATGACGAGAACTTGGCGCACTTCGATCGAAACGAGGAATTGTTTGAAGTTGAAAGGAATCGGCTTGGGGCCGTCCTGCTGCTTCGGGGGCGCGACAATATCTCCAGCAGCAACGAGCCTTATGGTGACAAGCTTCGATCGTACGCAAATACGTTGTATTGGAACGAAACCTTGCGTGAGGACACGTACAAGAGCAAGCTGGACTTCCTGGATTTTGTTCGACTCGAGGACTTGAACTTCAGGCCCGTCGACACCTTTGGGCTAGATGCGGTCGAGGCGCGCCACGGACTGCTCTTTGAGGTTAGCAAACGGATTTGGGACGTCGCGTGACTTTGTTGTTGAGTTGCCCAGTACGCAAGTACAGGAACCCATTCGATAAAGGCAATTAGCCAACTGCCTGCGGTTGAGATTGCCTTTGCGAAATGTGGTTCGTTAGAAGACTCGACCGGGTGGCGAGCATCGGCTGACGCGTTCCCACACCCTGCGCTGCCGCTGGTGCTCACCATCATTTACTCCGGGCCGCCACTGCAGTTCCGCACGGACGTTGACGGGCGCTCGCCGGCCGGATTTGCCGTGGACTGTAGCGCCACCCCAACGCCCCTGTTCCACACAGAATGTCCGCACTTCCGCCGTTTCGCCCGGCGCAATGATTACGTCCACGGCGCAGACCCGGTGCTGATGTCCGCCCTCGAGCAGTTCACCCTCGAGTAGCAGTGCCGGGCGAGTGTTCTTGTTGGTCACCGCCAACCGGTTCACGGCCGGTCCGGAGGCGAGTTCTGCGACGGAGAGCTGTGCGGCCGTTCCACTGGTGATGCCTGCGGTCGCGGGACCCTCTGCCCATACGGGGAAGAAAGTGAGCGGCCCGACGTGATGCCCACTGCCGATGTGTAATTGACGAATCTTCATAGCAGCTCCGTTCGAACCGCCCAGCAGCCAGCTGACATATTGCGCAAAGTCGAGTATGAGTCCTTTTGTTTATTCGCGCAAGAGTGCGCAAAATAGGGGTATGGACAACGCCGCCGGCTCATCCCTCGAGCGGTACCCGCGCCCGTCCGTCGCTGTGGACACCGCCGTACTCACGGTTTCCAACGGACACCTCTGTGTGCTCGTCGTCGCGAGTCCGCTCGGTACGGAAGGCTGGGCCCTTCCCGGGTCCTTTCTGCATCCTGGTGAGCGATTGGCCGACGCCGTCCTGCGCTCGCTGCGGGATAAGGCCGGTGTCACGGGTCGTGCACCGAAGCAGCTCTATGTCTTCGATGATCCAACACGCGATCCTCGCGGGTGGGTACTCTCCGTGGCGCACGTCGACGTGGTGTCGGAGGCAAGGCTCGCTGAGTCGTTGGAGCACGACGGCGTACAGCTGGTGCAGGTGGAGGACCTGTCGACAGGCGGGAAGACGCTTCCGTTCGATCATCCGGACATCCTGGCCAAAGCTCTTGAGTGGGTGCGTTCCGCCTATGCCGGACAGCCAGATCCCGGGGGCCTGCTCTCCGGAGCTTTCACGCTGCGTCAGTTACGAACTCTGCATGAAATCGTCGCGGGACAGAGTCTTGTCCGGGATACCTTCCGCCGCCTCATGGAACCTCAGCTGCTGGATACGGGGGACATGTCCGACGGCGGCCGGGGGCGGCCGTCGCGCCTGTTCGTCCGACCGACCGCTGACCTCGACTAGCGACGGCGTCGCGCTCCAATGGCAGGGACTCGCTCGTCTACGGACCCGGCCCCCAGATCTTCGAGCATCGCGCGGACCCGGGTGCCTCCGCTGCTCGCCCGTTCATCAGCTGAGAGACTGCCCCGAAGTTCCAGCAGCTTGGTGCGGACTGAGGACTCCTCGGCCGTGAGGACTTCCTCGTACCCATCGGCGAGCAGGTAGGAGTGGCTGTCGACGGCGTGCGCCAGGAGCATGTCCAGGAAGATCTCCAGGGTGCGGGCAGCAGCGGGCACATCCGCGCCTTCACTTATGGGCAGCAGGGTGAGCTTGTCCTTCCACGCATACTCGTCGAGCGGGTCGCGGGACAGGGTAAGCGCGGTTGCGACCTCACCCTTGTCGGACGACAACTCCGGGAACGTCCGGCGCACGTCATGGACGATCTCGTGGAAGTGGTCATCAGTGAGCCCGAAGCCCACGAAAAGCAGGTGGTGGGTAACGAGGTTGGCCTTCACCAGCGCGGACAGTGCCGAGCGCGAGGTGTTCAAGCCGAGGTAGTCCTCGCGCGTCAGGACGATCGAATCCGGATGAGTCACCGAGCCGTGAAGCTTGAGCAGCCAACGGCCGTGCTGTCCGGATGTCCCGTTGGGGATGACAGCCGTCGGCGTACCAGCATCAAGGGAGGCTTTCTCAAACAGGTCGTCGTAGTTTAGGGTGATCGCCTGCTTACAGGGAAGGCTGGCGAGCAGCGCCGGCGCAAGGCCGTAACGCTCGAGTGTGACCTCAGCAATGATGGCGTCGTTTAGCGACAGCTTCTTCTGCTCGAAGATCGTGCGCAGAATGCCGGCCTGGTCCAGCACATTGCGCTTCTTCAGCTCGACAAGCTCATCCTGGCTGAGCTCCACCCGCGCGGCGAGCCGGTGGATCAGTTCCGACCACGTCGGGGCTCCCGCACTGACGCTGACGCCGGCGCCCATGAACGGGACCAGCTGACCGGTGCGTGCGCGCTGCGCAAGCGCCGCAGCTTGATCCTGCAGGCTTGGGTCCAATGCGCGGTTCCAGGTTTCACGATCCCGTTTCCTCAGTTGCTGGGCGAGAGCGAAGTCCCGCTGGTCCCGCAGGACAAGGACGACGTCGACGCCCTCCTGCGTGGCCGCGTCCAGGGACACCCGGAGGAGGGTGGTCATGATCTCGCCACGGATCGGAGCCGCACCGCCGCCCCCGGTCCCAAAGAGCGGCAACGCGAGGAGCGGGACCGGTCGGTTGGACGGCATCCCGGCTCTACCCGACTCACGGACCCTTGCGCGCCGTTTCCGGGCAGCAGCTGCTGCTACCTGGATGAAGTGAGTGATAGCGGGAACGACCTGCTCGGCACTCGTGATGCCAGCCATCGGCACGGCCGTGAGCACGGGAAGCGGCCGGTCGAGCGGCCAGTCCGAAGGGAAGAATGCGTGTTCCTTGTCCCGATAGAACCGCTGAGCGTGCTCCGGGGCTACGGCCGTCTCAAGACCGGGAATGCCTTCAATCCACGACCGGCTAACCCGCGGCCTATGGTCCGTAGGCAGCAGCCAGGCATCGCATGCGATGTTCTTCAGATCGCCCATCGTGACGAAGACGTGTGAGGTTTCCATGCTCGTTCCTATCACGCGCTCGCCGGAAGGTGGGAGGCTCTACCTCGCCTAGCTCGGTGCCTGCCCCGACTCGTTTTCTCCGGGTGTCTCAAATTGTCCGATAGCCAAGGTATCTTCCATGAAGGACTGCACAAGGATGTGCTTACCAGGGAGGGCAGCAGTGGGGGAAACAACGTTGAGTGAGATTGAACTGAAGTCTGAGCAGGAGTACTTCGATAACGCGGTTGCGGCCCGCGAGACGGCGGCCGCAGGTTGGAAGCCCGACAAATGGTCAGGCGTAACTCCAGCCGAGCGGCGGGCCTTCAAACTCGCTGCGGAGAAGCGGGTTTTCGACCCCAATGAGAACGTTGCCTTCGGGCGTATCGATCTTGAGGATGGAGACGTCTACTACATTGGGAAATCTGCTGTCTACGACGAAGCTCGCGATCTACTTGTGATTCCCTGGCAGTCGAAGGCGGCGGCTGCGTTCAGTCAGGCGACTCCACAGGATCCTTGTGGGCTGGTCAAGAAGCGAACATTCGACGTCGCGGCAAATAAAGTACGGCGCTTCAACGATGCTGTCTTCGCTGATATCGCTGCGGCCGTGGCGGAGCTTGGAAATGAGCAATTTCTTTCCGACGAGCTGCTCAGCTCGTTGCAGAGTGCTCGTAACGGCGAGATGGCGGACATCGTGCAGACGATTCAGGCCGCCCAGGACAAGATTGTGCGTGCGCCCAAGGACCAGTTGCTCATTGTTCAGGGCGGGCCGGGCACGGGCAAGACGGCAGTAGCGCTTCACCGGGTCTCCTGGCTGCTGTTCAACCACCAGGACGATCTTCAGCCAGAGGATGTTCTGGTCGTCGGGCCGAATGCGACGTTTACCCGGTACATACGGAAGGTACTTCCGGCCCTGGGTGATCAGAACGTCGTTCACAGAGCACTGACAGATTTGCTCGCTGACGGCGCAAGCGCTCGAGGGGAGGAGCCCGTTGCTCTGGCCCGATTGAAGGGTTCGGCGAAAATGGCCGATCTGCTCTATAACGCCGTGTACGACCGGCTACGTGAACCTGAGCAAGCGGTACGGATTCGGCGTCGAAACACAAATTCGTTTGTTGAGCTCGAGGCGGAGACCGTCCGGTCCAATATGACCAGACTCAAGGCTGAGACATACAACGACGGTCGGGGGAAGTTGCGGGATGTGTTCCTCGAGTTGAGCGCAACACAGCTTAGTGCGAGGGGCCTTGCGGCAACCGCCGACATGTTCGAGCGAGAGTCCCTTGAAGGAGCGCTGGAGCGCATTTGGCCTCGACTATCGCCTCAGCAGTTCCTGCGCGAGTTGCTGGGGTCGAGGGAGCGCCTGCTGCGGGCGGGGCGCGATATCCTGACGGCCTCCGAGGTGGAACTGCTGCACCGCCCGATGGCCGAAAAGGTGGGCGACGAGCCGTGGACAAGCGCGGACCTGGCGCTGTTGGATGAAGCTACTGAGATCATCCGCTCAGTTCCAGACCTGTACGGCCATATTGTCATCGACGAGGCACAGGACCTGTCAGACATGCAGATTATGGCTATTCGCCGGCGTTCCCGCAACGGATCCTTCACCGTGGTGGGAGACATAGCTCAATCCACCGGGGCACATGCCGCGGATACGTGGGACCGGGTGCGGGAAGGGCTTAAGTCTTCTCTGCCCACTGCCGTTCTAGATCTTGATCACGGCTATAGGGTGCCGTCCGAAGTCTTTGATGTCGCGCGACCAGTTCTGGAGTTGGCGGCGCCAAGTGTCCGAGCACCACATATCGTGCGGAGCGTCGGGGCCTCACCGGTGTTTTCGGAGGTCCAAGCGGATGAACTGCCGGGCGAGCTTGTGAAGGTGGTGCTGCACCACAGTGGGCGTGGACGCTTTGTCGGTGTCATCGCTGCGGCGCACCGCTGGCCTCGTCTTCGAGAGACGTTCCGCGCCGAGGAGATCTCGTGGGGCGAGTCCACCAGCGGGGAATTGAGCCAGTCAATAAATCTCGTGCTTCCGAAGGATGCAAAGGGGCTTGAGTTCGACTCCGTTATTGTGGTTGACCCGCAGGAGATTCTCGACGAACCCCACGGAGCGCGTCTTCTGTACATAGCACTCACGCGAACGACGACCCGCTTGGACGTGCTGTATCCGGTTGGGAAGCTACCGGAGGTCCTAGGTGGGAAGCCGCTTAGTGAGGAATCGGCTGGTGTTGAGCCTGCACCGCAACCGTCGCCTGAAACATCTGGCGGAATCAATCAGGTCAACTCGTCGTCCTCTCCTGGCTACGTGGGAGGCATAAACCGGGTAGGCGAGCGTGAGGAGCTTCATCAGGGCAGCTTGAGTAGGGTCGAGCGGAGAATGGTGCAGGCTGCCGCAGAGGAGCTACTAGCCGAACTGGAGTCCGTACCATCCAACCTCCGGCCGTACGTCGTGGCAGAGCTCGCCCGTCTAAGTGCCGGGGTCTGAGAACTATAGGCCTCGGCTGCGGTTCCAACAGGATTGTTCGGGTCGTGGCTCAAGCTGCCTGGAGTTCCGACTGAGCTGCCACAGTGCAGGTGAAGGAGCAATTACAAAAAACGTTTAGCGAGTTGCTAAGCGGAGGCAACATGAGATGTCACCGGACTGGAATAGCCTCTGCTCATGACGATCGTGAAAAGAAGGGATCAAGTCCATAGCTGTCCTGTGTGCGGCCACAGTGCCTGGCCCATCATGTATGGCATGGTTCCCCCAAGTGTTTACGAGGCCCATCCCGAGACGGTCTTCGCAGGCTGTGTGGTTTCTGAGGAGCGTCAGATCGACCCTGTCACTGGCGCGGCTGAGTACGGGGTTCCCGAGTGGGAGTGTCAAAGTGATAGGTGCGGACATCGGTGGTGGTAGGAAACCGGAATTGCCAGCCAGCGCCCGACCCTTGATGCCCTGGAGAAGGTAGGCAAGGATCTGCACTGCACCGACTATTGAATTGAGCCCAATGAACTACCCGGAGATCCTCGATGAAAAGCATGTTGACGGGGCAGCGGAGTTGGTTAGACGGTACTACCTGCCGATTGAGGGCAACACAACCCCTCGCGCGGGCACGCGGTTTGATGACTGGGCAGGCGGCGGTGATCATCCCGATGTTGCTGACCGCATCACCGCCGATGACCTAGTGGCTGTGTCATTTCTTTCCGTGGACATCAGGGGACGGGCGGCAATCGGCCTGCTCGAAAAGCACGCTGACGAGGTCACTGATCTGCTCCGGAAAATTCCGGTCGACGTCGACCTCTGGGATGCGGAGCTCGAGCGGCTGAACAGTCCAAGCGGACCCGAGTACGAGCTCTGGAATCTGCTGCGCGGACGCAAGTACGGCAAGTGGGGCATTGGGCCCACGCGGGCAAGCAAGATCATGGCCCGCAAACGTCCGCGCTTGATACCCATTTACGACTCCGTGGTTCGTCCACTCATGGGACTGGAAAATTCCGGAGGCCAATGGACTGTCTGGCACGCTGCGCTCACCAACGACACAGCGCTGCCTGGCAGGCTTGAGAGAATTCGCGAGGCGGCCGGTGCGCCGGCCACTATTTCTGTGCTGCGAGTAATGGACATCGTGCTGTGGATGCATGGCATCGAGATTGGGCTCAAGCCTGAGAGTGACGATGACATAGCGGAACCCGAGGAGTAGGGATGTCCTCTATCCTCGTGCGTCCGCTGGGTGGCTCCTGGAGCGAGCCTCTGCAGGTCAGCTACGAGCGTGAGGCCGACCTGCAGCAGATTCTTGCCGACCATCCTGGTCTCATCCCGGGGGTAGGAGAGGACGCCGTTGCCTGTAAGGAGTTGCAGTCCGGAGCAGGCCCTGCTGACCTGATTGTTGTGGATCAGGCAGGCGGCCTGACATTGGTCGAGTGCAAGCTCGCCTCGTACCGCCAGGTGCGGCGCGAGATCATCGGGCAGATGTTCGACTACGCTTCGGCGTTCTGGCGGATGCCGCTGGCCGATTTCGAGCAGCGATGGCTTGCTCGGTCCGGCATAAGCCTCTCCAATAGCGTCGCCTCAGCGAATCCTGACTTCGCGGGCGCCGTCGCTGCAAACTTGGAAGAGGGGCGCTTCAATATCGTTCTCGCAGTGGACGCTATCAACGACGACCTTAAGCGCATTGTCGAGTACCTGAACGCGACGTCCGGACCGGCAACGTCGGTCATTGCCGTCGCATACAAGCGGCTGCTGACCGAGCACACCGAGATCCTTATGCCGACCACGTACGGGAAGGAACTCGCCGAGGCTAAGACTGCTGCGGCGGAGCGGACCCACGGGCGCTGGACCGAGGAGGAATGTCGTTCATGGATGCGGGACAACGACCCGGAGAACCTGTCCAGGTTCGATCTACTCCTCAAAGAGGCCCGGCACCGCAGTATTCCGTTCGTCGGTTCAGTGAAGCGGGAGAAGGGCGTGCCGGCCGGGTCCCTTCAGATCGTGTTGGACGATGTCGGCACAACCGGGCACGTCTACGTGTATCACTACACGGCGACGTCAACGTCCATTGAACTCAGTTTCACGGCAGTACCGAAAGCGGCCGGATCGAATGCTTATCACCATCGCATGGGCGCATTTCTCAGGCACCTCGAGGAGATTGAGGAGTTCCACCGTGCTGCGGCAATCCTGCGCGAGTCCGAATGGAAACGCCGCCCAAATGTACCGCTGTCCGAGCTGTCCTTCGATTCCGTGAGACGTCTCGTTGCGGTCGTCGCGGACGTCAGACCCGAGTAGCGGGCGTACCGGCAGCGGAGAGCCATTGCTCGGCACTCCGCAGTGCCAGGTCGAGATTTCGGCCGCCAGCTGCCGTAATCTCGTCATCGTCACCGACGATGACGAAAAGACTTCTCGCTCGGGACAGCCCGACGTACAGCTGCTCGGCCGCCCGTTCCATGTCATGGAAGCCGTTGACGCACAGAATGATGACGGAGCGTTCAAGACCCTTGAACCCGAGGACGTGTCCGTAGAACTCGGCGTAGTCCTGATGGAACTCACGCCAGTAGTCGCCAATGGTGCCGTTATCAAAGTGTTCCTGGTGCACGGGATGGCGGTGGCGAGTGGTGAGGAGCGCTATCTGATTTGTGGCCCAGCCCTCCTCGATGAGGGCATCGACGCAGTCCCCGGCCAGGTCGAGGGCGTCCTCGGTTGAGCAGCGTACACGGCGGACAGGCAGGCCAGTTGTACCTCTGGGTCTGAAGTGGGGGCCAGCAAAGCCTTTGAAGGTTTCCGCGATCCTTCGGGTATTGCGGAGGTTGTCATCGATATGAATTGGTACGAGGTCGGTAATCGGAGCGGTTCCCTCTTCAAGCGTGTGAGCCTTCCAGCGCCGGTACACGTCCTGCTGGTCGTCCATGAAAGCGTGGATCTCGCCTGCCTCCGGGTCCTTCAGGCACATCTTCAGGGCCTGCCACCAAAGCGGGGCGAAGTCCTGCGCCTCGTCGACGACGACGGCATTGAGCTTCTCCGTGTGCAGTAGGGACGCCGCGAGAGCCAGGAGCTCCTGAGGAAGCTGTTCGTCGAAATACTCCTGACCTTCGCCATCCCGTACGCCCAGTGTGAGGGCATATTCGTGGAACTCGCCCGTGAAAACCGGGGCTGCCTGGCGCCAGCCCTGCACCTGGTTCCGGAGGTGCTGGCTGAGCCCTTTGTTGCAGCAGAAGAGACCTACCCGCTTGCCTTCCTTTGCCAGGCGTCTAGCTTTCTCTATGGCTAGCCAGGTCTTGCCGCTTCCTGCCCCGCCCACGTACCGCACTCGCGGCAGTGAGCGCGTGGCGGCGAGTAGGATCGCCTGGCGTTCGGTGAGGTGGTCCTGGTTGTCCTCCACTTCGCGGGCTGAATAGGACAGGTCAACTATCGACTCGAGCTGCCCTAACTTCGGCAGCATGCGCTCCATAAAAGAGGTGGCCAGCGGATTGGTGCCACCACCCTCGCGCTCGATGGCTTCACGAAGACGGGCGGCGGGGGAGACGAGGTCGTTGGCGTCGAGAATCAGGGTGCGCGTGCAACCTGCCATCTCCCACTGCTGTGCCACTTCCGTGTAGGGGAAGCACGCCAAGTACGCGAACCTGCTCGAAACACGGCTACCCAGCTGTTTTTCCATCCAGGTACGGAGGGCATGCATAGAGCTCTGGGACTGCACGATGGGGCTCTGGATCTTGTGTCGTCCGTCGGCGCCGCCCGACTGGTACCACTGACCGCCCTCGACGGACACGAGGCCACCCTTGACCTCGATGGCAGCAAGGCCGACGCCGGGCCAGAACACCAGCAGGTCAATCTCGCACTCGGCGCGGCCGTCGCGCACCTGCACGGAGTGGGCGACGACGGCATCGTCGGGCAGGTCCTGGCGTAGCTTCTCCCACACAACCTTCTCGGCGGACTGCGACTTTGTGAAGTCGGGCTCGGCCGGAATTGAACGCATAATTCCCCCTAAGTGATAGCAGCACAGTATCTCGCTAGCAGCTGTCCACTATGGAAGGCCGTGGTGATCTCTTGAACCTTGGAGAGCATCACGTGAGTACTGACCAGTCAACGTGCCGGAATATGTCGCGCCACGGACCTACTCTGAGAAGGTGAACGAAACCGATGGGGGAGTGGCCGGGCAGATGCTGTCCGAGGGTCTCTATGAAACGCTTGTTACCCGCATACTCGCAGAGCGGCTAGCGGGTGTAGCCGAACTCGAAGCAAGAGTTCAACCACTAAGCGAGTGCGACGCTCTTGCCGCCATTTCGAGGCACCTCGCCACAGTTGTGAATGAAGCGTTGGGTAAGACCGAGCCTGAAAAGCGGCTCGCCGTAGCAAACCAACTCCTACTGGCACTTTCAGCGAACGATGCAATCGATCAGGGGCCGTCGCAACTCCTATCGCTACACAAGCCTGAATCAGTCAAGCGGCGCGACCTGCGGCGGCCCGCGACGGCGCTCTCCGACTCTGCGCTCTTGACCAACGGCAAAGATGAACCCAACTTGGCGGCGGAGCTGCGCGCTGAAATGGAATCCGCCAACACCGTCGATCTTCTCTGTGCCTTCGTGCGATGGACCGGGCTCAGGCTTCTCCACCCTGCTCTTGAGCGATTAGCCGAGCGCGGAGTGCAGCTACGCGTCATCACGACTACCTATATGGGTGCTACTGAGCGTCGAGCCATTGACGAGTTGGTGAATCGATACGGCGCTGAAGTCAAGATCAGTTACGAATCGCAAGCGACGCGGTTGCACGCGAAGGCGTGGCTGTTCCGTCGCAACACCGGCTTCGACACGGCCTACGTGGGCAGCTCGAATTTGAGCAAGGCAGCGTTGGTCGACGGGCTGGAATGGAACGTGCGCCTCAGTTCTGTCGCCACGCCAGACCTCCTCAAGAAGTTCGAGGTGACCTTCGATAGTTACTGGGCGCAGCGCGCCTTTCAGTCCTACGACCCTGGGCGAGACGGCGACAAACTTGATGCGGCGCTCGAACGCAACGGTGGTCGACGCACCGGTGCACCAAAGACCGAAACTGGACTTGAGCTAGAGCCGTACCTGCACCAGATTGAGATGCTCGAGGATCTCGAGTCTGAACGACTCAAGGGTCACACGCGAAACCTTATGGTTGCGGCAACCGGCACCGGTAAGACCGTCATCGCCGCTCTCGATTATCAGCGTCTCTGCCAAGCAGCGGGTCGGCGCCTCAAGCTGCTCTTCGTGGCGCATCGGCAGGAGATATTGAGGCAAGCGCTGAGTACGTATCGCACTGTCATGCAGGACGGCACGTTTGGCGAACTCTACGTGGGAGACAACAAGCCGACGCAGTGGAACCAGGTCTTCGCGTCGGTACAATCGCTCGCCTCGCGCGGAATCGAAACGCTGGAACCGGGCTCCTTTGACGTCGTCGTAATTGACGAATTCCACCATGCCATGGCGCCAAGCTATCGCCGCATCATCGATCATCTCCGCCCTCAGCAGTTGCTCGGGTTGACGGCCACTCCTGAACGGGGTGACGGCGTTGACGTGGCTCAACAGTTCTTCACTGGTCGGACTGCGAGCGAACTTCGACTTTGGGACGCTTTGGATGCTGACCTCCTAGTCCCGTTTCACTACTTCGGAGTGTCAGACGACGTCGATCTCAGCCAGCTGGAATGGAAGCGCGGCAACTACGACGTCGCACAACTCAACCGCCTCTACACGGGTAATGACGCCCGTGCAGCGAAGGTGATTCGAGAACTGCGCGACAAGGTCACCAATACCGATGACATGCGCGCGCTCGGGTTCTGTGTCTCAGTTCAGCACGCGCACTACATGGCAGAGGCCTTCAACCGGGCGGGAATCCGATCGCTCGCCGTCGATGGTGGTACCGACGACGCTGCGCGTGCGCTCGCCCTCGCGCAGTTGCGAGACTCCACCATCAACTGTCTCTTCACTGTTGATCTTTTCAACGAGGGCCTCGACCTACCGCAGGTGGACACGGTGCTCCTCCTGCGTCCCACCCAGAGCTCGACGGTTTTCCTCCAGCAACTCGGCCGTGGACTTAGGAGAGCTGAAGGGAAGTCCGTACTCACTGTGTTGGACTTCATCGGCCAACAACGCCGTGAGTTCCGGTTCGACCTTCGGTACAGAGCCCTCACCGGTTACGGACGGAAGCAACTTGAGAGGGCCGTGGAGCATGAGTTCCCATACCTCCCGTCGGGATCGCAGATCATCCTCGATCGTGTTGCTCAGAAGGTCGTGCTCGACAACATCAGGTCGCAGCTAAGGTTCAATCGGTCGCAACTAGTTCAGGACGTCGCCTCCTACGGCGAGACAAACTTGGCTTCCTATCTCGAGAAGTCCGGCAACGACCTGAAGCAGCTGTATCGGAACACAAAGGACTCCTGGACCGGCTACCTACGCCAGGCCGGCTTGATCGGCTCTCTCGCGGAAGCGGGCACGGGTCAGCAGATCCTCGAACTGTCCAGTCCAGACGAGCAAAAGCTTCTCGGTCGGATGGTGCGCTTCCTGCACGTCGATGATCCCGAGCGCGGAGAAGCCTATACAAAACTCGTTGATCCGGCGTGCCCGCCCTACGCCGAGCTCGGTCCGCGCGAGCAGACCTTCGCGCGGATGCTGTTCTATACGCTCTGGAACGACGGCGGCGGATTCAGCACGTACGACGCGGGTCTCAACCACCTTCGCCAATACCGCTTTGTGTGCAGCGAGATTCGGCAGTTGATTGAGCTTGGGGTGACGACATCGCGGCACGCGGGCAAGGGCCTCGGCTTAGGGTTGCAGCACATTCCACTCTTGTCACATGCGACTTACCGCCGAGAGGAGGTACTCGCCGCGCTGAACTACGGTTCCCTCGAAGCGGGGAAGAACGTGCAGCACCGCGAGGGCGTTGCCTGGTGTCCTCAAACCTCGACCGACGCCTTCTTCGTCACGCTTAATAAGGACGACAAGAATCATTCAGCGTCGACGATGTACAAGGACTACGCAATCAGTCCTGAGCTGTTCCACTGGGAATCTCAGAACGCGACGTCGCCCTCAAGCCCGACCGGGCGCCGGTACCTCGATCGAAACAGCCACGGTTCTCACGTGCTGATCTTTACGCGGCCCACCGCGGAGGACGAGACCGGGCTCGCTGTGCCGTACACCTGCCTTGGCGCGGTGGACTACGTACAGCACTCAGGACAGAAGCCCATAGCCATCACTTGGAAGCTGCACCGGCCAATGCCGGCTGACGTCTTTGTTGAGGCGGCAGCGGTGGCACAATAGCCCCCTGGACAACCGAGCAGCTACTGAATCTCGACCGACCCGACGCGCAGCTCAGCATGAGCTCTGAAACGCGGGGCGGTGAGGTTGTTGAAGGCGCTACACTGCTTGCCCACCAGCAGATCAACTCTGTCACGTACGGACTCCGTTTCAGCTTGTTTCCCGCGGCGTAGAATCCCAGTCGGGTCTACGATGACATACCCCCACTCGAAGAGGGCGTCGCAACCAAGATTGCAAATGAGCATCGCTGCGGAGGTGAAGTCAACACGTTCTGCTTCCGAGCACAGACTGCGTGGTTTGATATGCCCAGCAATGAGTAAGTTTGCAGGGAAATCCTCTCCACACACAGCACAGCGAGCGCTTGAAGCCCCCACTAGTAGGTGCTGCCTGAGCGCGCTTTGTTCCTTTCGAATGACGCCGAGTGATACTTCGTCCGTCCCCTTCCCGGCCCACGAATCGATTGGCCTTCCAAGTAATCCCTGAGGCAACGGTGCTTTGATCTTTAGCGCCGCGAGTAGCAGTGTTCCATCCTGCTCGGACAGGGGCGACAGAAACTTTTGTTGGGGTCGTCCATCGATTCCGAAAGGACCCGGAGATCCCACATCGATTAGTCTGGCGACCTCAGAGAAGTGCAATGCGAGATTGGTGTGGAGCGGCTCGACGTCGACGCGCCAACCCATGTCGCCCTCATTCTCCCGCGCACCATACGCCGCCGTTCTCGGGAAATCACGGAACGGAGCGGTGACTCGACTGACTGCGCGCAGGTAGCTTTGTTGGTGGTGAAATACTAAGTCCCCCGGTTGCAGATCAAAGATCGCCCTGCGGCCAGCACCCAGTTCCCTGCCGGCGGATCGTGGACAAGTCCAAAGGGACCCTTCTGCTATCGCCAGCGGATAGTTGTCGTTCTGCGTCGCCCACCAGTAAGCCAATGTTCCCCCAAAAATAGGTTGCGGTTCGTCGTCATTATGCACGGGTAGACGTCGACGCATGTGTAGGCGTACCAACGTTCCCGAGTGGCGGAGGACTTGCTCGAAGCCAGTAAAGCTCATATGCGCCCGCTATCCTGAAGGCCCGTGCGCAGCGTCGCGCCGGGTTGCAGGAGACAGGTGCCGTACATGCAGCAGCTTCCCACGCCCAGCATCACCCAGAACGAGCAGAACCCTCCGCCCTCCCAGCTCGACCGCATCACCGAACTTGCCCGGGATCTCGCCGGACAGTTCGAGCTGGTCCCGCTTCTCGAACGCGTCCTTGGACACGCCGCCGCCCTCCTCGGGTGCGAGAGCGGCTCCATCTCGATCGTCCACGAGACCGAGGGCTACTACCGCAAGGAAGTGGACCAGGGCGTCGGCTGCCGCGAGGGCCAGACCTTCCCCCTGACCGAAGGCCTTACTGGACAGATCGTCAAGACCCGCGGCACCGTCATCCTCGACCGCTACGCGTCCGTGCCGATGGGCCACATCGACCCGGCAGACCCTCGCTGGGGGAGCGCCGTCATCGGCGTCCCTATCACCTGGGCTGGCACGATCATCGGCACGTTCGCCATCTTCAGCGACGGTCCCGGCCGCGTCTTCAGCCCCGGCGACGCGTCCCTCGTGGAACTCTTCGCCAACCATGCCGCCATCGCCATCATGAATTCCCGGCTCCACCAGGCCGCAGCAGCGAAGGAACGCGAGGCTGCCGTCGCGGGTGAACGCGAGCGCGCCGTACAGGAAGTCCACGAAACGATCGGCCGGTCCCTGGGCTCGCTCCTGCTGCACCTCGACCGCGCGGACAAGGCTACGCCGGGCGGATCACCCTCCACCCAGCACATCGACTCCGCCCGAGTGCTCGCCCACGAGGCGCTCTTTGAGACCCGCCGCACCGTGCTGGGACTCGGACCCTCCAGCCTGGCCGACCGCTCGCTTGAGGAGGCGGTCCGCCAGGAACTCGACCGGGTAAGCGCAAACGATCCGATGGACGTGACGCTCCTCGTGACCGGCAATCCTCACGAACTGGCACCCGTTGTCGCCCATCAGCTCTTCATGATCATCCAGGAAGCGGTGACCAACGCAGTGGCGCATGCCTGCGCCACCGCGTGCCGGGTGGGCATCTTCTACGACACCACCGCCATCACGGCCGTCGTCGAGGACAACGGCCGCGGGTTCGAGGGCCAGGAGAGCACGAACCTGAAGGGCAGCCGGCTCGGTCTGCACGGCATGGCAGCCCGCGCCCACTACCTGCGGGGCGAACTCCACGTGGAGTCGACGCTGGGCTGGGGGACGAGCATCCGGGCGCAGGTGCCGTACTCCTCGAACGGCGACTCCTCCCGGGAACGGTGGAAGGTCCTCGTCGCCTGCACCCAGCCCCTTCTCCGGGCCGGGCTCGTCCGGCTGCTTGAGACGTCCGAGCCGTCGGTGCAGGTCCTGGGCGAGTTCGGGACGCTCGAGGACCTCACGGAGTCGGTGTCCCTGCTGCAGCCGGACATGATCGTCCTCGACGAGCACCTGCTGTCCCGGTATACCGAAGCCCGAGTGACGGACGCGGAGACCGTCGAGCGGCCGGTGGTCGCCGTCGTCGACCATTTCGCGGACGAACTCCTGGCGGCCGCCGCGTCGTCGGGCGTGCGGGGCTTCCTTTCACCCTCTTCGACGCCGGCCGAGGTGGCGCGCGTCGTCGTCGCTGCCGCCCGCGGAGACGCCCTGCTGGACGGGGCGATGTTCACGCGACTCACGGAGAATCGCGCGGCGGACACCGGTGAGGGGATATCACTGACGGCCCGCGAACTCGAGGTGCGGGACCTCCTGGCCGAGGGGCTGGCGGACAAGCAGATCGCCACGCGGCTCGCCATCTCGGTGAAGACGGTCGAGAAGCACGTGAGCGCCATGCTGCGGAAGACCGGGGCACGTAACCGCACCATGCTGGTGGGCCTGCAGCACCAGGGTCAGGTGATTGCGAACTCCAGGTAGGCGACGGCGCCCGTTCTGAGCCTGCGTACTGGTGCGTCACCAGCACGCTCGCCAGGTGTGCGGCTCAGCGGATAGTCACGACGACTTAGCAGCGGTGGCGTCGAGGATGAACCGGGCTGTCTCCTGCGGCTGGTCCCAGTGCGGGAAGTGCCCGCAGTCCTCGAAGACGTGCAGGGTGGCGTCCGGATAGAGGGACATGGCGACGGCGGCCTCGCTGAGCGGGGTGACTCTGTCCGACCGGCCCCAGCCGAACGCCAGCGTGCCCTTGATCGTCCCCTGCGGCGCACCTGCCTGGCGCGGCCCGTGCGCGAGCGACTTCCGTGCTTCGTCGAGACTGGGCGAGGCGGCGAATCCGCGGAGCTCTGTCAGGACGAGGTTCGGGTCGAGCTTCCAGGGTGCCGCGGAGAACTGGGCGAGCAGCGCCGTCCGGCCCGCGGCCTGCTGGACGAGTGACGGCAGGACGGGCTGGAGGTGCCGTACCAGCGCGATGGACGCGGTGATGCTGCCGTTGAAGATGCGCACCTGGGTGTCGTTCCAGAATCCTCCGGGATCGAGGGCGACGACGTTGCCGGCATGGCCCCGCCGCGCCAGCTCGACCACGATCCGCGCACCCATCGAGCTTCCGACGATATCCGCGTCGCGCAGGTGCTCCTGCTCGAGGAACTGCTCGACGGCGTCCGTGAGGGTCGCGACGGTCACTTCGCCCGCGAGCGGCTCGCTGCTGCCGAACCCGGGGAGGTCGATGGCGATGACCTCGCGCTGTTCCTGCAGCAGGGGGAGGACGGGGTCCCAGGTACGGACGCTCGAGCCGAGCCCGTGCACGAGGACGAGTGGCTTTCCGGTGCCGGTCCGTTCGGTGTTCAACATGTGAGGGCCTTCCGTAGGCAGCGGGAGGACCCAGTCTATGCGGGCACCGATCGCTGCAGCCGATCCCGGCAGGACGAGGAGATTCCTCTGTGAGAATGGGCGCATGAACCAGACCGAGATCCGCCACCACCAGGAGTCCGTCACGATCCAGGCATCGGCGGACAGCATCTACGACCTGGTCTCCGACATCACCCGTACCGGCGAGTGGAGCCCGGTGTGCAGGCACTGCTGGTGGGAGGACGACGCCGACGCAGGCCAGGTCGGCGCCTGGTTCACAGGGCGCAATGAGCTTCCGCACCGCACTTGGGAGACCCGGTCGCAGGTCGTGGCCGCAGAGCGCGGCCGTGAGTTCGCCTGGGTGGTCGGCGGCAATCGAGTCCGCTGGGGCTACACACTCACGCCGGCCGGCACCGGGACCACTCTGACCGAATCCTGGGATTTCCTGCCGGGCGGTATCGCCATGTTCGAGGAGAAGTTCGGGGATGATGCACCCGCGCAGATCATCGACCGGACCAGACAGGCGCTCGACGGCATCCCGAAGACGCTCGCCGCCATCAAGCGCATCGCCGAGTCCGGGACGTAACCGTCGTCGTCGTACCGTGCTCGATCCGCTTGATCATCTCGCATACGGACGGCTGTGCCATCTGCATCTCCACCGCGGCCGCGGCCGTGGAGAAGTTTCCCGTCGAAGCCACCATAAGAAACGCGCGCATCTGGTTTTTCGTTGTGGCGTATAACTTGCTCCAACCGATTGGTTCTTGCGTAGCCATCATGAGCGGTGATCTCAGGTCGACGTGTACACCAGCACTTGTTCTCCGGGTCGGTGCAGGGAATCTCACGGAACAGGAGTTCGTGCGTTATACCCAGGTGTCCTTTGGATCAGAAGCTGAACGGTCACCCGCAGTCGATACTCTCTCCTCAGCAATAGTTAGCGAAGGAGTTGAGAAGAGATGGCTGCACATTTCGACGTCAGCAATGCGAAAGAGGGCATCGGTAGGGCCCTGCGAGGCGCTTCCACTCATATCGTCGAGCACGCTGGAAGCGTCAAGCAGACTGCCAAAGACGCTACAGAAGCCGCCAAAGACAAAGTCGAGAAGCTGGCTGCGAAGGCAGCAGACCCCTACGAAGAAGTCATCGCGGAGTACAACGCAGCCTTCACCGCGATGAGCGACAAGGGAGATACACTCCTGCGCCAGCGCGAACGGTCGGCGGACCTGATCGAGCTCGTCGAATTGCTGGTGAACAGCATCGCGAACACGCCGAAGTCGTTCGAGTCCTCACTGGGTGAAATCGACGCCCAAAGAGCCCGGTTCCTGGATGCGGAGGAGTTCGCCCGTAAGGATCTCGAAGCCGCGAAGCGTTCTGCTGCAGGCGCCGGCGCCGGCTTTGCTACGGGAGCTGCAGTCGTGAGCGTTGCACCGACGGCTGCCATGTGGGTTGCCACTACTTTCGGTGCTGCGTCCACTGGCACCGCGATCTCCACACTTTCCGGGGCCGCCGCGAGCAACGCCGCTCTCGCCTGGCTGGGCGGCGGCGCCCTGGCCGCGGGAGGTGGAGGTACCGCTGCGGGAGGTGCCCTGTTGGCTCTGGCTGGCCCTGTTGGATGGACGGTCGCAGGGGCTTCCCTCCTCGCGTCGGTCGTGCTGCTCTCGAAGAAGAAGTTGGAGACGCGGGAGGCAAAGCAGGAAGCACTGGCTGCGCTGAAGCGGAACATCGCGTCGGTCAAGGGCGGTGACGCTCAGATTGATGATCTCCTTCAGAAGACAACGGCGCTGCGTATCGAGCTGAGGGGCTCTTATGTCGGAGCGTTGGCGTGCTTCGGCGCTGACTTCAGGTCGCTTTCGACTTCCCAGCAGGACAGCCTGGCGGTCCTGGTGAACAACACGAAGTCGTGCGCGGCCCTGCTGTCTAAGCGTGTCGAGTGGGTCGTCGTTGATGAATGACTTCGCGAAGTTCATCAAGAGCAACCAGGAGCAGGCACTTGCCTCCTGGGTGAACTATCTCAACCAGGTACGCATCGACGAGCTACTGAGCTCGTTCAGACAGCAGGACGAGAACCTCCTGAACGCACTGAGCAGCATTGCTGAAGCTACCAAGAGGATCAATCTCGAGGTGGTCACCTCCAATCGCGGAGGCCAGCACGGCATGCACGGCTTCATTGCGGAGCTCGCTGAGGTGGGTATCGGCAATGCCCGCAAGCAGGTCCTCGGCGAGGATTCTGTTTACCAGTGGGTCAACGATAACGGGCCCGTGGACCTTATCCGCAGCGGTGTGGACATCCAGCAAAAGTTCGTCGCATCGGGAGGTCGCTTCTCACTGGGAGCAATCGTCGAGCACCTTGAAAAGTACCCCGACTACGTGAAGAACGGCGGGAAGTACCAGATTCCCTGTGATCACTTCAAGATGGTCGAACGCCTGCGCTCTATGTCACCGGAGGAAGCAGGAAAGCTGGCGCGCAGCGACGACGGGCCGTCCTTCACGGACTGGCGACGGATCGACGCGTTCTTCCGGCAGGGGTCGATCGACTTTGAATCGCTCGAACCTTCGACGCTTGAGTACCGTCAAGTCCAAAAGGGCACCTACGAGTCCACGATGACGGCCGAGGAAAACTCGCTTCGTTCCACCGACCGGTCTCTGCGTGACAACGCATATCAGGAGAGCCGGCCAGCTCTGCGAGGAGGAGCATCGGCGACCCTTACAGCCGCCGCAGTCGAGGGCGGGACTGCCTTCGTGCTGGCCGTGGTCTCCAAGAAGCGGGAAGGAAAGCCACTTCGAGAGTTCACTCAGCAGGACTGGCTCGATATCGCAGGCGAAACCGGCGTGAGCTTCGGCAAAGGTGGGATCCGAGGCTCCAGCATCTATGCGTTGACGAACTTCACGGTCACGTCCGCCGCGGTCGCCAGCTCAGTCGTCACTGCGACTTTTGGTATTGCAGAGCAGGCGAACAAGCTTCGCCGCGGTGAGATTGACGAGCTCGAGTTCATCGAAAACGCTGAGCTCCTGTCCTTAGAAGCCGCCGTGAGCGCGCTGTCCTCCTTCGTTGGCCAGGCGCTCATACCCGTTCCCGTACTCGGCGCCGTCATCGGCAACACGGTCGGCACCATCATGTACAGGACGGTCGCATCGTCCCTCTCCAAGCGAGAGACCGAGCTGATCGAGCGTTACGTGGACGAGCAACGCCTCCTCGACGGGCAACTCACCGCCGAGCACCAGGAACTCATACACAAGCTGGACGAGGGCATGTCCGACTATCTCGGACTGCTCGAACGAGCCTTCTCGCCTGACATGCAGATCGCACTTCTCGGATCAGCCGAGCTCGCCCGACAACTCGGCGTCCCTGCAGACGAGATCCTGGAGTCCAAAGAGAGGACCCGCGCCTACTTCCTCGATTAATCCCGTAGGCATCATTCCGGGCCGTCCTCACGATGCTCAAGCTAGTCCAACACGCTGCACGCCTCGAGGCGACGGTAAGAAAATTCAGCACCGTTCTTCCTCGGAGCATCAGTCGACTCAGTAGGCGGCGGCGCCGGCTGAGGCGACTTCCTGGTCCTGCTCGATGGTGCCGGTGGAGACACCGATGGCGCCCATGATGCTGCCGTCGCGCACCAGCGGGATGCCACCGGGGAACACCGCGAGCCGGCCGCCGTGGGCATCGCTCAGCCCGTAGATGGGGCCGTCCTGCCGGGTGACGCCCTGCAGGTCACCGGTCTCGCACTGGAACGCGATGGACGTGTAGGCCTTGTTGATCGCGATGCTGATGCTGCCGATGTTCGCGCCGTCCATCCGCACGTGCGCCTTCAGGTTCCCGCCGGCGTCGACCACGGCGATGTCCATCGGCTGGCCGATCTCCTCGGCCTTCGCTGCCGCGGCGTCGATGACGAGGCGGGCCTCTTTGGACGTGATGGTTTCGAGTACTGATTCGGGAGTCATGGGGGTCCTTCGTCGTCGAAGTGGGCGGCCGGGCGGCCGCGGCCCACTCAACCACGCGCATCCATTGCTGACGAGGTGGTGATTACCCCCAGGGGAAGGGCGGGAGAACCCCCATACCCAGCGTGGCCTCGCCCACCTAGCGTGGGGGTCAGCCTGACCAGGAGGAATCACCATGGCCGTTGTACCGCTGAAGAACATCGTCGACCCGGCATTCGAGGCACGCTACGGGGTGCCCGCCATCAATATCTTCAACGACCTGACCATGGAGGGCGTGCTCGCCGGCGCCGTGGAGGCCAACTCCCCGGTGATCCTGCAGACTTCCGTGAAGACCGTGCGCAGTATCGGCTCGCGGGTGCTCTTCGACATGTGGCAGTCGATGACGCGCGGCATCGAGGTGCCCGTCACCCTGCACCTTGACCACTGTCCGGACCGGGACGTCGTCACCGAATGCCTGAAGGCCGGCTGGAACTCGGTGCTCTTCGACGCCTCCAACCTCCCGGTCGAGGAGAACCAGCGCCAGACCGTGGAGGTCGTCGCCGAGGCCCGCAGCTACGGCGCCCAGGTGGAGGGCGAGATCGAGGCCATCACCGGCGTCGAGGACGATCACGGGTCCGACGACGTCTCGAAGCAGCAGAGCCTCGAGGTGGCGCTCGCGTTCATCGACGCCACCGGGATCGACGTCTTCGCCCCCTCGATCGGCAACGCCCACGGCAGCTACAAGGCCGCGCCGGTGCTTGACGTCGAACGCGTCACGCAGATCGTCGAGGCGCGCAAGGTGCCCATCGCCCTGCACGGCGGTAGCGGCCTGAGCCCCGAGCAGTTCGCCGACCTCATCGCCCGCGGCTGCGCGAAGGTCAACATCTCCACGGCCCTCAAGGAGACGTACATGCAGTCCAGCCTGGCGTTCCTGAAGCAGGCGGAGCAGAACAACACGTGGGATCCGCCGTCGCTGTTCAAGCACACGCGGGCCGACATCGTCGCGATGGTCACCGATCTCTGCGGCCAGTTCGGCAGCGCGGGCAAGGGCGGCCGCTGATCATGCCGGCCCTGATCTTCGACTGCGACGGCGTGCTCGCCGACACCGAGCAGTACGGCCACCTCCCCGCGTTCAACCAGACCTTCGCCGACTTCGACGTGCCCGTGCAGTGGAGCGTCGAGGAGTACGCCGAGAAGGTCAAGATCGGCGGCGGCAAGGAACGGATGAGGAGCATCCTGACGCCCTCGCTGGCCTCCACTCTCGGGCTGCAGGACGACGACGCCGTCGACGCCGCGATCCTCGCCTGGCACAAGCGGAAGACCGAGGTCTACAAGGGCCTCGTCGAAAGTGGTGTCATGCCTGCACGCCCGGGCATCGCGCGCATCGTGCAGGAGGCGCACGACGCCGGCTGGACCCTCGCCGTCGCGTCCACGTCCGCTGAACCCGCGGTGCGCGCCGTCCTGACGCACGCCGTCGGGGAGTCACTCGCCGCGCACTTCTCGGTGTTCGCCGGGGACGTGGTGCCGGCCAAGAAGCCCGCCCCGGACATCTACCTCCTGGCCCTGCGGGAGCTCGGGGTGTCCACGGAGGATGCGATCGTCGTCGAGGACAGCGGGAACGGGCTGCGCGCAGCCGTCGCCGCCGGACTCAGGACCGTGGTCACGGTCAGCGGCTTCACGCGGGAGGAGGACTTCACGGGCGCCTCGCTCGTGGTCAGTTCCCTCGGGGATCCCGACGGCGAGCAGGCCGAGGTCCTGGCGAGTCCCGTCGGCGTCGAGCCCTCCAACGTCGTCACCCTCGCCACCCTGCAGGAGCTGCTGTCCGCTCCCGCCCCACACGCCGCGAACACCGAAACGGAGACCTCATGAGCGCCACCGACCTCGCCGACGTCGAATACGCCGTCCATTCCCTGGCGCAGACCGCCGTCGACAAGGAGAAGGAGTTCGGCGATCTCGACGCCGTGGTGGGCGACGGCGACCTCGGCTACTCCCTCGCCCGCGGCTTCGAGAAGGTCCTCGCGGACTGGGACTCGTTCAAGCGCGACGACGTCGCCACGTTCCTGCAGCAGATCGCGCTCGCCATCTCCAGCAGGATCGGCGGGACGTCCGGGCCGCTCTGGGGGACTGCCTTCCTGCGGGCGTCCGCGGCCGCGAAGGCGGCGGACACGATCGACGGGACCGCCGTCGTCGCCATGCTCCGCGGGGCCACCGACGGCATCAAGGCCCGCGGCAACGCAGACCTCGGCGACAAGACCCTGCTCGACGCCCTGATCCCGGCAACCGACGAACTCGAACGCCAGCTGGCAGCCGGCGCGTCACCGGAGGAGTGCCGGACGGCGTTCGCGACGACGGTCCGCGAGTGCGCCGATGCGACGTCGACCCTCCAGGCCAAGCGCGGCCGTGCCAGCTACAGCGGGGAACGCAGCATCGGTTCGCCCGACGCCGGGGCGGTGGCCGTGGCGATCATCGTCGAGGGCATCGTGGCCGACTGGCCCTGACCCTTCTCCTCCTTCAACTCATCCCTACTCACAACGACTTGGAGCCCTCATGAAGAAGTTCGTCAACGATCCGCAGCAGTTCGTCCCGGAGATGCTCGAGGGCCTGGCGCTCGCGAATCCGGACACCCTGAAGTACGTGCCCGAGTACAACCTGATCATGCGCGCCGACGGTCCGGACCAGAACAAGGTGTCGATCGTGCAGGGCTCGGGGTCCGGGCACGAGCCGGCGCACGTGATGATCGTGGGCAAGGGCATGCTCGACGCCGCCTGCCCGGGTGACGTGTTCGCGGCGCCGCCGTTCGACTACGTGTACGAGACGACCAAGCTGATGGCGTCGCCCAAGGGCGTGCTGCTGCTGGTGAACAACTACACGGGCGACAAGATGGTGTTCGAGATGGCGCAGGAGATGTCCTCGGCCGAGGGTATCGAGGTCAAGACGCTGTTCATCAATGACGACGTCTCCGTGGAGGACTCGACCTACACGATCGGGCGCCGCGGGGTGGCGGGCAACTTCTTCGTCATCAAGGCCGTTGCTGCCGCCGCTGAGCGCGGGGCGGACCTCGATGAGGTCATCCGTATCGGCGAGAAGGTCAACTCGGTGACCCGGACCATGGGCGTAGCCCTGACCGCGTGCACCCCGCCGGCGAAGGGCAGCCCGCTGTTCGAACTGGGCGACGACGAGATCGAGATCGGCGTGGGCATCCACGGGGAGCCGGGGCGCCGTCGGGGAAAGATGATGTCGGCCAACGAGATCGTCGAGGAGATGCTGGCGCCGGTGGTGAAGGACCTGCCGTTCGGCGACGGCGACCGCGTGGCCCTGATGGTCAACGGCCTGGGCGGCACCCCGATCAGCGAGCTGTACCTGCTGTACGGGCAGGCGCACAAGCGGCTCGCGGAGCAGGGCATCAGCGTGGGCCGCAGCTACGTGGGGGAGTACTGCACGTCCCTGGACATGGCCGGTGCGTCCATCACGCTGGTCAGGCTCGACGACGAGATCGAGTCGCTGCTCATGGACCCGGCGGAAATTCCCATCCGGACGTTCTAAGTTTCAAGCGCACGACGGCGGGCCGGTCACCTTCGGGTGGGCGGCCCGCCTGTGTTCAACGGCCCTTCTCCCAATGCGCCTCAGTTCTACGCGGCTGTCAGAGAAGTGGCGTTCCTGAACGAATGATGCTGGAACCCAGCGCTACAGTGTGGCTGACCAGCCATGCGGACGAGTAGCTATAGCCTTGCGGCGGCGTGCCATCGATATTTTTGGCGCGTTCTGAAGCTTTCTTCATGGGGGTCTCCTTGGATTTGCTGGGCAATATGAGCCCCGATGTGCTCCGCGCCTTCCCGTGGGTTGCCGCCGCCCTTGTTGCACTGGTGTTCGGCGTGTGGCGCCCGCGCAATCTTCACTGGATCGTGCTCGGTGCGACACTGCTTTTCGCCGCGCTCAGCGGAGCAGCCGGGATCTACGTCCTGAGTCACTTCAGCGATCCACGGTGGGCGCCGGATGGCCAGACGCCTTTGAGTGCTCCGTCGCTCTCCGAAACGCCTCTCGTGGGCGAGTTCCTCGAGCCGCTTGACTCCGCTCTGGAAGGAGTAGTGGGAGGAGTGAATGACTTCCGGTCATTCCAACATGCACTTCCCATCGGGCTCGACTTCCTTTCTGATTCTGGATGGGCTTTGCTGGTGTCGTTCCCCTTGGTGATTCTTGCCGCGTGCGTCAGCTTCCTTGCTGCGCAGCGCCGGAAGGCGGACTTTAAGAAGTATCGCGCGACTGTCGATTCACTTAAGGACGAGCTGGAGCAGATCAAGCGGCAGATCTCATCGGGGTCTATCGGTGCCGTGGCGCCCACTTCATGGGATGAGGAGATGGGCCGGCCACCGGGAGGAAAACACAAGTGATGTGGCGGCGACGTCAGGAGCGATGTGTCACCCGGTTCGGTCGTAGGCGACACGTTGCACCTCTGGCCACGCGGAGTATGTGACCCTATCCGCTGATGAACTTCTGGCGAAGGTCGCCCGCCCCATGTGCAGCGCGAACTTACAGGGTTCGATGTTCGGCTTCTGTTGCACTACAGTCACATCAATCGACGTACTGCGTAAGTCGTGCGAGCGTTCCCGTACATCGAGGCACCGTGTGACGAGCGTGCTCGTCGGCGTGTCACTTTCGTTGAGATGCCAGCGGTGTTGTCATGAGCAGACAGCCTTTTCTGGCACGAAATCCTCTTGGGGGACCCCCTCTATGACCCGAGCTCCTATTGACTCAGTTATCGTCGACGACGCGAATGATGCTGAGGGGGAATTTGTCGAGGACGAGCGAGCTAAGCTTCGAGATTTCATCAGAGGGTTGAGCCCGGACGATATCAGATCAGGTGGATGGTTCACGAAGCTCATCTCTGGAGCTCTTGGTGCCTACACCACGAAGGTCAACTGGGAGTACTTCCAGGAGAAGTACGAGGGTGTTCCCGCCGACGCCATCGTCGACCAGCGCGTTAAGATGGCAGCCCGTTTTGCGGCGCTTGAAGGCGGACTATCCGCAGGAGCTTACACCGCGACCATCGCCGCTACTCTTGGGAGCCTTGGTGGGGCCAGCCCTGCAACTGTCCCGGCTGCCATCGCCACCGTCATGGTTGATGTTGCATTCATTACTCAACTCCAGCTTCGTCTGGCTTACGACATCGCGGTTCTGTATCGAGTGCCACTCGACCTGTCCGACCCTGATGACCTTTGGAAACTCGTCCGAGTAGCATTCACCATCAAGAGCGGTGAAGCTGTGCGCGAGGGTGTGGTTAAGGTGGTTCCGGCGATTATGCGGCCCGTCATCAAACGCTTTTATTCCGGGTCTGTCCTCGCCGCCTCAAAGGGATTGCCTGTCGTCGGCAGGCACCTACTACAGCGCAACGTCCTAAAGGTTGGCATTCCGCTTGTGGGCGTTCCAATTGCCGTGGTGCTGAATCGCTATACGACCCTTCTCGCAGGACGTCATGCGCAAGCAGTCTTCCGCAGTGAGGCTCGCATAATCGAGCTAGCCGAAGATCTCAGCTTGCGTAGTCGACACCCACAGTTGATGCTGTGGGTCGCGTGGCTCGTCATAAAAGCGGACCACAAGGTAGCTGATGAGGAGGCGCTGTTGATCAGGCACCTAGTGAAGCTTGCCCGAGAAGACCATCAAATCATTGATGATCAGCTTGCCCGGCTCGTCGATATTGACCCCGCCGATGTTTGGCGCCGCATTGACGCCGAACCCGGGGATTTGAGCGACATCCTTGATGTGGCCAATCGAGTCGCCACGGTCGATGGTGCCGTCAGCACCCGCGAGGAAGCAGTCATTTCCGAACTTCGGTACCGTTGCGGTCAGCTCTAGAGCAGGCAAGGCATCACAGACGCCCCTCCCGGTTCACCGGTAACCGTGGACGGCGGCGTTACGAGCCCCTTTGCTCACAAGCAGTTGTCACTTGCGTATCGATCGGAAGCCGGAAGCCGGAAGCCGGAAGCCGGAAGCCGGAAGCCGCGGGCGGCAATGGCACCGAGCAGTTGTCGCAGCATCGTCCTTAGCGGTACGTGCGCAACCATAAGCTCAGATCTCGCCCGCCAGTACATCCACATGCACGTGGTCGACGTGCCGGAGGATCTCATTCGCCGGCGCGGGGGCGTCGTAGGGGTGCCACCCGCCCCGAGCGATGCGCGCGCTCCAGAACTGATCGTCGAAGATGACGTACTGGATGTCCAGGTCTTCGGCATGGGCGAGGAGCCAGTGGGAGAGCGCCCAGCCCTGCCGCCGGTTCTCTTCGGACACAGGACGGAAGAACACATCGATGGCACGCCCGTCGTAGTGCGTCGATTCCCCGCCGTGCCCGGAGCCGACGCCGCCAGGCTCGAACCCGCCCAGGCTCTGCTCGCCGAACACCTCGGCCATGGATGTCCGCACCTGCTCGGCCCTCGGTGTCAGGCCCGACGGCGTCAGCTCCTCCACCTGGAGGTCCGCGTCCACGCTGCCCCGGCAACTGAGGACCGCCCCGGCGTCGTCCACGGGCCCGTCGGCAAGAGCCTGCAGAACGCCCTCCTCGACGTCCGCAGGCGCCGCAGCCTCGACGCCACGCGCCTGCAGTGCAACCGCCGTCGTCGCCTGTTGGGCCTGGTCGCGCGTCAGTCCGACCTCTCCGCCCGGCGTCTGCACCGTGCACTCCGACCCGCCGAGGAGTGGACCGCTGCCGGCGCGCAGCCCACCGACGAGCCCCGGACCCATCAGCACGAGCACCGCTACGACGGCTGCGACCACCACGAGCCCGAGCAGGGCCGCGGCAGCGCGCCGTCGACGCCGCACAACGCTGCTACTGACCACAGCCGGCACCAGTCTCGCGAAGGACCGGGTAGGCACCGCACGCCGTCGCGCCTCGGCAGGCACGTGTTGTGCTGGTCCAGCTCACTGACGCCAACCCTTCCGTTGCGATGCCATGATTCGCCCGACCGTCGGGAAGAGCGTCTGAAGGGTTAAGGGACGGGAGACCCGGAAGGTTCCTTGCAACGGATCAATGTCGGAGGAGTCGAGGACTGAGAGCAGAGGACCTGCCGGGCCACCCGCCTGGCGGCCAGCGGCTCAGGTCACCTGCAGCGTCGCGTAGACGACGTAGTTGTCATCGAACAGGCCGGTCTCCGGGTCGTACCCATCACAGGTGATCAGGCGCAGTTCCGCCCCGTTGGTGTTGCCGTAGACCTGGATCGTGGGGAACTCGTCCTTCGCGTACTGCTCGCCGCGCTGGACGACGAATGTCGCCACGGAGCCGTCCTGTCGGGTCACCTCGATCGTGTCGCCCTCGCCGAGGTCGCGGAGGGAGGCGAAGACACCCGCTCCGCCGTCGGTGGCGTTGACATGCCCGAGGACGACGGCGGGGCCGCGCTCGCCCGGCGTCGGCGACTGGTTGTACCAACCGGCGGGGGACCCGGGCTCGCCGGGCGGCACCTCGAGGGACCCGTCGTCCTGCAGCCCGAGCGACATGAGGTCCGTAGTCGTGCCGGTGGACGGCAGGCTCAAGGTAACAGGCTCGGACCGCGGCAGAACCTCCGGCAGAGCGTCGGGAACGGCGTCGGGAGCGGTGGTCGGAGCGGTCGCGGCGTCAGGCGTCGGCACACCGGCCGTGGCCGTCGCGGATGCCGACGGCGGCGCCGGCGAGGGGGAGGCGACGACGGTTGCCTGCTCGGTGGCGCAGCCTGCCAGGAGAAGAACGGCGATCGCCGCGGAGGCGGCGAAGCGCCCGTGGCGGCCGAAGGAGGAGTCGATCATCGCCTCATTCTCTACGACGCGGCTGAACGGTGCGTGTGCACGGGTGGTCCGGGGGCAAAGCTTCATCTCAGGCCGATCTTCACCTACGCCGCTCGTGTCCGGTCTCCTTGGCGCGTTCATGCCTGAACGCACGTTCTACACTTCAGACTGTCGCGTCATCACTCGATGACAGCGCTTTCTCGCGTACACCAATGGGGTTCCATGCTGCCGTCTTCACCTCCGCCTGCCCACAAGCCGTCACCCACGGGAGGCTTCTACGTGCAGAGGTCCACCGCCGTGCTTGCGGGTGTCGCCCTGTTCCTCGTCGTGATCGGCCTCATCGTCAGCGGTCTGAGCGGGGGCATCATCATGGCGGCCGTCGTCGCCCTCGTCACCGGCCTCTACACGGCCGTGACGAACCGGCCCTCCTGGGCGCGCCTGAATGGGCGCAGGGCGGGCGCCATCACCGCCGGCGCGAGCGTCGTCGCGCTCCTCATCGGCGGAGCGATCGCCCCGGCCGACGAGTCCGTACCGACCGCGGTCGCCGAGCAGACCCAGGAGGCTGCGCCGGAGGCGACGCCGACGACGGCCGCCTCGACAGCCCCGGCCACGCCGTCGCCCTCCGCGAGCCCGACGCCCACGCGCACGCCGTCTGCCACTCCGACGCCGACGGACGCTGATGTCGCACCCCTCGACGGTGACGCCGTCGTCGACGCAGCAGGGACGCCGCGTGCGCCGGCCGAGCAGCCGGCCGCGAACACGACGGCGCTGGCACTCCTCGAGACCCTGGCCATCAAGGGCCGTGCACCGAAGACCGGGTACGACCGCGAGCAGTTCGGCCAGGCCTGGCTCGACGTCGACCGGAACGGGTGCGACACCCGCAACGACATGCTCAACCGTGATCTGACGGACATCGTGCACACGAATGCCGTGCCCTGCAAGGTGCAGTCGGGCATGCTGGCCGACCCGTACACGGCGATGTCGATCGCCTTCCAGCGTGGACAGTCGACGAGCACGAAGGTGCAGATCGACCACGTCGTGGCCCTGTCCGACGCCTGGCAGAAGGGTGCGCAGCAGCTCACCTTCGACCAGCGCGTCGCCTTCGCCAACGATCCACTGAACCTGCAGTCCACCGACGGACCGACGAACCAGCAGAAGGGTGCGGGCGACGCCGCCACCTGGTTGCCGCCGAACAAGGGCTACCGCTGCGAGTACGTCGCGCGGCAGGTGTCCGTGAAGGCGACCTACACCCTCTGGGTGACGCAGGCGGAGCACGACGCGATGGCGCGCATCCTGTCCGACTGCAATGGCATCCTGGCCCCGACCAACCAGATGGCGCCGTCGGTGACTGCACCGCCCGAGCCGGTCGAGACTGCGCCGTCGCCGGAGCCGGTACCGGAGGCGCCCGTCGTCGCGCCCGCGCCGGGGCCGTTCGCGAACTGTAGCGAAGCCGCAGCAGCCGGCTTCTCGAACATCCCCGTCGGCTCAGCCGCGTACTCACCCGACCAGGACGGCGACGGAGACGGCGTCGCCTGCGAGGGCGGAGCGTCGGAGCCGGTCGCTCCGGCACCTGTGCCGGTTGCGCCCGCTCCGGTCGCGCCGGCCCCGGTAGCACCTGCTCCCGTCGCGCCGGCCCCTGCACCGGTCTACGCCAACTGCGACGCGGTCCGCGCAGCGGGCGCAGCACCGATCTACGCCGGCACGCCTGGCTTCCAGCCGAAGTTCGACCGGGACGGCGACGGCATCGGCTGCGACAGCTAGCCCGACCTCATTACGAACGGCGGCGGGGCAGTCACCGAGAGTGACTGCCCCGCCGTCGTCGTCTGCCCGGGACGAGCTACATGCTCCAGAGCTCCGCGTGCACATCCGTCTCGTCCGACCAGCGGTGCTGCAGGGCGAAGAGTTCGTCGACGATGTCCCGCGGCAGAGGCTCGATGTCCCGGCTGAAGGAGAGGAGCTCACGGAGGTTCTCCTCGCGGCTCGCCGAGCCGACCGTGGAGACGACCTGCGGGGTGCTGTGGGCGAAGCGCAGGCAGAACTCCGCCCAGCTCGCGACACCGGAACGCTCGAAGATGGGAGCCACCTCGACGGCCCGCTCCTGGAGGTACGGCTTCCAGGCGGCGCCCGGCACGTCACGGAGGGTGTGGACGGGGGCGCCGGCGACGGTCCGCATCGAGATGATCGCCTTGTCCTGCGCGAGCAGCTCGTCCCACAGCTCGTTCGACGCGAAGCGCTGCAGCGGGTTGAGGTAGAAGATGTAGCCGTCGATCAGACCGTCGAGGTGCCCGGCCCGGAGCGCTGCGAGGGGAGCCTCCGATGTCCAGGGGAAGATCTCGAGGACGAAGCGTCCCACCAGCCCTTCGTCCGTGATGCGCTGCAGCTCGGTGAGCACCGGTCCGCTGGTTCGCATGTCATCGGCGAACGCCCCGACGCCGGTGAGCTGGCCGATGTCGATGGAGCTGATTCCCAGGGGCTCGATGTTCTCCGCGATGGTCGCCCGGACGTCGTCGGCCGTCCCGCCGCCCAGCTTCACGATGACCGGCGGGACCTTCGTCCGGTCCTCGGCGAACGCGGCGCCGAGGACCTCGAGGGCGTGGTCGTACTGCCGGGACGTGTGCAGCCACAGACCGGTGTCGATGGCGGTCCGGGCCATATGGGCCTGCTGGTCGCGGGGGACGTCGTCGTGCCCCAGCCGGGTGGTGCCGTAGATGTACGGAGGGAGGTCTGCGAGAGGCTTCATTGCCTCAGGCTACCGGTCCTGTGCGGCGCCGACACCGAGGTGCTCCGGTGCACCGGCTACGGTCGAGGTATGAGCGAATCCACCCCTGACCAGGCCTTCGTGCGGGCCATCGCCCTGCAGGCCCGCCTCGACCTCCCCGAGGAGCGCGTCGCGGATCTGGCGGCGGCCGCCGCACCGATCCATGCCCGGCTCCGCACCCTCTCCGCCGTCGACCTCGGCGAGACAGCACCGGCCCTCTCCTTCGACGCGGCGTGGGACTGAGGCGCCGATGCAGCCCTATGAACTGACCCTCACCGAGGCCTCCGCCAGCATCTCCTCCGGCGAGCTCTCGCCGCGGGAACTGACCGAGTCCGCGCTCGCCCGCATCGAGGCCGTGGAGGGGCGCGTCCATGCCTTCGCCGCCGTCACCGCGGAGATCGCGCTCGCACAGGCGGACCGCGCCACCGCCGAGATCGCCCGGGGGACCTACCGCGGACCGCTGCACGGGATCCCCGTGGGCATCAAGGACCTGATGAACACCGCGGGGACCGCCACCACCGCCAGCTCGAAGGTCCGCGCGCAGTTCGTGCCCGACGCCGACGCGGCCGTCGTGGAGGCCGTCGGGCGCGCGGGGATGGTCATGGTGGGGAAGACTCACACCCACGAATTCGCGTACGGGGGAGTCACGCCCACCACCCGCAACCCCTGGAACCTCGAGCGCATGGCGGGTGGGTCCAGCGGTGGATCCGCCGCCGCGGTCGGTTACGGGGGAGTGCTCGCGGCCCTGGGCTCCGATACCGGCGGGTCCATCCGGATCCCGGCGTCGTTCTGCGGGACGGTGGGCCTCAAGCCGACCTTCGGCCGGGTCTCCCGCGTCGGCGTCGCCTCCCTGGCCTGGTCCCTGGACACCGTGGGGCCGCTGACCCGCAACGTCACCGACGCGGCCCTCGTGCTGAACGCGATCGCCGGCCACGACCCGCGCGACCCCGGCTCCGCGCGGACGCCCGTTCCCGACTTCACCGAGCGGCTGGAGGACGGCGTGGACGGTCTCCGGATCGGGATCCCGACCAACTTCTTCACGGAGGACCTCGACGGCGAGACGGACGCGGCCGTCGCAGCAGCCGTGCGGGTGCTGGAGGGCCTCGGCGCCGTCGTCGTGCCCGTCGTGGTCCCGAAGGCCGAGCACCTCGGTGCGGTGATCACCGGGATCATGATGCCCGAGGCCAGCGCCTATCACCGGCGGGCGCTGCGCGAGACGCCGGAACTGTTCACCGAGGAGGTCCGCAGCCTGCTGGAGGTGGGCGAGACCATCCTCGCGACCGACTACATCGACGCCCTCCGCTTCCGGCAGTCGATGAAGGACGCGTGGAAGGACATGATGCGGACGGTGGACGTCGTCGTCGCTCCGACCGTCCTCACCCCGGCGCTCCCCGCGCAGGACACGGAACGCTTCCGGCCGGACGGCACCAGCGAGGACGCGAACGTCGAGTTCGGCCGGCTGTCCATCCCGGCGAACCTCCTCGGGTTGCCGTCGCTCCAGGTGCCCTGCGGGTTCTCCGCCGCGGGCCTGCCGCTGGGCGTGCAGATCATGGGCAGGCCCTTCGCCGAGCAGACCGTCCTCGCCGTCGGCCGGGCGTACGAGCTGGCCACGGACACGGTGGGGAGGATCGCGCCCCTCTGATCCGGGCCGACCAGCGCGAACTCCGTCCGCCGCGGTGCCTAGCCCTCCGGTGACTCGGTCACGGGTGGTGCCGTGTAGTCGACCAGCTGCCAGGCGCCATCGACATAGCGCGCCGTCACGGTGTGCGGGGAGTTCGGGCTGGCCTCGCTCGAACCGAGCCACCCCTCGCCGGAGAAGTAGAAGATCTCGCCCTGCGTGGTGGTGATCTCCGCGGTGTAGGTCCCGGCGGCATCCGGGACGAAGTCGGTGGAGAAGTCTGCCAGGGTGGTGGCTCCTCCGAGAGCCCACCCGAGCTGATAGATCTGTGCCATGGCGGTTTCGGCATCCGCGCAGAAGGTGCACGCGGGGTCGCTGACGGCTCGGAGTGGCTCGAGGTCGTTCGCCTCGTAGGAGTACGACAGCAGACTCAGCCAGTGCGAGGTGAAGGCCTCGAGCCCCTCGCGTGACTCCTCGTCCGCTTCCGCCGGCATTGCTGGAATCGGCAGATTCGCGGCGGGCGCGGCCGACGACGCCGGCCTCGGCTCGGCGCGGGCAGCGGTGGGTTGCGCCGAGGCTTCGGGCATCGCCGTCTCCAGCGCCGGCTCAGTCGACGGTGCTGCCTCCGTAGCAGTGGCCGTAGCCGTCGTCGCCCCCGCCTCCGGCGGTTCGTCCCCCGTCCCTGCCGGCGCGTCGCAGGCCGTCAGCGACAATGCGACACCGAGGGCAAGGGCGAGTACGGAGCTGCGAGCCCGACTGGACGTGATGGACATACGATCTCCTCCTGCACGACGCCAGAGAAGGAGCCGAAGCCATCATGACCTATCGGGGAAGGCCACGCGTCACCGTGGACGCAGTGTCGAGGTCGGAGTTCCGGGGCCAGCTCTCGCGTCGGGGAACCACCACCTGATGTACTCGTGCACGGGCCACGTCTTCCGAAAGGACACCATGACCATCGACACCGCCGTCTTCGACCTCTCCGATGCGCACACCACCGCGATGCACGAGCTGTACCGGCACCTGCACGCGCACCCCGAGCTCTCCATGCAGGAGACGCACACCGCGGCCTTCATCCTCGAGAAGCTCACGCACCTCGGACTGGAGACGTTCATGTGCGGAGGAACCGGCGTCGTCGGGATCCTGCGCAACGGCGACGGACCGGTGGTCGGCTACCGAGCCGACACGGATGGCTTGCCCATGCAGGAGGACACGGGCCTCGACTACGCGAGCACGACGACGGGCACCCTGGCCGACGGGACGGCCGTCCCGGTGATGCACGGCTGCGGCCACGACACGCACATCACCGTCGGCCTGACAGCGGCACAGCTGCTGACCGAGCACCGCGAAGCGTGGGCCGGCACGGTGGTGTTCATCTTCCAGCCCGGTGAGGAGATCGGTGAGGGCGCCGAGGCGATGGTCGAGGACGGGCTGTGGGACAAGGCGCCGAAGCCGTCCATCATCTACGGGCAGCACGTCTGGCCCGGACTGGCCGGAACCGTCAATATCAGCAAGGGCACGGCGATGGCGATGGCCGACTCCTGGCGGGTCACGGTGCACGGAAGGCAGGCCCACGGTTCGCAGCCCGAGCAGTCGATCGACCCGATCGTGCTCGGCGCCCACATGGTGGTCCGCATCCAGACGATCGTCTCGCGGGAGGTGCACCCCATGAAGTCGGCCGTCGTCACGATCGGCACGTTCCATGGCGGACTCAAGGAGAACATCATCCCCGCCTCGGCGGAGCTCACCCTCAATGTGCGGACGTTCGATCCCGAGGTGCGGGACCGCGTGCTGGCCTCGCTCCGCCGGATCATCAGCGCCGAGGCCGCGGCATCCGGGGCGCCCGAGCCGATCATCGAGGAGATCACCAGCTTCCCCCAGTGCTACAACGACCCCGCGTCCACCACGGACCTGATGGCCGTGCTCGGCGAGGTGCTGGGCGAGGACGCCGTCATCGAGGCGCCGCCCGTCATGGGCAGCGAGGACTTCGGCCTCCTCGCGGAGGCCATCGGCGTCCCCAGCGTCTACTGGTTCTTCGGCGGGCACGCGCAGGACACGCTCGACGCCGGCACCCCGCCCGGCAACCACTCGCCGTTCTTCGCACCGGTGATCGAGCCGACCCTGACCACCGGCGTCCGCGCGGCGATGACCGCGCTGCTGTCGACGGTGGGGACGACGGCGTGAGCGCTGCGCTGCACGAGCTGTCCGCCGTCGAGCTGACCGGTGCAATCCGCCGTCGCGAGGTGTCTGCGCGGGAGGCGCTCGACGCGCACGTCGCGCGGATCGACGCCGTCAACGGCTCGATCAATGCGGTCATCGCGGAGGACCGGGAGGGTGCGGCGGCGCTCGCGGCCGCGGCGGACCGGCTGACGACGTCGGGCGCTGATCTTCCGCCGCTCCACGGCCTGCCGATGACGCACAAGGACACCCACAACACGCGGGGACTGCGGACCACGCAGGGGTCGGCGATCTTCAAGGACTTCGTGCCGACGTTCGACGACCTCATCATCGGGCGCCTCAAAAAAGCCGGAGTCGTCACCACCGGCAAGACCAACGTGCCGGAGTTCGCCGCCGGATCGCACACCTTCAACGAGGTCTTCGGGACGACCGTAAATCCCTACGACACGCGTCGCAGCGCCGGGGGCAGCAGCGGGGGCGTGGCGGCGTCGATCGCGGCACGCATCCAGCCGCTGGGCGACGGCAGCGACATGGGCGGGTCGCTCCGCATCCCGGCGTCATTCTGCAACGTCGTCGGCTACCGGCCGTCCATCGGCGTGGTGCCGTCCCTGCCCACGCGCAACGCCTGGGCGTGGCTCTCGCGGCACGGGCTGATGGCGCGCGATGTCGAGGACATCGCCCTGGGGATGACCGCGATCGCCGGGTCCGATCCGGCGAGCCCGTTCGGCTACCCCGTCACCAGCTCTTTCGCCGATCCGCTGCAGCGGGATCTCACGGGCCTGCGGATCGGGTGGTCACCGGATTTCGGTCTCGGCGTGCCGGTGGACCGCGAGGTGCTCCGGGTGCTCGAGGGGCAGCTGCAGGTCTTCACGGACCTCGGCGCGATAGTCGAGGAGGCGGCCCCGGACCTGCGCGACGCCGACCAGGTGTTCGGGACGACGCGCGCCTTCGACTTCGTGCTCGGACTCGGTGAACTGGCCGCGAAGCACGGTGACGCGATCAAGCCGGAGATCCGGTGGAACATCGAGCAGGGGCGGAAGCTGACGGCGCAGGACCTGGTGGACGCAGCCCTCGCCCGGACCCGGCTCGACACCAGCGTGCGCCGCTACTTCGGGAGGTACGACGTCTTCGCAAGCCCTTCCGCGCAGGTGCTGCCCTTCGACGCGGCGTCGCGGTACCCGACGTCGGTCAACGGCGTCGACTTCGCGACATACCTCGACTGGATGCGCTCGGCGTGCCTCGTCTCGGCGACCGGGCTACCGGCGGTCTCGGTCCCGGCAGGGTTCAGTGAGGGCGGCCTGCCCGTTGGGCTGCAGCTCGCGATGCCGCACGGGAGCGACGTCGGACTCCTGCAGGTCGCGTACGCGTTCGAGCAGGCGACGGGCTGGGCGAAGCGGGCGCCGGCCCTGTAGGCACTCCGTCCCGACAACTCAGGCGCTACTGACGAACCTCTATGTCGGGGTGATTTTCTGAGACCCACCTAGCCATTCGATGCTGCCGCCCAGCGATGAATTCAAGCGAAGCCTCACGGTAGGTGACATACTCCTCGGTCGTCGCGGGTGTTCCGGCGTATCTGAAATTATCGAACGGCAGGAAGAACTGGACCTCGGTGTAGTCATGCGCGACGAGATCCCGCAGGTGAAAGAAGTTCACGAATTCGGTGAACCCGTCGAAGAGTGCGAAGAAGTCCGCGTAGGCGTCGATGACGCTGGCGAGAGGGCTTTCTGGTACTCCGAGGTAGTGACGGCGGATGCACTCGAGGGTGAGGTCAATACGATCAGCGATCCGCAGTCTTAGACCTCGCGCCGTGTTCATGGTGGGACGGTCTTTCGATCGGACGGGCCAGATCATTGCACTGCCGATGGTGTACTGCGGGTTGAGGTAGCGAGACCGCTGGTCCTCCTCCAGCGAGGCGAGTGCGCTGGCCAGCGATTTCGGCCTGGACCACGTGGTGTAGGAATTGGTGATTGCATCACTGCCATACCAGGACCTTCCTCCAGACGTGTCGGTGAAGATCAGGTAGCCGTCCCGACGTCTTCTCTGCGCGGTTGGGGAAAAAATAAGGCCGGAGCGCAGAGGTTTTGTCCAGAGCAACTCGTGGTCCAACCGGAGTCTCGGACTGTCTCTGTCCGCATCGGGTCTGGTTTTGGCGGGTCGGTCTGACTTGTAGTCGAACGACGTGTCGAAAATCCTGATTTCGGATGATTGTGAGTGCTTCAAGGTTGAGACCGTTTCATCTTTGGGGATCGGATAGGCGGACGACTTTTTAATACAGATACGAGGGCTCACGGGGCCGATCATGATAAAGACCTCTACCTGCTCAATCTGACGATCGATGGAGCAGCCGGGTCCTTCACGGCAGCTATACCTGCCGCCGCCGCCTGCGCGAGGCACCACGTCACGAGGCCGCCGAGGGCAAGGCTCGCGAGCTTCCTGTCCCGGTCGAGGCGCTGCCCCACAAGCGCACCGAATTGCCCCACGTGCACTCCGCTCGCGCGTAGCTGCCCGTCCTGCAGGGCAGCGAGGAAGGCCGCACGGACATGCTCGGGACCGGCCGACGGTGGGACGTGCTGCACGACGTGGCGTCGCAGGTGGCCGCTGACCGAGGTGTTCCTCCTGGGCGTTCCGGCGGCGGGAGGTGCTGCTGGTGGCGTGGCCACAACGGCCGGGGCACCCGCCGGCGCCTTCGCAGCGGTAACCGCTGCTGCCGGTCGCACCGGAACCGCGGCTGCCTCCGGGGCGGGTGCTGCTGCCGAAGTGAGCTCCTGCTCGGCGAGCGCCGCGAGTTCCAGATGCAGCGCCGCCAGTTCGCGGTGGATGGCAGCGACCCTCGACGGCGGGCCCGGCGTACCGGTACCGGTCGCGAGCTTACGGCGGATCACGGTCGAGACGGCGCAGCGGAACAGTGCGGCCAGTGTCTCCGCGAGCGCGGTCCTCCCCGCGTCGGCCGCGACCACCAGCGGTACGGGCGAGGAGCGGCTCTCGATGGTCCGGGCCAGTTCCTCGAGCGATCCGTGCACCGCCCCGAACCGCAGGCGCTCCTCCTGCGTCGCCGGCCCGACCTGCGGCGAGTAGACGCTCTGGAAGGGGTTGATGGAGACGAGGTCAGCGGACGGGAAGTGGTCCTTCGCGACGACCTGCCGGAGGACCCTGCGGACCGCGTCGAGTTGCCGCGCCACCTGTTCGACCGGGTTCGGCACGCCGGCACCGGTCACGAGGACCCACGGCTCGCCCACGTCCCGCACCCGGGAGACCGCCGCCGGGTACCGTTTCCACTCGCTGAGGATGAACGTGCCCCTGGTCGCGTTGTAGAAGAGCCAGTCCACCTCGGCGACCGGGAATCCCGGCGCGTCGACCCGACAGTTGCTGAACGCCCAGACGTGGTCGCCGAGAAGCTGATGCAGGCGGTGAACGTCTGCCGGAGCGGCCGTATGGGCGGCAGTGTTCGTCGAGGGGAAATGGAGCACGGGTGTCTTTTCGGCGGGAGGGGAGGGGCGGACCGGTCAGAACGGCGGCAGGACGCCGGCCACGGTGGCGAGGGCGGCGGCCGGCATGGCCAGGAGCCAGCCGATGCGCCTCCGTCGTGCCTGGTGCACCAGGTGCTGGAGGGCAGAGAACCGGGCGACGACGTCGGCGGGCGAGTGCAGCTCCGGTGGCGTGCGGCGCCAGGTGGACGGCTGGGCCGCTGCCGCTGCGAGGATGGCGACGTGGTCGGCGGTCAGGACCACGGGGCGACGGGTGAGCCAGCGGAGGAGCTGGTCGGAGGTCAGGACGGTGACGCTGCTGTGCTTCTCCTTGACCGTCAGCCTGCGGGCTCCGACGACGACGATCGCCGCGTCCACGGTGACCTGATGGCACACCGCTGCGGCCAGGAGCTTCGCGGCCCTGGTGGCTTCGTGCTCGGCGTTGCGGACGTGCGGCTGCCGCACACCGTTCACCATGAACGTGCCCTTCGCCGTCCAGATGGTCTGGCCCGCGTGATGCTTCGTGTTGAGCGTGTAGACACCGGTGGGGCCGATCACCACGTGGTCGACGTCGGAACCCTTCTCGCCGACCGGCACGGCGTGGAGCACCCGCCAGTCCGGGCCGAGGGCTGCCAGGCGCCGCCCGACGGCGCGCTCCCCGAGCGCGCCCTGGTACCAGGGCCAGGCGGAGGCTCCGAGCGGGCTGGCTCCGAAGAGGCGCTGCAGGCGTCCACGGGCCGGCTGCCCGGACTGGAGGGCCAGCACTTCCTCCATGACCGACTGTCCCGGCTCCCGCCGCATGAGGAGGCCGACCGTCTTCCCGGTCATCAGCCCCGGGTGCTCCTCCATCGGCTCGGCACTGCTCATCGCCTGTTCCTGCCCGTTCGATCGGTTCCCGACGGGACCCGTCCAGCCCCAAGGTGACCCGGGCGGTCTAAGCCCCGCCCGGGTCACCTTGAATCTATCGGGGAGTCCTCAGGGCGGATCCGTCACGAGCTGCCGTGGGACGGCAGGATTGCCTCAGGGTTTCCGCACCCCCGTCAGCTCAGGATGTCCTTGGTGCTGAACCGCCCGTAGGCCAGCGTGCCGAAGACGGCGATGTATCCGGCCTGCAGCACGGCGTTGTCGATGAAGGAGGACCAGACGATGGGCTGTCGCAGGAAGTCCGCGAAGCCCAGCCAGTAGTTCGTGAACAGCCAGGGGTGCAGCCACTCCAGCTGGGGCAGCGCCCCGAGGATCTGCGCGACGGCCGCGAGCGCGGCGGTCGCCGCCATGGCTCCGACCGGGATGGTGGTGAGCGTCGAGATGAACAGGCCGATGGCGCTGAGACCCATGAGGGACACCGTGACGTAGAGGGCGAGCAGCAGGAGCCGCCCGAAGTACCCGCCGACGCCCACGGTGTCGCCGGACAGCAGCGTCACCGGCCCCACGGGGAACAGCAGTGCGCCGATGATGGCGCCCGTGATCACGACCGTGAGCGTGGCGACGAAGCAGAACAGGGCCGCGCCGGCGTATTTCACGAGCAGCAGCCGGATGCGCCCGGCAGGAGCGACCAGCAGGTACCGCAGGGTGCCGAGGTTCGCCTCACCCGCGATGGTGTCGCCTGCCACGACCCCGATGGTCAGCGGGAGGAAGAGTGGTATGGCGACGGTGAGTGCGGTCAGCGACACGAACAGGCCGTTCTCCGTGATGCTGTTGAGGAAGGCGGGTCCCCGTCCGCTGGCCGAACCGTTGGAGGACACGCGGACGACGACGGCGATCAGGATGGGGATCAGAGCGAGCGCCCCGATCATCGCCCACGTGCGGAGCCTCCGGAACAGCACGGTGACCTCGGACAGGACGAGCGTGAGCCCGAGCGATCCTCCGGCGCGGGGTGGGCGGGTGACTGCGGATTCAGCCGGCAACGTCGAACCCCTCTCCGGTGAGTGCGACGAAACGGTCCTCGAGCGAGGCACCGCTGGCTTCGAAGCCGCGGACCCGCACGTCGGCACGCACGAGTGCGGCGTTGACGGTCTCGGGCAGGAGCCCGGGTACCGAGAGTTCGGCCGTG
Organism: Arthrobacter sp. CP30; assembly: GCF_053470025.1. NCBI lineage: Bacteria > Bacillati > Actinomycetota > Actinomycetes > Micrococcales > Micrococcaceae > Arthrobacter > Arthrobacter sp. CP30. The sequence continues at coordinate 46,524 of NZ_JBQEMM010000004.1, forward strand.
ATGACATCGTCGCGTCCGTGCGGTTCGGGCGTCAGCCCGAGTCCGCTGAGGACGCGGTGCGCGTCCGCGAAGTCCGGCGTGGCCACGCGGACGCGAGCCGTGCCTGCGGACCTGAGCTCGTCGAGGGTGCCCTGGGCGACCAGCTGACCGGCGCTCATGACCGCGATGCGGTCGCACATCTGCTCGACCTCGGCCAGCAGGTGGCTCGAGACGAAGATGGTGGTGCCGTCATCGGACAGGGACCGGATGAGGCTGCGGACCTCCCGGGTGCCCTGCGGATCGAGTCCGTTGGTCGGCTCGTCGAGGATGAGCAGGTTCCGCGGGGCGAGCAGCGCGTTCGCGATGCCCAGCCTCTGCTTCATGCCGAGGGAGTAGGCTTGCGCCCGCTTCTTCGCGGCATGGCTGAGGCCCACCCGTTCGAGGGCGGCGTCGACGCGGGCGTTCCGGGTGGCGGGCGAGGTGTGGCGGTCCGCGGCGTCGAAGCGCTGCAGGTTGGCGCGCCCCGAGAGGAACGGGTAGATGGCCGGGCCTTCGACCAGGGCGCCGACCCGCGGCAGGACCGCCCGCGCATCCTTCGGCATGACGCCGTCGAGCAGGCGGATCTCCCCGCTCGATGCGGCAGCCAGTCCGAGGAGCATGCGGATGGTGGTCGTCTTGCCTGAACCGTTTGGGCCGAGGAAGCCGAAGACCGAGCCACGGGGAACGGCGAGATCGACGCCATTGACGGCCTTCTGCCTGCCGAAGACCTTGGTCAGACCGAGCGTCTCGATCGCGAGGGTGTCCCCGCTCACGAGCGGGCCCGCACTGTCCGTGCGGGCCCGCTCGAGAACCTCGGTGGTGCTCCGGTCACTGCTGGGCGGCGGCGACGAGCTGGTCGACCCCGACCGCGCCTGCGAGGATTCGGCCGTCATCGGTGACGAGCACCGAAACGAGCGAGGTCTGCAGGGCCTTGCCGCCGTCCACCTCGGTGAGTGCCTGCTGCAGGAGCGCCTGGGCTCCGGCGACTTCCTCGGGGTCCATGCCGGGCTTGATCTCCATGATCTCGCCCATTCCCGCGGCTTCCCCGTCGCCGAGGTCCAGGCCGAGCTGACCCGCACTGCCGGCGGGCAGCTCCACGATGGTGCTCCAGTCCTCGCCGATGACGGTCGGCTGCTCCGGCGTCTCGGCCGGTGCTCCCTCTGCCTCCAGCTTCGCCCGGGCCTCGTCCGCGGTAGGTGCTTCCGTGACGGTGGCTCCGGCAGGAGGCGTGAAGTCGAAGATGCCGGCATCAGGGGTGCTGAAGTCGACGGCGCTGAAGCCCGCCGTGAAGGCCGGATCCTCCTGGCCCTTGGCCTGGACGGTGACGCTCAGCGGCACACCTGTCTCGGCGTCGACGCTGACGGCGATGGAGCCGATCAGTGTTGCAGGGTCCTCAGGGGTGAGCAGGAGCTGGTACGCGCTGCGTCCCGCGACGCGGCTGGTGCCGTCCACGGCCACCTCGGTGCTGGGGTCGATCCTCGCGAGGAAGGTCTGGGCCAGTTCGGCGGGTGTGCGGGGGACGTTCTGGAGCTCCGGGTATTCAGCAGCTTTCTGCTGCAGCTTCGCTTCGAGCTCGGCCTTCGCGGCGTCCTGGTCCGGCAGCACGGCGTGCGTGGCCTCGTTGGACTCCGAGTCGTAGTACCAGGCGTCGGTGGTGTTCACGACGACGTCCCGCTGCGCGAGCTGATCGAGGACCTGCACACGTGCCTTGTCCGGACCGTCGACATACACCTGCGCGGTGTGGTCGCCGGTCAGCAGTTCGAGGGCCATGGAGGTCGGGTCCGAGCTGGAGGTCCCGCCCGGGGGAGTAGCCATGCCGATGTCCGGGAGGCCGAGGTCCGAGGACTGTTCCACCGTGCCGGAGTAGGCGTCGTCACTGCTCGTCGCGACGAATTCGAGCAACTCCTGCGCGGTCTTCGCGGGGAGTTGCGGTTGGGCTTCGGCCACTGCGGACCCACTTACGGCGGCAGCGACGATGACGACTGGGACGATGCCGGCGGGGAGCCAGCGCCAGTTCTTGTTCATGATTGAGCCTTCCGAACGTTTCTGTGCCCCATCTGGTGTCAACGCTACACCTGCACTGTGACAGTTCTCGGGGCACGTGTACTGGGTGAACGAGCGGGAGGGCCGAGGCGTGCCGGCATCCGCCGGACGGCGTTGCACGGCGCGGAATGCGGCGTCGGCGGCGGACCGGTGACACGAAGAAGGGGCGGCCGGAGCCGCCCCTTTCGTGCCGCGATGGGCCCTAGCGCGTGACGCGGCGGCGACCGGCGAGGGACTCGGCGACGCCGATGAGCAGCACGGCGGCGATCACGGCGAGGACGAAGCCCAGGACGTTGAGTTCGAAGATGCCGCCCGTGTTGAAGAACTGCGCGATGAGCCCGCCGATGATGGAGCCGACGAGGCCGAGCAGGAGGGTCGCGAGCAGCCCGAGGTTCTGCTTGCCCGGCTTGATGAGGCGGGCGAGTGCCCCGATGATGAGGCCTGCGACGAGGAATCCGATCATGATGTTCTCCTTCTGTAGCGGCCCGCCCTGCGGGCGGGAAGTCTGTGAGTGATCGTGCCGGTCACGAACCCTGATGCCGAACCACTTCCTCGAGGGGGGAGCAACCCGGTGCCAAGCGGTGTCGGAGTCCTTGCCGCGATCTGGTGTCCCCTCAACGATAGAGGAATGCACAGCTGGCTGAGTACTTCGTGATGGCACGATCTCCTCGACAACGGCGCGGGCGCGGGTCCGTGTTCGCCGGACGGACGCGCCCCCACGGCGTCGGCCGCATCCTCGGCCTGGTGGTCGGATGGCTGCTGGTGGTCGTCGGACTCGCGGCGCTCGTGCTTCCCGGGCCCGGCCTCCTTGCGCTCGTGGCAGGCCTCGCGGTGCTCGCCCAGCAGTACGAATGGGCGCGGCGCTGGTTGCAACCCGTCAAACGCAAGGCCTTCGCCGCAGCGGCGCAGGGCGTGGCGAGCATCCGGAACATCGTCATCAGCTTCCTCGGCGCCCTGGTGCTGGTGCTGCTCGGTGTCCTCTGGGGTCTCAACCCACCGGTGCCCGCCTGGTGGCCGCTCGATGAACGGTGGTGGTTGCCCGGTGGCTGGAGTGTCGGCTCGAGCCTGATCCTCTCCGGGCTCCTTGCTGCGGCCTTCATCGTCTACAGCATCCGGCGCTTCCGCCCTGTGGGCTGACGATCACCGGTCGGTCCCGATCCGAGGATCCGGTGGCGGAACGGAAAGTAGTAAGCGTACTGTCGAATGCGTGTCCGGCCGGGCACGAGACCGATCCGAAGGAGTCTGCCATGACAAACGCCGGTGCGATGCTCGACACCTACCCGCAGGACCGCGACGGCTTCGACCGCGATCTGCTGGTCGCCTGCCTGGACGCGTGCTTCGACTGCGCCCAGACGTGCTCGGCCTGTGCGGACGCCTGCCTTGCGGAGGACATGGTGGCCGAGCTGCGGACATGCATCAGGGCCAACCTCGACTGCGCCGACATCTGCGTGACGACGGGGCGCATCCTGTCCCGCCACACGGGGTACGACGCGAACCTGAGCCGCGCCGTCCTCGAAGCCTGCCGTGCGGCCTGCACGGCCTGCGGTGACGAGTGCTCGCAGCACGCGAACATGCATGAGCACTGCCGGATCTGCGCCGAGGCCTGCCGTCGCTGCGAGCAGGCCTGCGAGGCCCTGCTCGCGTCGATGTAGGCGACAGCCCGTACGGCCGAACGACCGAATCGTCGCTTCAGGCGTCGAGCGCTCGTATCTGGTCCGTCAGCTCACGGGCCTTCTCGTCGGCACCGGCTTCCCCGTGCAGGCGGGCCGCCTCCCCGAAGTGGTGCACCGCCTGCCTGCTGGAGCCCAGGGCTGCGTAGTACATCCCGAGGCATTCCTCCAGATCTGTCAGGGTCTCGAAATCCAGAAGCTCCCTTTGCCCCGACACCGTCCCCAGGAAGCGGCCGGCGGTGTCGAGGTCGCCCACCAGCAGAGCGTACCGGGCGAGCGCGAGTGCGAGTTCGAGACGCTGCGCCTCCGTGCCGATCACCGTGAACCCGAGCTCGGCGAAGTCCAGGGAACGGCGGACGGACGCGTCCGCGAGACCTGCCTGCAGGTGCAGGGTGGCACTCGATCGGTGGAACTGGGCCCACGCGGCCAGATCGGCCTGCGGCAGGAGGAGCCGTGCGGCGAGTGCGTGGTATTCGCGGCCCTTCTCGATGTCCCCCCGGCGGAAGGCGATGTTGCCGACGGCCCAGGCTCCCCGGGCGATGAGCAGTGACGGCACCGTCACCGAATCGGGTGTCAGGTCGAGGCCGGTCGCGACGTCCCACGCGTCGTCGAGGTCGCCCTTCACCGACAGGGCGGCGATGAGGATGAACGTCGCCTGGAAGCGGACGGACGCGTCATGGTCCGCCAGGTGTTCGACGATCTGCACGGCCTCCTGCGCGAGCGCCACGGCCTCGTCGAGCCGTCCGAGGCTCCGCGCGATGATCGAGAGACGTCCGAGGACGATCGAGGACATCTCGGGTGTCGGGGCCAGCAGGGACGAGGTGTGCATGCGCCGGAGTACGGCCTCGGCCTCCTCGAGGCGACGCCGGGAGATCAGGGACTGCGCCTGGAGCATCGACATGTCCCACCAGGCCGGTGCGTTCTGCTGTTCGTGGGCGATGACGGCGGCGTGCTCGGCCTCCGAGGCGGCGAGGGAATCGTCCTGCAGGTCCCGGGCGTAGTTCGCGGCGAACATCGCGGTCGCGAGCGCGGGCTGGTCATCCGCGGCAGGAGATTCCACCCACCAGCCCAGCGTCTGCACGTCCATGCCGAGCTGTGCGGCGAAGTGCCGCACCATGTCCGGCGTCGGCTGGCGTTGCCCCTGCTCCAGCAGGGAGATGAAGCTCGGGGAGTAGACCTCGGCCCCCAGTTCGGCCTGTGTCAGCCCTTTGGCGCCGCGCGCCTGGCGCAGCATCTCCCCGAATCGCATGACCGTGTTCTTCCCCCCGAAGTGCCCCGCAACCCGCTCCGTACGGCGGGCCGCTGATGACAGGTCCTGTCTAACAGATCCCCCGGACATTCAGGAAAAACGTCAGACCGCCCGCACGCCGAGGGCTCCGAGGTAGGTCGAGAAGCCGGCGGGGACGCGTCCCACGGTGCGCGACGACGTCGTGACCTGCAGCGCCCCTGAGGCGGTCCACCGCGCCCCGGCTTCCCGGGCACGGTGCACGAGATCGACGTCCTCGTCCTGGGCCAGCGCCCGGAACCCGCCGATGTCCTCGTAGGTGCTGCCGCGGACACCGAGGTTGGCGCCGTGGACGTGGTGGTGCCCGTCGTCGGGTGTGTACGCCTTCGACCAGAGCTGCAGGCGGTCCGCGTTGTCCGCGGTCAGGGTGGGGCGGACCGTGCCGAGGACGACGTCGTGCGTGGAGCCGAGGCGGTGGTGGCCGACCAGCCAGTCGCGCGGGACGAGCGTGTCCGCGTCGGTGTTGGCCACCCACATGCGCGCAGGCTGGCTGCGGGACCGGGCGAGGGCGTAGCGCACACCGGCAGCGCGTGCCGCACCGACCGAGCCGAAGTTCCCGGCGATGACGGAGACACCGGGCATGCTGCGGGCCGCGGCCTCGGAGCGGTCGGTACAGCGATCGAGCACCACCGTGACCGAGACCAGGACGCGGGGGACGGTCCGCAGGAGATGCACGCGCGCGGTGTCGATCGCGGCGAGGCACGCGGGCAGCCACTGCTCCTCGTCGCGCGCGGGGACGACGACGGCGACGTGGCCGGGGATCACAGCAGGCCTTCGCGGCGTGCCACGGAAACGGCCGGCGCGGGGACGAGGACCTCCAGGAGGAAGTCCTCCTCGGTGTGGAGGGCCAGCGTCGCCAGGCCGGACTGCCGGCGGACGCGCTCGTGCACCGCGTCGCCGTCCAGCTCCCAGCCCTCGATGGGGTGGCGCCAGTGGCACAGGACCAGGACGCCGTCCTCGTCGAGGGAACCGAGGATCAGCCGGAGGACGTCGTCGAGCTGGTCCGACGAGAGGAAGTACCCGGTCTCGGACAGGACCACGAGGTCGAAGGGTCCGTCCTCCCGCGGCCAGTCGCGGGGCACCGTGGCGAGGCGGGCCGAGGCTGCGTCCGCCAGGACGAGCGCCTCGTTGGTGCGCCGGACCGCGGTCTCGCTCGTGTCGAGGGCCAGCAGGTTGTCCGAGATCGCCGCGAGCTCACGGGTCAGCGCCCCGACGGAGCAACCGATCTCCAGCGTGCGGGAGAAGCGGCTCCGCGGCAGGCTGGCCAGGGTCAGGGCGCGCTTGCGCTGCTCGTAGAACCGCTCGGCCACCTCCCAGGGATCGGCGTGGTCGCGGTGCAGCCGCTCGAAGGTGGAGCGGCCCTCGGTCACGAAGAACGCCTCGACGTTCCGGCTGAAGTGCTCCAGCACATCGGGCGTCAGCAGGACCTCGTCGCCCGGCGCATCCGAGAGCGGCTGGGTCTGGGAGACGTGCGTGGCGAGCGCGGACTCCTTCCGGGTGTGGTCCTCCGCGCCGAGCGGCAGCAGGAGGATCCCGTCGAGCTCCTCCTCCTGCTCCTCGACGGACCCCCAGTGCCAGAGCCAGATCGGGTACTCGAGCAGGGGGATGTCGCGTTCGGTGCACACCCCTGCCGCCGCCCGGCCCGCGGCGTCGTGGTCGGGATGCCCGTCACTGCGCCATGGGGCGGCGACGAGCGTGCGGGTGTCCTCGCCGTCGGCGAGTTCGCGCCCCAGCACGGCGGCGACGTCGTCGTCGGCCACCCCGCCGTCGGGCAATCCCTCGAAGGACACCCGGGCGGCGGGTGCGAGCACCTGGACGGCGTTCAGGACCTCCTCGCGCCGCACCTCGGCCAGCCGCGCCGGGGTGTGCGTGGGGGAGTCCGGGTGCGAGCCCTCCCCGTCGGTGAGGACGACGACGTCGCACCGGACGCCGTCGCGCGCGAGCCGCGCCAGGAGGCCGCCGGCGCCGAGGGTTTCGTCGTCCGGGTGTGCTGCGAGCAGGAGGAACCGGGCCGGGAGCCGGCCGTCGAACAGGGCTTCGACCTGCAGGTCGCCTGCGGTGCGGTCGTGCTCCCACGTGCGCCAGTGCGATTCCGGCGTGCCTGCGCCGTCGTGCGTGAAGCTCACCATGCCGGACCTCCCGCCGCCGCGCGTTCGAGGACGCGCCGGCCGAGGGCGGCGTCGTCACGCTCGGCGTGGTGCTGGCGGAGGTAGAGGTGCAGGTCCGCGACGCGCCCGGCGTGGTGGTCGTCAAAGGCCAGCGGCGCGGGGCCGAGGCCGTGGGCGGCCGCGTCGAGCACGAGCTCGGCGCAGCGGAAGGCGGTCGCGCGGACGCGGGCCGCGAGGAGCGCTCCGTCCTGTCCGGTGGCGCGGCCGGCGTCCACCTCGTCCGCCGCCCGGGTGAGCAGGGTGCGCGTCTCGTGCAGGGCGGCGTCCGCCCGGCCGAGGTGCATCAGCGCGATCTGGTCGGGGGTGCGGCGCCGGGCGGCGTCGAGCAGGGTGCGGGCGATGCCGAGGGCTCCGCCGTACCAGCAGGCCGCGACGCCGATGCCGCCCCAGGCGAAGCCGTCCCGCGTGAGGTACCAGTCGGTCCCGCCGATCGGTGCGGCCGTGACGCCGTCGAAGCGGACGGGCGCGCTCGTGACGGTCGGCAGGCCACGGCTGATCCACGTCCCCGCCGGCTCGGCCGTGACGCCGGCGCTGCGGAGGTCCACGGCGAAGGCCCGCCGGCCGCCGTCGTCCAGGTGTGCCGTGACGACCGCGCGGTCGAGGTGTCCGGCGAGGGAGCACCACGGCTTGGTGCCGGTCAGGGTCCAGGCGTCGCCCGTCCCCGAGGTGGCGGTGAGGGCGAGGCCGGGCTGCTCGGCCGCGAAGACGCCCCAGGTTCCGTGGCCGCCCGGACCGGCCGCGTCGGGCAGTCCGGCCTGGTCGAGGATGGCGAGTGCATCGAGGTGGGGTTCGACGACGCGGGCGACGGTGAGGTCCGCCGCGGCGAGGGTGGTCAGCAGCTGCCAGGTCACGGCGGTGCGGCCCGAGCCGGGGAGGGGCACCGCGGCGCCGAGGTCGAGCGCGAGCTCGAGGGTCCGGGGGAGGGAGTCCCGTACGGCCTCGACCCTGTCCGTGAGGAACCGGAGCGAGGGGTCCGAGGTGTCCGCGGGCGATCCGGCCGTCTCGCGGGGAGGTCCTGACTGAACCGCTGCGCCTGCGGCCCCGCTCGGCGGCGTCACGGACGTGGGATTCTCGGGGACCCGGCGGGGATGCGCAACATATTCGAAGTGTACTGACGTTCCCCGGAAGAGCTTGCGCCGCACGGCATCAGCGGTGGGGGTGTACCCTGCGCGGCAGCACGCCGGAGGCGAGCAGGGTGAGGATCCCGGCGAGCGGCACCACCACTAGGCCCACGCGGAGCGAGGAGACGTCCGCGATGGCCCCGACGATCGGGGGTGAGAGAAGGAACCCGAGGCGCATGAGCCAGCTGATGACGGTCAGGCCCGTCCCGGTACGCAGGCCCGGCAGTTCGTCCGCCGAGTGCATGGCTGCGGGCACCAGCGTGGCGACGCCGAGCCCGGCGAGGCCGAAGCCGAGGATGGTGAGCGGCACGGACGGGACGAGGAGCGCGATACCCATGCCGGCCGCCGTCAGCACCCCGCCCGCCTGGGCCACGGCACGCTGTCCGAAGCGGTCCACGAGGCGGTCCCCGAAGAGCCGTCCCACGAACTGCAGCCCGACGAGCGCCACGAAGCCGAGCCCGGCGACGGTCGGCGTCGCATCGAGGGAGGTGCTGAGGTAGACCGCGGCCCAGGTGCTGCCGGCATCCTCGACGAGGGCTCCGGCGATCCCGATGACCACGAGGGCGGCCAGGATGCCGGCGGTCGCGAGGGATCGCCGCCGTGCCCGTGCACCACCGGCACCCTCGGTGCTGGTACCTGCCGCGTCGGCGGTGCCGGCCGTATCCCTCGGGTCCGCGGGCTCGGCGCCGGGCAGGAGGTGGCGGTAGCACACGAGGGTCAGGGCGCTGAAGAGCACGAAGGACACCGTCAGGTGCAGGCCGCGCGGAACGGCGAGACCCGCCGCCGCCGCGCCCATCAGCCCGCCGATCACCGCGCCGATGCTCCACACGGCATGGAAGGAGTTGAGGATGGAGCGCCGGTACAGCTTCTGCACGCGGAGGCCGTGCGAGTTCTGGGCGACGTCGGTGATCGCGTCCATCGCCCCGGCCAGGAACAGGGTGACGGTGAGGACCGCCCAGGAGGGTGCGATCCCGGCGAGGAGGATCGACAGCCCGATGAACCAGGTCCCCGCGGTGGCGACCCGGGAGGACCGGAAGCGGCGGACCAGGGCGCCCGAGGCCAGGCCCGCCGTGATCGCACCGAGCGGGAACGCGGCCACGGAGATGCCGAACGCCGCGTTGCTGAGGTCCAGGCCGTCCTTGATGGCCGGGTAGTGCGGCAGGATGTTCGCGAACAGGGCGCCGTTGGCGAGGAACAGGGCGCTGACGGCGAAGCGCGCGCGGGCGAGGCGGCGGGGTGTGTACTCCGTCTCCTGCGTCGGGGTGGTGGCGCTCATGGCCGGACGATCCTCAGGATCGCGGCGCGGACCGTCCCGACGCCCATGGGGTCGAGGGAGAGGGCGCGGTGGAGCGTGGTGCCCTCGATGAGTGCGTCGAGCATGAGTGCGGTCTCCGGATCGAAGTGGGTGTGCAGGGCGGCGCGGCTGCGCGCCATCCAGGCGTCGGTGATGCTGCGGAACGCGGGACGCCGGGCGGCCAGCGCATACAGCTCGAGGCTGGCGAGCATGGTCTCCGGCGACGTGAGGGTGGTGCCGGTGATGAGCCCGACGACGGCCTCGGCGGCGTCCGCCCTGCTGGTGGCGGCGGAGAGTGTCGCATCGAAGACGTCCGCCGTCCGCTCGGCGAGCACGGTGAAGGCCGCGTGCAGGAGGTCGTCCATGCCGTCGAAGTGGTAGGTCATGGAGCCGAGCGGCACATCTGCGGCAGCGGCGATGCGGCGGTGCGTGGTGCCGGCGACACCGTGCTCGGCGATGACGCCGAGGGCCACGTCGATGAGCCGCTCGCGGCGCTGCGGGTCGTGGCGGCGGGCGCGCGTCGGGTCGCCTGCGGCAGGAGCGGCTGGTGCCCCGCGGCTGCCCGTGCGGTCCGCGGCCGTGCGCGTGACCGGACGGGGCGTCACGGGGCGAGCCTGCGGATGCTGCGTCCGTCGTCCTCGATGAATTCGTGCCGGGTCATGCGTTACCTGCCGTCGTCGATGCCGATGGGTACGATCGTACGCATCATGCGTACAGATGTACACACCAGTCTTGCGAGGTGACGACGGCAGGAGCGGCTCAGGCCTCCGGGGGGAGCGCCTCGTGGTGTTCCTTGCCCTTGGTGCGGCGGTCCTCCTTCATCTCCGCCTCGAACAGGTGCCGCTTGCCCTGGACCAGGGAGTCGCGGGCTTCCTTCTCGAAGGACTTGAACTCGGAGTAGTAGTGGTCGTCGTAGTCCTCCATGATCTGGAACGTCCACCGGCCCTCGATCACGTTGCGGCCGATGATCTCGGTGGCCAGCTTGTCCGCGATCTCGGTGTGGCCCGCCTTCCGGAACAGGTCCTCGGCATCGGACAGGTTGAGGTCGGCCTTGCCGGTGAGGCGGTGGAAGCCGTAGAGGTAGCCGCGGGCGTGCTCCACGACCTCCAGGGCTTCGGAGAGCTTTCCGAGGGCCTCGACGGTGAGGTCGGAGACGCCCTCGGGGCGCTGGTGGGTTGCATCGGGACCGGGGGTGTCAGGGGTAGCCATACGCGTACCGTACCCAGGAGCTCCGACACTCACACGGGAGAGGCCGCGCCGGCACGCGTGGCCCACCGGTTGTCGTGGTCGACGCCGGTGCACCGGGAGTGGGTCCGACAGCGGTGATGGGCCCCTCCTGTGCGTAAATGCAGAAGTGGTCTGCACTAATCGGCGTTGATCAGCACTCTGGGCAGCGCAATACTCATAACGCCCCGATGTGTGCTCCGTCACAGTGCGCATCGGCCAGCGGAGGCCGGTCACGGCCGGCCGTGTCAACGAAGACACCGAAGGAGCAGCCCGCATGAGTTCAGCGCAGCACACACCACCGCAGCGGCAGGAGCCCGACGTCGAGCAGTCGGGTCTCAAGAAGGTCGTGGTCGCCTCGATGGCCGGCACCGTGGTCGAGTGGTACGAGTTCTTCCTCTACGCCGCGGCGGCCACGCTGGTCTTCGCCACCGTCTTCTTCCCGAGCGCCGATTCCGAGCTCGACGCGATCATCGCCGGGTTCCTGACCTACGCCGTCGGCTTCGTCGCCCGGCCCATCGGCGGGATCGTCTTCGGGCACTTCGGCGACAAGTACGGCCGCAAGCAGCTGCTCCAGGTCAGCATCATCCTCGTGGGCGTCTCCACCTTCCTCATGGGCTGCCTGCCCACCTTCGACCAGGTGGGCTACTGGGCTCCCGGACTCCTCGTGGTGCTGCGCTTCATCCAGGGCTTCGCGGTGGGCGGCGAGTGGGGCGGTGCCGTGCTGCTGGTCGCCGAGCACAGCCCGAGCAAGAGCCGCGGTTTCTGGTCGAGCTGGCCGCAGTCCGCCGTGCCCATGGGCAACCTGCTCGCCACCGGCGTGCTCTTCGGTCTGTCGGCCGTCCTCGACGAGGCGTCCTTCCTCGGCTGGGGCTGGCGCGTGGCCTTCTGGCTCTCCGCCGTGATCGTGATCATCGGCTACTACATCCGCACCAAGGTCAATGACGCCCCGATCTTTCTCGAGGCCCGCAAGGAGGTCGTCGACGAGGCCAAGGGCTACGGCGTCGTCGAGGTGTTCAAGCGCTACCCGCGCGGCGTCTTCACCGCCATGGGCCTGCGCTTCGCCGAGAACATCCTCTACTACCTGGTGGTCACCTTCAGCATCACCTACCTCAGCACAGTGGTCGGGGAGGACCGTACGCGGATCCTGCTGCTGCTGCTCGTCGCGCACTTCCTGCACTTCTGCGCCGTGCCGATCGTCGGCCGGTACTCCGACCGCTTCGGCCGGAAGCCGGTGTACCTCGCCGGCGCCGTCCTCGGTGCGACCTGGGGCTTCTTCGCCTTCCCGATGATGGATACCGGCAATGACCTGATCATCCTCGCGGCCGTGACGATCGGGCTTTTCTTCCACGCCCTCATGTACGCGGGACAGCCGGCCATCATGGCCGAGATGTTCCCCACGCGCATGCGCTACTCCGGGGTGTCGCTCGGGTACCAGGTCACCTCGATCGTCGCCGGCTCACTCGCTCCGATCATCGCCGCGACCCTGCTGCGGGACTACGGCTCCTCGACACCGGTGGCCATCTACCTGCTCCTGGCCTGCTGCGTGACGATCGTCGCCGTGCTCCTGCTGAAGGAGACCCGCGGCATCTCCCTGCTCGACGTGGACGAGGCCGACGCCCGCGGCACGGCGGACCTCCTCGCCGCCTCGAAGAAGTAACGGTCCGACGGCCATGACACGGGACGACGACGGCGGCGGGCCCGCGCCGTCGTCGTCCCGTGCCCTGAGCGGCATGACGGTGATGCTGCGGTGTGGGCGCCCGAGGTGTCGGTGCGTGCCGAGCGGTCAGGCGGCCAGCTCGTCCGCGCGCTCGCCGATCTCCCGACGGATCGCCGCGACCGCGACCTGCACGGCTGCGGACCGGAGCGACTCCGGTCTCGCCACCGCCCAGATGGGCAGCTGACGGTGGAAGCCGTCGTGGAGCACCGGCAGCAGCGCGGAGCCGGCGGGCACCATGAAGCTCGGCAGCAGGCCGATCCCCGCCCCAGCGTGGACCGCCTCGACCTGGGCGAAGATGCTCGTCGATTGGAAGGACGAGACGGGCAGGGGCAGCTGGGAGGAGCGGTGACCGAGCTCCTGCACCTGGAGCGCCGACTCCACGTAGGAGACGAAGCTGTGGTGCCGGATGTCCTCGAGCCGCTCGGGCAGGCCGCGCCGCTCCGCGTACGCCGGCCCGGCATAGAGGCGCAGGAAGTAGTTGGTGAGGAAGATGGGCTCTGCCGTCGCGGTCTCGGTGCGTCCCACCACCACCTCGAGATCGACGCCGGAGCGGTTCTGGCTGGCCTTCCGCGTGGCACTGAGCATCTCCACGTCGAGCCGCGGGTTCTCCTGCTGCAGCCGCACGAGCGCGGGGGTGACGAAGCGGGCGCCGAAGCCGTCGGGCGTGCTGATGCGGAGCATCCCGGTCAGGGCGTCGGACCTGGAGCGGCGCGCCTCGAGGTCCCCGAGGCTCTGCTCGATCGCCTCGGCGGCGGTGACGGCGTCCGCTCCGAGCGCGGTGAGCTCCCAGCCCTGCGGAGTGCGCTCGAGGGTGCGTCCACCCAGCTGCCGGTCGAGGGCGACGATCCGGCGGGAGATCGTGGTGTGCGTGGTGCCGAGTGCTTCCGCGACGGCGTTGAAGCGGCCCAGGCGGGCGACGGTCAGCAGGATGAGGAGATCGTCCGGACTCGGCAGGCGGCGGACGTCGACCATGGTCCTCCTCCGTCCGCGCCTGTGCACAAACGTTCACACCGTCTGTGATTTCTTCCCTTGATCGCACTGTAACAGCGGGAGAGGCTGACATGGAGACACCCACGAGCAAAGGAGCTTGGACATGGCAACGATCGGCTGGATAGGACTCGGGAACATGGGCGGTCCGATGACCGCCAACCTGGTGCGGGCGGGCCACACGGTGCAGGGTTTCGACCTCAGCGCCGACGCCGTCGCGGCTGCAGTGGCGGAGGGCGTGACGGCGGTGGAGGGGATCGCCGGGGCCGTCCAGGGCGCGGACGTGGTCTTCACGATGCTGCCGAAGGGGGACCACGCACGGGCGGTGTACCTCGGTGAGGACGGCGTCCTCGCGCACGCGGACACCTCGACCCTCCTGATCGACTCCTCGACGATCGACATCGAGTCCGCAGCCGCGCTGCACGAGGCCGCCGCGGAGCGGGGCTTCCGGTTCGTCGATGCCCCGGTATCGGGCGGCATCAGCGGGGCGAAGGCCGCGACCCTGACGTTCATGATCGGCGGCGAGGACGGCGCGGTGAAGGAGGCCACCGGATTCATCGAGCCGATGGCGAGGAACATCATCCCGACGGGCGGGGCCACCACCGGGCAGGCCGCCAAGATCTGCAACAACCTGATGCTGTTCATCAACCTCGCCTCGACCGCGGAGGGAGCCGTGCTCGCCGACCGCCTGGGCCTCGACAAGCAGGTGTTCTGGGACATCGCGTCCGTGTCCTCCGGGGACAGCTGGGCCCTGCGCACCTGGTACCCGGTGCCCGGCGTCGTCGACACGGCGGCGTCGAACAACGACTTCGCCCCCACCTTCACCACCGAACTGGCGAACAAGGACATCGGACTCGCCATCGCCGCTGCGCGGGGCACCGATACGCCCCTCGAGATCGGCGAGCACGTCCAGCAGCTCTTCCAGCGCCTCATCGACCAGGGCGAGGGCGGCAGGGACTGCTCCATGATCATCAAACTCGTCGACGGCTCGCTCTGATCCCCCCGAGAGGACTCACCCCCATGCAGCAGATCCCGCACTACATCAACGGAGTACGCGTGGCCGACGCCGAGCGCTTCGGTCCCGTGTTCGACCCCGCCACGGGCCGGCAGGAGAAGGAGGTGGCCCTGGCCTCGCCGGCGCGCGTGGACGAAGCGGTCCGGGCTGCCGAGGCGGCCCTTCCCGGCTGGCGGTCGGCGAGCCTCGCGAAGCGTGCCGCGGTCTTCTACCGGGTCCGGCAGCTGCTCACCGAGCGGAAGTCCGAGCTCGCGGCGATCCTCACCAGTGAGCACGGCAAGGTGCTCTCCGACGCCGAGGGGGAGATCTCCCGCGGCCTCGAGAACATCGAGTTCGCCACGGGACTCGGCCACATGCTGAAGGGCGAGCGGTCCGAGCAGGTCTCCACGGGTGTGGACGTGCACTCGATCCGCCAGCCCGTCGGCGTCGTCGCCTGCATCACGCCCTTCAACTTCCCGGCGATGGTCCCGCTGTGGATGATCGGCAGCGCGATCGCCTGCGGCAACACCGTGCTGCTGAAGCCCAGCGAGAAGGATCCGTCCTCGTCCGTGTTCATCGCCGAGCTGTTCACCGAGGCGGGACTGCCGGACGGCGTGCTGAACGTGGTGCACGGTGATCGCGAGGCCGTGGAGACCATCCTCGATCACCCGGGCGTGAAGGCGGTGAGCTTCGTCGGCTCCACCCCGATCGCGAGGACCATCTACGCGCGGGCCGCCGCCAACGCGAAGCGCGTCCAGGCGCTGGGCGGTGCGAAGAACCACATGGTGGTCCTGCCCGACGCGGACCTGGACATGGCTGCCGACGCCGCGATCTCCGCCGCCTACGGTTCCGCAGGGGAGCGCTGCATGGCGATCAGCGTCGTGGTCGCGGTGGGTGACATCGCGGACGATCTCGTCGAGGCGGTCCGCTCGCGCATGGCCGGCCTGAGGATCGGGCCCGGCACCGACCCGTCGTCCGAGATGGGACCGCTCATCACCGCCGAGCACCGCGACCGGGTCGCGTCCTACGTGACCGGCGCATCCTCCGAGGGCGCCACGGTGGTCGTCGACGGGACGCAGCAGGAGTTCGGCTCGGACGGCTTCTTCATCGGTGTCTCCCTCGTGGACCACGTGAAGCCGGGCATGAAGGTGTACGACGACGAGATCTTCGGGCCCGTGCTCTCCGTGGTCCGGGTGGCGACGTACGCCGACGCCGTCCGGCTCGTGAACGAGAACCAGTACGGCAACGGCGTCGCGATCTTCACGCGCGACGGCGGTGCGGCGCGGCAGTTCGAGGTCGAGGCCGAGGCCGGCATGGTGGGCGTCAACGTGCCCATCCCGGTGCCGGTGGGCACCTACTCCTTCGGCGGCTGGAAGGACTCCCTGTTCGGGGACACGCACATGTACGGCCCGGACAGCATCCGCTTCTACACGCGGGGGAAGGTCGTCACCACGCGCTGGCCGGACCCGTCGACGTCGGCGATAGACCTCGGCTTCCCGCAGGTCGACTGAGGCCTCGGCGGACGGGGCGCAGGTCCGGCGAACTGCGTCCCGCCCTTCGAGGAACCCCTCGCGGGTAGCGAGCCATCGCTGCCCGTGAAGGGCGACGCAGGCCCTGGCCGGCGGATGGCTACAGTTCGGGCTTTGCGATCACCGCGATGTCGTCGTCGCCCGCGCCGGCGCGCTGTGCCTCGGTGAGCGACTGGAGGACGGCCGTGACCGCGGGCAGGGGATCGGGCGTGGAGCGCAGCATGAGGCGCGCGTCCTTCGCGAGGAGATCCGCGGAGAACTGGGTGTCGCCGAAGGTCCCGTCGGTGATGACGGGGCCCTTCATCCCGGCGATCACGCCGAGGCCCGTGCCCTTCAGCAGGTCCAGGACGGCTGCGGCGTCGAGCCCGTTGGCCTTGCCGAGGCGCAGGGCCTCGACCAGGCCCTGCAGCGTGATCCCGAGGGCGAGGTTGGCGAGCAGCTTCCCGGTCGCGGCGTCCGCCGGCGTTGCCACGCGCCGCAGGCGCTCGGCGTCGGCCCAGAGGGCTGCGAGGGGCTCGACGACGTCGATGTCCTCCGCGGCACCCCCGAGGAGGACGCCCAGCTGTCCGGCCCGGGCCGGTGCGAGGCTCCCGATCACGGGTCCGTGGACGTAGCGGACGCCGGCGGCGGTCGCGTAGTCGGCGAACTCACGGGCATCCTCGGGGGAGACGGTGGTGACGTCGAACCAGACGGCCTCGGCCGGAACCTCCAGGCCCGAGAGCACCACCTCGCGGACGGTGTCCGGACCGAAGAGGACCGTCATGACGACGTCGGCGTCCTGCACCGCGGCCTCGGGGGAGTCGGCGTGCGTGGCGCCGGCATCACGGAGGCGCTCCGCGGCGGCGGGCGTCCGGTTCCAGACCGTGAGGTCGTGGCCCGCCTGGAGCAGGTGCACTCCGAGCTCGTGTCCCATGCGGCCGATGCCGAGCAGTGCGATCTTCATGAAGTCCTCCGGGTAGGGGTTCGTCGGGGTGGTCCGGGCCGCCGGTGCGGCGTACCGGCCGGTCAGTCGGCGCTGACCTGGTGGCGGAACGTGGAGCGCTGGGTGTGGAGATCCCAGAGGATCCCGGCGAGGACCGCAGGGTCCTTCTCCGGATCGCCCTCGATGATACGGCCGCCGATGATGAGCTGCGACACCTGGATCCCCTCCTCGCCGAGCACCTCGTTCAGCAACTGGGCGTAGGCGGCCTGGCCGGCGAACGCAACCGAGGTGCCGGTCACTGCGCGGCCCGGCTTCACGGCGGATCCGCCGTTGACGAAGAGGATGGTCCCGCGGTTCTCGCCGAGGAAGCGCATGCCGGGCACCACCTGGTGGACGGCGGCCACGGGTCCGTAGATGGAGAACTCGATGGGCCCCTTGAGATCGGCCGGCGTGGTCTCGAGGACCGGCCGCATGAAGTCCTTCTGCGGCAGGGGGCTGTACTGGAGGACTTCGATGGGACCGAGCGTCTCCGTGGCCGCCTCGAGTGCTGCGGCGATGGATTCGGGATCGCGCACGTCGGCTGCGAATCCCCGGGCGTGGATGCCCTCCTTGCCCAGGTCCTCCGCGAGGGCGTCGAGCTTGCCCTGGCTGCGGGAGATGAGGGCCACGGCCATCCCCTCGGCTCCGAAACGCCGTGCCACGGCGGCGCCGAGGCCGCGTCCTGCTCCGATGATCGCAATAGTTGTCATGTGGGTGCAATTGATCAGGAGGCTGAATAATTCCGCGCGGACAGGACTGTCAGGCCTTGCCGGTCCCTCTCCCGAAGCGTCAGGGCACCATCACGCCGAAGGGTGTCGCCGCCGTCCCGGGGAGGACATGGACCGACAGCGCCTGCACCAGCGCGATGATGCCGAGGACCAGGCCCGCCGTACCCAGTGCGCGTACCCCGCCGTGGAGCGCCGCCGCCGGACTGCCGAGGCCGATCGTCCCGACGACGACGCTCGCGAGCGCGACCGCGAGACTGCCGGGCAGCAGCGGCGTGATCACCAGTGCGACGACGCCGAGGCAGAAGCCGATGATCATGAGGACGGTCCCGCGCGTGGCGTCCGCGACGTACTCGCCGGCGGGTGAGGCGGCGCGGCAACCGGTCCAGCCGGTCCCGTCCCAGTATCGCTCGATACCCGCATCGTGCGTGCCCGCATACCAGCCGGGTTCCGGAGCAGTGCCACCGGAGGCGTCGTCGACCGGGCTCTGGAACACGCCCTGCCACAACCGGGCGCGAACGCTCTCGGCAGCGGGTCCGGCAGGGAAGTGCAACTCGTCGAGCGCTGCGGCGATCCGGTCGGCCCTTCTCCCCGACGGGTCGTCGGCGGACGCACGGGCCAGGCGGAGAGCGTCGGGCCGGCTGAAACCGGCATCCTCGAGCTGCTGCTGGAGGTGGATGCAACGGTCGGCGCTGATGTCCATCCCCACAGGCTAAGGCGGGAGTCGCCGGCCGTACAGAGCGGGGGAGCGCGATCAGTGCAGGGTGCCGAGGATGGTGCGCTGGATGACGACGGCGGACGCGCCCCGCGCCCACTGGGCGAAGTCGGTCGGCTGGCGGCTCAGCCGGATCGGGACGGCCTCCGGATCACGGTGATAGGCGATCGAGGCCTGCACGGCCGGTGCTGCGACCTCGGCGAGGTCCATGCCCTCGCCGGAGAGCACCACGAGGTCCACCATGGTCAGGTTGGCCACCGCCGAGATCAGCAGTCCCAGGGCCGTGCCCGCGGAGCGCACCACGCGGTCCGCGACGGGATGTCCGGCCACCGCCAGCGCGAGGATCTCGTCGTAGCTCCGCTGTTCCCCGGTCGACGCGGTGAACTGCGAGCGGATCGCGCGGATGGTCAGGACGGCGGACGAGCAGCCGACGTGTCCCTCGCTGCAGCGCGGCCCGGAGGGATCCAGCGGGTAGTGCCCCGCCAGGCCGAGGCCGGCGTCCGGAGGGGCGATGACGGTGTCATTGATGACCAGCCCGTACCCCACGCCCGCTCCTACCGTCAGGACGGCGAAGTGCTTCTCCCCACGCCCCGCGCCGAACCACTGCTCCGCGACGGTCAGGGCGACGACGTCGTTCTCGACGACGACCGGCAGGCCCGTCCGCTCGTGCAGGAGATCCGCGAGGGGGACGTCCCGCCAGCCGAGGAACGGAGCCCGGAGGACCTCTCCGCCAGCGCCCACCTTGCCGCCGATGCTCACGCCGATCCCGCTGAACCCGGAGAGCGGGCCGAGATCGGCGATGGCCTCCACGATGGTGTCGAGGACGTCGCCCACCCCGTGGCCGGGCAGCCTGCGCTCGCCGGAGGCGACGACGTCGGACTTCAGGTTCGTGGCGACCACCGCTGCGGAGTCGCCGGTCAGTTTGACGCCGATGAAGCGGTGCGCATCCGGGCTGATCTCGAGGGGCCGGACGGGCCGTCCGATGGCCGCCGCGGTGGCTTCCTCCGATTCGCGCAGCACGCCGGCCTCCAGCAGCGGCCTGCTGAGCCGGGTGAGGCTCGCGACGGACAGGCCCAGGCGGGCCGCGAGGTCCGCCCGGGAGATGGGCCCGCGAACGAGCACCTCGCGCGCGAGGGCCCGGGCCGGGCTCTGGAGCGACAGGGACATGAGCGCCTGCATGGCATCACTTCCTTCAGGCTCGGTTCCTCGTTGACAGTATCTTTATTTCTACCGTAAAAATAAAGAGGGGAAGTCGATTGCCTTCCTCCGGAAAGCCGTTCCACCACCGAGAGGCCAGACCCACGTGACTTCGACCGTCAACCCCGATCTCGACTCGGCCGTCGACGCGACGGCGGACTTCGCCCCCGCTGCCCTCGACGAGCGCATGCAGGACCCGAACTGGTGGCGCCAGGCCGCCGTCTACCAGATCTACCCGCGCAGCTTCGCCGACTCCAACGGCGACGGCATCGGTGACCTCAGGGGCATCACCTCGCGGATCCCCTATCTGAAGTCCCTCGGCATCGACGCCGTCTGGCTCAGCCCGTTCTATCCGTCCGCCCTCGCGGACGGCGGCTACGACGTCGACGACTACCGCGACGTCGACCCGAAGCTCGGCACGCTCGAGGACTTCGACGAGATGATCGCCGCCCTGCACGAGGCCGGCATCAAGCTCATCGCGGACATCGTCCCCAACCACACCTCCAACCGGCACGCCTGGTTCCAGGAGGCCCTCGCCTCACCGAGGGGCTCGGCCGCACGCAACCGCTACATCTTCCGCGACGGGAAGGGACCGGACGGCGCCGAGCCGCCGTCGGACTGGGATTCCGTGTTCGGCGGCCCCGCCTGGGAGCGCACCGAGGATGGGCAGTG
This sequence comes from Arthrobacter sp. CP30, assembly GCF_053470025.1. Classification (NCBI taxonomy): domain Bacteria; kingdom Bacillati; phylum Actinomycetota; class Actinomycetes; order Micrococcales; family Micrococcaceae; genus Arthrobacter; species Arthrobacter sp. CP30. The sequence continues at coordinate 66,847 of NZ_JBQEMM010000004.1, forward strand.
GTACATGCACATCTTCGCCCGCGAGCAGCCGGACCTGAACTGGGACAACCGCGAGGTCCGGGACGATTTCCTCACCACCCTCCGCTTCTGGTCCGACCGCGGGGTGGACGGCTTCCGCGTCGACGTGGCGCACGCCCTCACCAAGGACATGACCGAGCCGCTGCCGCTGAAGGCCGCGCTCGGCTCCGAGAGCGAGAACAACAACGGGCAGCACCCCTTCTGGGACCGCGACGAGGTCCACGAGGTCTTCGCCGAGTGGCGGGCGGTGTTCAACGAGTACACCCCGCCGCGCACGGCCGTGGCCGAGGCCTGGGTCCATGCCGAGCGCCGCGCCCGGTACGCCAGCCCCGAGGGACTGGGCCAGGCCTTCAACTTCGACCTGCTGCAGGCCGACTGGAACCCGGCGCAGTTCCGCGAGATCATCACCAGGAACCTCACCGAGGCGACCTCCTCCGGGGCGTCGTCCACCTGGGTCTTCTCCAACCACGACGTCGTCCGGCACGCCACCCGCTACGGCCTGCCGGCCGCCGGCCCGGACAGCACCCCGGCGGAGACCAGCAGGAACTGGCTGCTGAGCGGCGGCACCGCACCCACGCTCGACCGCGGGTTGGGGGAGCGCCGGGCGCGCGCGGTCTCGCAGCTCATGCTGGCCCTGCCCGGCTCGGCCTACGTCTACCAGGGCGAGGAGCTGGGGTTGCACGAGGTCGCGGACATCGCCGACGAGGACCGCCAGGACCCCACCTTCTTCCGCAACACCGGCGTCGACGTGGGCCGCGACGGCTGCCGCGTCCCGCTGCCCTGGACGAAGGACGGTACGTCCTTCGGCTTCGGCTTCGACGGGGCGCACCTGCCGCAGCCCGCCTGGTTCGGGGAGTACGCGGTCGAGGTGCAGGAGGGTGACCCCGGATCGCACCTCAGCTTCTACCGCCGCGCGCTCGACCTGCGGCGCGAGCTGCAGGGCGACGAGGACTTCACCTGGGAGGACGGGACCGCCGCCGATGTCCTCCACTTCACGCGGCCCAGCGGCTGGCAGAGCATCACCAACTTCGGCTCGGCGCCGGTGGACCTGCCGGCGGGACGCGTATTGCTGAGCAGCTCGCCCCTCGAGGGCGGGAAGCTCCCCGGGGACACGACGGCTTGGCTGGTCTGACGAGCGGACCTGCGACGGCGGGTCACCACGGCTCCGGGGTGGCCCGCCGTCGTCGTGTGCGCCGTGCCTCGGGGTAGACATGCGGGCTGCCGGATCCGCTCCGCCGGGCTCGACGCGCCACGTCCGGCTGCCGGATCGCGGGATGGCTGCCGGGCTGATGCGCCTGCCGGGCGTACACCCCCGGAGGGCAGGACGCTCGTCTGCGGGGACGGTTGCACAGGGAGCGGCGTGCTCGGAATACTGGGATGCGAGGCACGACGGCGGACCGACGCGGGAGGGCAGCGGCATCAGTAGGTCGAACGAGCACGAGGAGCGCCTGCGCAAGGCCGCCCAGTACCGCGCCGCGCACGAGGGCGGCGACGCCGCGGACGCCATGGCCGAACTCGACCGCCAGCACGACGACGGCGGTTCCGCGGACAGCGGGATGGCGCCCCTGCGCCAGGGTGAGGACGAGGTCAGACGCGCCCGGCTGATCGTGGACCGCGCGATCGCCCGCGGCGAGTTCGACAACCTGGCGCTCGCCGGCAAACCCATTCCCGGGCTGGGGGAGGCCCATGACCCGGACTGGTGGGTCAAGGGCCTCATCCAGCGGGAGAACATCACGGGGCTCGGACCGCGGGCCATCCTGCTCCGCACCGAGGACGCCGAGCTCGACGACCGCCTGGACCGCCAGTACACCGAGAAACAGGTGCGGGACGTCCTCGAGGACTTCAACTACCGCGTCGTGGACGCGAGACGCCAGCTGCTCGGCGGTCCGCCCGTCATCACCGGACTCCGCGACGTCGACGCCGAGGTGGAGCGCTGGCGTGCGCGCCGGGACGCCGCCCGCCGCGCCGCCGAGGCAGCCGCGCCGCCCGAGCCCCGCAGGACGTCCTTCTGGCGGAGGGTGTGGCGCGGCTCGACCTAGGCCGGAGCCGGTATCAGTTGGGGATGACCGAGAACAGGACCTTCTTCTTCACCATGGCCCAGATGATCAGGGTGACCACGGCGTGGATGACCAGGCCCTGCCAGAAGCTGGTGCGGTCCAGTCCCGGCAGGTTCCCGACCGCGAGCACGAAGAACACGTGGACGATGAACACGTACAGGCTGGACTGCCCGAGCGGGATGTAGAGCCAGCCGAAGGCCCTGTTCAGCGGCTTCCAGAAGGAGGTCAGGATGGCGTGCGCCGCCACGACGAAGAACGCCAGGTCGATCAGGCGCCCCGGCTGCATGAAGACGCGGACGTACCCGGCATCGTACAGGCTCTCGTAGAAGCCGGCGAGGATGAACGGGAGCTGCAGGCGGAACGTCGAATCGAGCCAGAGCAGGCCGAGGCCGAGTGCGTAGAGGCCGAGCAGCGTGCCGATGAGGATCTTGCCCCAGCTCCGGCTCAGCGTGTCGATGATGCGGCGGCGGTAGAAGCCGATCACGATGCCGTGCACGAAGATCACCTGCCAGGTCAGCAGTGGGAACACGTCCTGGAACTGCGAGTCGAGCACACGGACGTGGACGATTCTGTCCAGCACGTACAGGGCCCAGCTGACCAGGAGCAGCAGCCACCACAGCTTCCTGCGCAGCAGCTCGACGAGCAGCGGCACCGAGAGGGTCAGCACCACGAACAGTCCCATGATGTTGAACGTCCACGGCCCCATGCTGAGCAGCAGCAGGTCCTGGATGGCATAGCCGGGCGGTGGGTAGTCGAAGAGGCGTGCCGCGTTCGGGTAGAGGTCGTAGACCCGCCCGACGGCGCCCTCCCCGGTGTCCCCCGTCCCGCGGTCGGTGAAGGTGGTGATCACGGAGGCGTCGATGAACGGCACGAGCGAGAGCAGGTAGACGGCGATCACGACGCCGAGGGCGGTGAGGTAGAGGCGCAGGGCGCGCTTCATGTTGCCCTTGAGGGCGGCCATCGGACCGAGCTTCCGGACGGCGATGGGATAGACCATCCCCATCACGACGCCGGAGAGCAGCACGAACAGTTCGGCCCCGGTGATCGCGCCGACGATGTTGAGCGCCACGAAGGACCACGGCCCCGCCACCTCGATGTGCGTGACGACGACGGCGGTGATGATCCAGCCGCGCAGCAGGTCCAGGCGCATGTCCCGCGGGTTCTGCTCGTTCGGGTAGCGCCACTGCGGCACGATCTTCCGGGCCAGGCCCGCGAGGAGCACCAGCAGGAACAGCCCGACGACGGAGGCCACCAACCAGCTCATCGCCGTGTTGGTCGAGGCCCCGGACTGCCAGACCTGCGACGTCGACTCGTTGGCGTCCTCCTGCTGGATGACGTCGGTGACGGGTCCCAGGCGGAGGTCCGCGGAGGTGCCGAGCGTGTCCGTGAGCGCCGCCGTCGCCCCGTCCTCGACGCTAAGGCGCCAGTCGACGATGTGGCCCTCGGCCTCCGGTTCGGGCCTGGACGCCTCGAGCCAGGCGACCATCCCGAGCTCGGGGTACTCCGCCGCGATCGTGGGATCGAACAGCTGGTCGAGCCAGGCGGCCTTGATGTCGGCCTCGGGCGCACTGTCGGCGTCCTCGGGATCGAAGAGGGCCGCGGTCTGCACCAGGAACCGCTTGTCCTTCCCGGCGGCGTACACCTTGGCGAAGTCGATCGTCGGGGCACCGGGTGCGATGCCGTAGGTGCCGGCGAGCTGGTCGGCGAACTTGTCCGGCTCGGGGAGCACGGAGGTTTCGATGGCCCCGGAGTACTCGCGGGTACCGTCGGCACTCGTCGTCGGGCCCTGCTCGTAGCTCCCGAAGTGGTACATCGACAGGCCCACCCAGTCCACAACGTCGTCGCCCGGGTAGTACGGGGCGTACGGGTCGTCGCCGCCGTCGATCAGGCCGTTGCCGTTCGTGTCGAGGGCGGTGACGGAGCCGGCCTCGAGCCCCTCGACGGCCCCGTACGCCTCGGTGAACGGGTAGCCGGCGGCGTAGGACGGTGCCCAGACCAGGGCGGCACCCGGTACGCGCCCGTGCACGGCGCCCGCCACGGCCCGGAAGGCGTCGACGTAGGCGTCCGGCTGCTGGCCCCAGCTGTGCCAGGTGCCGTTCATCTCGGGTGCGAAGCGGAGGAAGAAGGAGGTGCGGAACTCGTCGCCGATGCGCGCGAGCGTGTCCGCGAGGAGCTCGGCGTCCGCCGTGGTCAGTTCCTCGAGCGGCCTCGAGGGTTCGAGCGTCACGACGGCGAGCGCACCGAGCGGTGCGTCCTGGCGGGCGAGATCTGCGAGGTCCCGCTCGGCCTCGGCGTCGAGCGGATAGGCCACGGGCCGGCTGAAGAACGACGGCGTGATGCCGGTGCGGTCGGCGTAGGCGCGGGCGTTGTCGGCGGACCAGTCGAGCTCCGGGCCGAAGTACCGCCCCTTCGCGAGGCCGGTCGGGTCCTCGACCGGGAGCTGGTCGGCCCCCGCGCTGATGGTGGCATCCACCGTGGCGGCGGGCTGGTTCCCGGCCAGGGCGTGGGCAGGGGTGCCACCGCCGAGGATCCCGGTCACCAGGACCAGGAGGAGGACCAGGGCCCGCAGGCCGGCGGCTGTCGCCGTGGTCACCGTCGCGCTCACGCCTTCGCGTCCTGCCGGGCCTTCGCCTCCGCGATGTCCGCCTGGTAGTGCTCGTATCCGCGGTAGCGGACGGCCTCGATGATGACGCTGAAGATCACCAGGTCGAAGACGACCCAGACGATGTTCACCGAGGTGCCGAGGATGTCGGCCTGTCCCACGAGCATGCGGACGACGCCGATGATCACGGCGGCGACCAGCAGGCCCATCGCCCACAGCTGGGGTCTCACGAGGTCCCAGCGGAGCTGGTGGTCCTGCTGCAGGGTCTTCGGCGTGACGGCGAAGTCCAGGCTCCGGCCGAGGTACACGTTGCCGAACGCCGAGGTGATGGACCGGATCCAGATGGGGAACAGGGCGAGCGAGTACTGCTGCCCGCGCCACGTCTTCACGCCCTTCCCGACGACGGCGAACAGCAGCTGGTTGACCAGCAGGAACGGGATCAGGCGGATGAAGAACTCCGTGCTGATGGAGCTGACGGGGAGGATGCCGAAGATCAGGTAGATGATCGGCGCGGCGATGTAGATGATCGCGGCGAAGCCCGAGAGGTAGCTCCACATGGTCGCCCCGTACATCAGTTTCTGGGCGATCGTGAGGCCCTTCTGCGCGAAGGGGTTCTCGCGGAACAGTACCTGGATGGTGCCCTGCGCCCAGCGCAGGCGCTGGGTGAGCATGGAGTTCAGGTCCTCGGGCGCCAGTCCGTCGGCGAGTTTCTCGTGGTGGTAGGCCGTCTCCCACTTGAGGGAGTGCAGGCGCATGCACGTGGCCATGTCCTCCGTGACGGAGATGGTGGCCATGGGCATCACGGCCTGCGCCTCGCCGCCGCGGTCCGCGTTGACCGACTCGATGAGCACCCGGACGGCGTCGATCGCGGCGAGGGGCGACCAGGAGCGCTGGGCCAGCTGGTCGAGCGCGGCGTCGTCGACGACGGCGAGCCCGGGCGTGCTGATGGAGGCGTCCTGCAGTCCCTCCTCCAGCCCGATGATGTCGAGGTCCGCGAGGGAGGCGAGGTCCTCGTGGAAGGCGGCGATGTCCGCGGCGACGAGCCCGCGGGTCACGGCCTGCATGCGCTGCTGGAACTCGTAGGTGACCTCGGAGATGCCGTGGCCCTTCCCGAGGCGCCGGCGCACGCGCCGGATGTCCTTCGCCACGAGGTCGAGGGCTTCCTCGACCCGCTCGGAGTCGGGGCCCAGGCCTTTCTTGGCCTTGGCGATGACCTTGTCCGAGGTCTTCAGCGCCTTGTGGAGGGCCAGTTCGATCTCCGTCACGTACCGCGTGACGCCGAGCTGCATGAGGGCCTCGCGGCGGATGATCGCGTTGGACCCGCAGAAGAACGCCGCGTTCCAGCCGTCCTTGCCCTGCTGGATGGGTCCATAGAACAGGGGGGCCTGGCTGCCCAGGGGATCGGAGTCCGGGACGTTGACGAAGACCTGCGGCGTCTGGACCAGGGCCATCTTCTCGTTGGTGAAGTAGCCGAGCGTCCTGTCGAGGATGAGCGGATCCGGGATCTGGTCGGCGTCCAGGATCACGAGGAATTCCCCGTCCGTGGACATCAGGGCGTTGTTGAGGTTGCCGGCCTTCGCGTGGCGCGGCATGTCCTTCCAGTCGGCGGAGCGCGTGATCCAGCCGATGCCCTCCGCCTCGGCTGCTGCGCGCACCTCGGCGCGGTTGCCGTCGTCGAGGATCCACGTCCGGTGCGGGTAGCGGATGGCCTTGGCGGCGCGCGCCGTGGTGAGGACGAGGTCCAGCGGCTCGTTGTAGGTGGTGATGAAGACGTCGACGGTGAGGCCCTCGGGTGCCTCAGGCGGCGTGCGCTTCTTCAGCCTCCACACCGTGAAGCCGAACAGCAGGGAGTCGATCAGCGAGTAGGTCTCCGCGAGGATCAGCGGGATGGCGATCCACCAGGCGTCCCAGTTGATGGAGAAGAGCCACCGCCACGCGATGTAGTTGATGCCGAGCACCGCGGTGACCAGCACGATCGCCCGGACGAGGAGCGTCCTGCCCTTCGGGAGGTCGTCGCTCGCCGCGCGGCGCCGGGTGCGCGCGGACAGCCCGGTCGTCGGAGTGTTGCCCATGCTTCTGTGCTCTCCATCTGCTGCGCACGCGCGGAGGCGCGTCGCTTCGGTGACTTGTGTGCGCCGGGCCGGCCGCACTGAGACGCTCACCGGGCCACGAGGGACCGTGCAGCATGCACCAAAGGTACCCGAGCGTGCTCCTGCTGCCACGTCGGGCATGGACTTGCGGCAATGCTGGGCACAATCTGCGCCGGCGCGTGGGTCCGGCCGCATGCCGGTGCGGGAGGATTGAACGGTCGGCAGCGCGAGCGTCGGCACCGCCGGGGCAGCCGCCCGGTGAGAAGGGCAAACCCGGTGCGAGCCGGAGACGCAAAGCCACGGGGCCCCAGGGGTCAGCCGGGCTACCGAACCAGAAGGCCTGTGCATGCTTTGTCGTCCAGCACTCCGTCCCGCTCTGAGCGGGGTCCTCGCGGCCCTCCTGCTCGCCGTCTCCGTGCCCACGCCGGTCGTCGCCGCGGACACGACCCCGATGGCGGCCGTTCCCGGTCCCGTGGGTGATTTCGCCTGGAAGGGCCTCAACTGGGAGAAGCGCTGGTGGAGCGGCGCACCGAACTACAACAAGCAGTTCGACCCCGCCAACGTCAGCAGCCCTGACGCCGACGGCCACGTGACCATGACGCTCTCTAATCCGACCGGCGCGGCCACCATCGGGGCCGAGTTCAACACGACCCGCCACGGCTTCGGCTACGGCACCTACAGCACCACCATCGAGAAGGACCTCACCACGCTCCAGAAGGAGGTGGTGTGGGGATGCCTGTTCACCTACGACCCCGCCGTCGCCCCGGGCTACAACGAGATGGACCTCTGCGAGGCCAGTTCATGGGGCGGTGGCAGCAACTACGGCCAGGTGTGGCCCATCACGCAGGGGCACGGCTACTGGTTCGACGCGAGCAAGGGACCCGGGGTCGGCAACGACACGGCGATCTTCGGCGTCACGGACCACCCGATCCTCACGCACCGCATGGTGTGGGAGCCGGACAGGCTGACGTTCGAGACCTTCGCGGGGGAGGGCTACGGCGGCCCCCTGCTCAAGCGCACCGTGATGCAGGGCCCGAACGTCCCCGAGCCGGCCCGGGAGACCATCCACTTCAACCTCTGGGTGACCGACGGCGGGGGAGGGGATCCCGCGGCAGTGAAACCGGAAAAGGTAGTGGTGAGGGACTTCTCGTTCACGCCGGCGCAGGTGACGGCTCCCACCCCGTCGCCGACCGCTCCTGCGCCGTCGCCGTCCGCAAGCCCGTCGGCGACCCCGACGAAGCCGGCCCCGTCGCCGTCCGCGAGCCCGACAGCCACACCGACTAAGCCGGCCCCGTCGCCGTCCGCGAGCCCGACAGCCACACCGACTAAGCCGTCGCCGTCCGCGAGCCCGACACCTGCTCCGACGAAGCCGGCCCCGTCGCAGACCCCGACGAAGCCGTTGCCGAAGCCGAAGCCGACCGTCCAGCCCAAGGCCATCACGCTCTCGGCCAGGAACACCACGGCGCACCGCCTGTACGCGACGACGCTGACGTGGTCCCGGGCTCAGGGGTCCACAGTCACCCTGGTGGCGGACGGGAGCCGCCGCCCGGTCGTGAACTCGGGCCGGGTGGCGACCTCGTCGAAGGCACCCTCCGCGCGGTACCAGATCTGTGACGCGTCCCGCTGCTCACCGATCGTCCTCGGCGGGCGCTGACGCCACGGCCAACCAGGCGGTCGGCGACGGCTGACGGTCGGGCACCGGAGCTACATGTCGGCGTAGCGCCGGGCCTGCCCGAGTGCTTCGCGCATGGCGTCCGCGGAGAGCTGGGGCCCGTAGGCGGCCGTGTCCCGCTGGAAGCGCCAGCCCTCGGTGAGCGGTCCGGCATCGACGGTGTCGAAGCCGAACTCGTCGAGCAGCTCGGTGACGGCCTGCTTCGCGTCGGAATCGTCCCCGGCGATCGGCAGGGCGCGGCGGTCCGGGGTCCCCGCGGGCGTCCCGTCCGTCGTCAGCTGCGCGAAGTGGATGTTGTTGAAGACCTTCACCACGGAGGAACCGGGTAGGTGGCGCTGCACCAGCTCGCTCGTCGTCGTGCTCTCGTCGTCGAGCTCGGCGATGTGGCCGTCGCGCTCGGGGTAGTAGTTGCACGTGTCGATGACCAGCTTGCCGGCGAGTGGCTGCACGGGAACCGCGCCGATGTCCTTCAGCGGGATGGTGACGACGACGACGTCGCCCTGCGTCGCCGCGTCCTCCGCGGTGCCGGCGCGGGCTCCGTCACCAAGGTCCGCGACGAGGTCCTGAAGCGTCTCCGGACCACGGGAGTTGCTCATGATCACCTGGTAGCCGCGCTCCACGGCGAGGCGTGCCAGCTGCGAGCCGATGTTGCCGCTGCCGATGAAACCGATGGTGCTGCGGGGTGCGCCCGACGGTGCTGCCGTATTTTCTGTCATGTCCTGCACAACCCCCTCCAGCGGTGGATATTCCTGCCGGACGTCCTGCCCGGGGCAGCGACGACGCCGAGCCCGCAGGTCAGCCCTGCCCGCCGTCCGTCCACACGTAGAACTTCTCCGGCCGCCCTGCGGATCCGTACTGCGGCACGATGCGCGCCTGCCCGCGTGAGACCAGGAATTCCAGGTAGCGCCGGGCACTCACCCGGGCCATCCCGAGGCGGTCGGCCACATCCGACGCCGACGTCCCCCGGCCGTGCCCCCGGAGGTCCAGCATGACGGCGTCGAGCGTCGGCGCGGAGAGCCCTTTCGGGGTGACCAGCGTGGCCGTGCGGGCGGTGCCCGGGACCGCGCCGATCGGCGCCGTCGTGCGCAGGAGCTGATCGATCCGCCCCTGGTCGAGGGCAGAGGCACCCTCCGACGCATGCGAGTGGAGCTCGCGCCGGTACTCCACGTAGTGGTCCAGGCGCTGGTTGAGCACGGCGGCGCTGAACGGCTTCACGAGGTAGTGCAGCACGCCCCCCGCGACGGCGGCCCGCACGGTGTCGAGCTCCCGCGCCGCGGTGATGGCGATGACGTCGAGCGGCTCCCCGGGCCGGTTCCGCAGGGCGCGCAGCACGTCGATGCCCGTCATGTCGGGGAGGTGGATGTCGAGCAGGACGAGGCGGGGTCGCAGCAGCTCCGCGAGCTCCAGCGCGCGCGCACCCGTGTGGGCGGCGCCGACGACGTCGAAGGCGCCGTGCGCGAGGAGGAACCCCGTGTGGATGCCGGCCACCTCGTGGTCGTCGTCGACCACGAGCGTCGGGATCAGGGGTGCTGCGGGTGGGGTGCTCATGGCACCTGCAGGGTGGTGCGCGGGGCGTCGACGAGCGAGGGTGCCAGCCAGACGGTGAACTCCGCGCCGCCGAGCTCGGCGTCGTCCACCACCACGTGCCCCGACCGTCGCCGTGCGATGCGGTCGACGAGGGCGAGCCCGAAGCCCCGCGTCCCCGTGTGCCCGCCGTCCTTCGTGGAGTAGCCGGAGGAGAAGATGCCGTCGACGTCCCCGGGCGCCACACCCGGCCCGTTGTCCGCGACCTCGATCCGGACGGCGTCGGGCTCGGTGTGCAGGAGGACCGCGATGGCGCCGTCGGTCCGCCCGCTCCCCGTGACGGCCTCCATCGCGTTGTCGATCAGGATGCCGAGGACGGTGACGACGTCGGTGGTGCCGTCGGGCTCCAGCGTCGAGGTGTCGTCGATCGAGAGGGTGATGCCCTTCTCCGCGGCGATGGTGCTCTTGGTCATGAGCAGGCTCGCGGCGTCCGGGTCCTGGATGCCCGGCGCGATGGTGCCCGACACGAGGGAGCCGCCGTGCCCGGAGCGGGAGATGAAGTCGACCGCCTGGTCGGTGCGCCCGAGCTCGAGCAGACCGGAGATGGTGTGCATCCGGTTGGCGAACTCGTGCGCCTGCGCACGGAGGGCCTGTGTCACGTCGCGCTCGCCGTCGAGGTCGGTGAGCAGCTGGTAGAGCTCGGTGCGGTCGCGGAGAATCATGACGCGACCCACGCGCGTGCCGTCCACGAGGGCGTCCGAGGTACGGGCGAGCAGCACGCGCTCGCCGGACAGGACGGTCTCGTCGGTGTCCGCGGGGTCAGTCAGGAGGCGGGCGAGGGCCGGCTCCATCACGTCCTCGGCGCGCAGCCCGGTGGCGGCGTCGTCGAGCCCCAGCAGCCGCTTGGCCTCGTCGTTCAGCAGGGCGATCCGGTGGTCCTCGTCGACAGCCACCATGCCCTCGCTGATGCCGTGGATCATGGCGTCCCGCGTCTCGAGGAGCGAGGCGATCTGCTCCGGCTCGAGACGGTAGATCCGCCGCCACACGAGCCGGGAGATCCAGATGGCGCCGGCGGATCCGACGAGGGCCGCGACGATCAGCCAGGCCAGCAGGCGGGGCAGGTCCTCGTACAGGTCGGCGTCGAGCTCGGACTCCAGCGTGCCCACCGACGCCGTGCCGATGATCTCGCCGCCGTCACCGTAGATGGGGACCTTGACGCGCCAGGACGTGCCGAGCGTGCCGGTCTGGGTCCCGACGAAGGTGTCACCGGAGAGGGGGATGGAGGGATCGGTGGACACGAGCTGCCCGATGAGCTCGGGGTTGGGGTGCGAGTACCGGATCCCGTCGGCATCCGTGACCACCACGTAGGTCACCCCGGTGGACTGGCGGATGAGATCGGCGATCGGCTGGATAGCGGCGCTGGGATCGGGCTGGTCGAAGGCCTCCACGACGGACGGCAGCTGCGCCACGGACTGCGCGACGCCGACCATGCGGTCCTCGTACTGCTCGCGGATCTGGAGACGCTGCATGGCGACGGCGGTGGACCCGGCGACGGCGACGATGACGAGCACGATGGTCAGCTGCAGGAAGAACAGCTGAGATCGAAGCGACATCGTCCTGATCATCCTCACAGTGTGACACGCTGCGTCGCGTCACACCCGGGCCGCCCGGCCTCGTGGACCGACTCCCGTGACCACAAAGACCAATACGAGCACTACGACCGCATGCTTTACCGCCGTGCAGGGGCCTTCCTACCCTGAGGACAGCAGTGGTGATCCGCATCACACCTTCCGCTCGGCACGAGCGACCACATCTCAAGGAAGAGAACATCATGACGATCGATCGCACAACGGCGCGCCGTTCGACCCTCACCGCCCTGGCCCTCGCCTCCGCCCTCGCCCTCTCGGCCTGCAGCTCCATGACGGAGAGCACGACGGCGGGCGAGGAGAGCGGCGCCATCGAGAAGCTCAACATCGTGGTCCCCGCCGATCCCGGCGGAGGATGGGACCAGACGGGCCGTGCCATGGAGGCGGACCTCAAGGAGAACGACCTCGTGGGCAACGCCTCCGTGGTCAACGTCGGTGGTGCCGGTGGCACCAACGGCCTCGCGCAGCTCGCCACGGAGACGGATCCCAACACGCTGATGGTCATGGGCTACGTCATGGTCGGCGCGGTGGAGACCAACAACGCCGCCAACCGGATCGAGGACACCACGCCGATCGCCCGCCTGACCGAGGAGCCCCTCGTGATCGTGGTCCCCGCGGACTCGCCGTACCAGACCGTGCAGGACCTGCTCGACGACATCGAGTCCAAGGGCCAGGGCGTCTCCATCACGGGCGGCTCCGCCGGCGGAGCCGACCACATCCTCGCCGGGTCCGTGCTGAAGGAAGCGGGCATCACCCCCGACAACCTGAACTACATCCCGTACTCCGGCGGCGGCGAGTCCCTCGCGGCGCTCCTCGGCAACAAGGTGAACGCCGGGATCTCGGGTGTCGGTGAGTACGCGGAGCAGGTGAACGCAGGCAAGCTGCGCGCCCTCGCGGTCTCCGGCGAGGAAGCCGCCCCGCAGCTGCCCGACACCCCCACCCTCACCGAGGAGGGCATCGACCTGGTCCTCACCAACTGGCGCGGCGTCGTGGCCCCCGGGAACATCGACGACGCCCAGGCGGAGAAGCTGACGCAGCTGGTCACCGACCTCCACGAGACCGAGACCTGGACGGCCACGCTCGAGGAGAACAACTGGTCGGACGCCTTCCTCGCCGGCGAGGAGTTCCAGACCTTCCTCGACGAGGACATCACCAGCGTCAAGACGACCCTCACCGACATCGGGCTGCTCTAGGCCATGAGTACCTCCGTACAGAACGCCCCCGGGAGCGGCACGGCCGCCGCTCCCGGAGCGCCGGTCGGTGAGCTGGTCTTCGCGCTCATCATCGTGAGCATCGGTGTGGTCGGGTTCGTGGCGGGCGCCGGTATCCAGACCCCGCCGTCGGCCAGCGACATCGGCCCCCGTGCCTTCCCCTTCGCCGTCTCAGCCCTGCTCGTGGTCGTCGGGGCGGGCCTGGTGCTCCAGGTCCTGCGCGGCCATCGCGGTGCGGCCGACGAGGGCGAGGACGTGGACCTCGAGGCGAAGACCGACTGGCTGACGGTCGGCAAGCTCAGCGGGTTCGTCCTCCTGCACGCCTTCCTGATCGTGCCGCTCGGCTGGCCCGTCGCCGCCGCGCTCCTGTTCTTCGGTGCCGCCTGGTCGCTCGGAGCCCGCCCGTGGTGGCGCAACCTCATGACCGCGATCATCCTGGCGCTGGTGCTGCAGTTCGTCTTCGGCGGGCTGCTCGGCGTGTCCCTGCCGCCCGGCTTCCTGGAAGGGTTCGGTGTCTTCGGTGGATAACTTCTTCCTGCTCATGGAGGGCTTCGCCACGGCGATGCAGCCCATGTACCTCCTCTACGCGCTCGGCGGCGTCCTCGTCGGCACCGCCGTCGGCGTGCTGCCGGGTATCGGGCCGGCCATGACCGTGGCCCTGCTCATGCCCATCACCTACAGTTTGGAGCCGACGGCGGCGATCATCGTCTTCGCCGGCATCTACTACGGCGGGATGTACGGCGGCTCGACGACCTCCATCCTGCTCAACACCCCCGGGGAGTCGTCGTCGATCGTCACGGCGCTCGAGGGCAACAAGATGGCCAAGGCCGGCAGGGGAGCGGCAGCCCTGGCGACGGCGGCGGTCGGTTCCTTCGTGGCCGGCACCATCGCGACGGTGCTGCTGAGCTTCGTGGCCCCCTATGTCGCGGCCTTCGCCGTGCAGATCGGCCCCGTCGAGTACGTGGCCCTGATGGTCGTCGCCTTCCTCACGGTGGGCGCGCTGCTCGGGTCCTCGGTGCTGCGCGGACTCGCCTCGCTGGGGCTCGGCCTGTTCATCGCACTCGTCGGGTTCGATGCGCTCACCGCCCAGCAGCGCTACACCTTCGGCAGCCCCTTCCTCGCGGACGGGATCGACGTCGTCCTCGTGGCGGTCGCGCTCTTCGCCGTCGGCGAGGCGCTCTACGTGGGTTCGCGCCTGCGCCACGGCCCGATCAAGATCATCCCGGTGACCGGCGGCTGGACCAGCTGGCTCCGCAAGGAGGATCTGCGCCGCTCGTGGAAGCCCTGGCTCCGCGGCACGGCGATCGGCTTCCCCGTCGGGACCATCCCCGCCGGTGGTGCGGACGTCGCGACCTTCCTGTCCTACGCCTCCGAGCGCAAGCTCGCCAAGGGGAAGAACAAGAAGGAGTTCGGCAAGGGCGCCATCGAGGGCGTCGCCGGTCCGGAGGCCGCCAACAACGCGGCAGCCGCAGGTGTGCTCGTGCCTCTCCTGACGCTCGGCATCCCGACCACGGCGACCGCCGCCATGATGCTGGTGGCGTTCCAGCGCTACCAGATCCCGGTGGGCCCGCAGCTCTTCGAGTCCAACAGCACGCTGGTCTGGGCGCTCATCGCGAGCCTCTACGTCGGCAACCTGATGCTCCTGGTGCTCAACCTGCCGCTGGTCGGCATCTGGGTCAAGATCCTCCAGATCCCGCGGCCCTACCTGTACTCGGGCATCCTGGTGTTCGCTGTGCTCGGTGCGTTCTCCGTGAACTTCACGCCGATCGACGTCATCATCCTGCTGATCGTCGGCATCCTCGGGTTCTTCATGCGCCGCTACGGCTACCCGATCGCACCGATGGTGGTGGGACTCATCCTCGGGCCCATCTTCGAGAGCCAGCTGCGGCGCTCGCTCGCGATCTCGCAGGGTGATCCCGTGGCGCTCGTGCAGTCGCCGGTCGCGGCCACCATCTACGTGGTGCTCCTGGTGATCTTCGCGCTGTCCATGCTCCTGAAGCGCCGGCAGCGCCAGTTCGAGGCGATGGTGGCGGCGAACGCCGACGCCCCCGACGTCGTCCGTGGTTCCGCCACGGCACCCGAGACCGCCGTCGCTCCCGTGACGCGCGCACCCGACACCCGAGAGGACACCGACCGATGAGCAGCATCGTGGTGGGCTACGTGCCCAATGCCCTGGGCGAGGCCGCCGTCACGCAGGCGGTGGAGGAGGCGCGGCGTCGCGGCGCCGAGCTCGTGGTGATCAACACCACCCGGGCGGACCGCCTCGTCAACCCGGCGTACGCGGATTCCGAGGACGTCTCCAAGCTCGAGGGCATGCTGAACGCCACGGGGGTGCCCTACTCGATCCGGCACAGCATCTCCGAGGCCACGGCGGCCGAGGAGGTGGTCGACGTGGCGGAGGAGATCGATGCGGAGCTGATCGTGATCGGACTGCGCCACCGGACACCGGTGGGCAAGCTGATCATGGGCTCGACGGCGCAGACGATCCTGCTCTCCGCCCGTTGCAACGTGCTTGCGGTCAAGCTGCCCTGACGCCCTGCCCTGACGCCCTGTCCTGACGCACGGACGGACGACGCCGGCCCCTCCTCGGAGGCGGCCGGCGTCGTGCTGTGGCGGGCATCACAGGTTCTCCACCGTGCGGATCGGGTGTCCGGCAACGACCTACCTGTAGCAGGACGGGCCCCATCCGCCCCCTCGGGGCCCGTCCTGTCTTCCACGCTTGTGCAAACGTTCGGTAAAGCTTTGGTCCGGAGGGCCCGAATGACGCCCTGGCTTGATGCGGAGCAGGCAGGATGAAGATATCCCTCCCCACTTGCGGGACCTGGTCTCACCCCATCGAGCGGATCCACCTTTTGCCCTTCTCCCCACCCCCCGGAGCGCCCGTCGCCCTGGACCCGTCCATCACCCTCCCCTCGCGGCGGGAGTCCGAGCGCCAGCGCCTGCGCTCCCTGCGCCGCACCGGGCTGCTCGACTCGCCGCAGGAGGAGCGGTTCGACCGCCTGACCCGCGATGCCCAGTCCTATTTCGGCGTGCAGACCGTCATCATCTCCTTCATCTCCGAGGACCGTCAGTTCCTGAAGTCCTTCGTCGGAGACCTGCCACGCACCATCCCCCGGGACCTCGCCCTCTGCGACACCACGATCAAGCAGGACGGACTCCTGCTGATCCCGGACATGCGGATCGACCCGCGGTTCAGCACCCACCCCTTCGTGGTCGGGGAGCCCTTCGCCCGCTTCTACGCGGGCATACCGCTGCGCGGTCCGAGCGGCTGGTTCGTGGGAAGCCTGTGCCTCGTCGACACGGAGCCCCGCCACCTCTGCGCCAGGGAGCGGGCGTATCTCGGCACGCTGGCGGACCTGGCCGAGATCGAGGTGAACGCGGGCGCCTGAAGCCCGGACCGCTACCCGTCAGGCCTGCGGAGCGAAGAGTTCGAGGGCGATGTTGTCCGGGTCCCGGAACTCGAGGATGCAGCCCGCGCCGATGTCCTTCACGCCGCCGTGCGCGATGCCCCGACCGTCGAGGAACGACGCGGCATCGTCGAGCACGGAGCGGTCGGCGACGGTGAAGGCGAGGTGGTCGAGCCCCACACGGTTCTCGCTGAAGCGGTCCTCGGCCACCGGCCGCAGGCCGAGCAGGGTGTCGCCGAGCTGGTAGATCACGCCGCCGTACAGGAACCCGAGCTGCTCCCGGGTCGCGTCGTCCGCGTCGTCGGGTACCTCGAAGGCCACGGGCAGGCCGAAGACGGCGTCGTAGAAGGCACGGGAAGCATCGATGTCGGTGACCGTGAGGCGGACGTGGGCGTAGGCCTTGATGGGGATCGTCATGATCGGAGTCTCGCATGCTCCGCCCGGTGGATGCTCCCGCGTCCACCCACCGGACAGCGCGGCCGCCGGCACGGGAATGCGCGACGCCCGCGGTGCGCTTCACCGGGTATGAAAAAGATCGGGTTCCTGTCCTTCGGCCACTACCAGGACGTGCGCGGCTCGCTGGTCCCCACCGCGCAGGAGGCCCTCGTGCAGGCCGTGGAGCTGGCCGTGGCCGCCGAGGAGCTCGGCGTCGACGGCGCGTACATGCGTGTCCACCACTTCGCGCCGCAGTACTCGGCACCGTTCCCGCTGCTCGCAGCCATGGCCGCGCGGACGAGGACCATCGAACTCGGCACGGGCGTGATCGACATGCGCTACGAGAATCCGCTGTACATGGCGGAGGAGGCGGCCGTCACCGACCTCATCAGCAACAGGCGCCTCCAGCTCGGCATCAGCCGCGGTTCCCCGGAGACCGCACTCGAGGGCTCCCGTGCCTTCGGCTACCAGCCGGAGGAGGGTGGCACCGACGCCGACCTCGCGCGGGACAAGGCAGCGCTGTTCCGCCGGGCCATCGCGGGCCACGGCATCGCCGAGCCCAATCCCCGGATGTCCGGTAGTACTGCGCGGCTGCCGGTGGACCCGCTCTCGCCCGGTCTGCCCGAGCGCATCTGGTGGGGGTCGGGTACCAGGGCCACGGCACAGTGGGCGGGTGAGCAGGGCATGAACCTGATGAGCTCCACCCTGCTCACCGAGGACACCGGAGTCCCCTTCGACGAACTGCAGGCCGAGCAGATCGACATTTTCCGGAAGGCCTGGGCCGGGGCAGGGCACGGCTGGACGCCGAGGGTCTCGGTCAGCCGGAGCATACTGCCGATCGTCAGCGAGGCGGACGAGTACTACTTCGGCCTCCAGGCCCAGCGCGAGTCCCGTGACCAGGTGGGCATCCTCGACGGCGCCCGGTCCCGCTTCGGCCGCAGCTACATCGGTGCGCCGGACGTCATCGCCGAACAGCTCGCCGCCGATGCCGCCGTGCAGTCCGCGGACACCCTCCTCGTCACCATCCCCAACCAGCTCGGTGTGGATTTCAATGCCGCCCTGCTCGGGAACATCGTCTCCCTCGTGGGGCCGGCGGCCGGCCTCCGCTGAGAGGCACGGCGGTCAGCGGGGCTTCCGCGGGAGCAGGGTCGGGCGTGGGGACCCCGGGGGTCGTGCGACGTCCATCCCCTGGTGCAGCCGGGCGAGGGCGGTGCTGACCCGGAGGCGCAGGGTGGAGCGGTCGACACCCAGTTTCCTAGCCGCATCGGCATGGGTCAGGCCGCCGAAGTAGGCGAGTTCGAGCGCCTCCACCTGCTCGGGCGTCAGCAGGGACAGCGAGCGCCCGGCCGCCCCGGCGGCGATCGCGGGCAGCAGGGGCTGCTCGTGTCGGGCCCGGGCGCTCGGGGCTGCGGCCGCCCTGGCGCAGTCGACCGCGCAGCGATGGGTGAGGCTGACGAGCCAGCTCTCGGCCGAGCCCAGCGTGCGCCGGTAGGTGTGGGCGCCGGCCCAGATACGGACGTAGATGTCCCGCGTGACCTCGGCGCTCGCTGCCTCGTCCGCGAGGATGCGGCGCACCAGCGCGTAGACGCTGCCGGCCGTCCGGCGGTACAGCTCCTCGAAGGCCCGCCGATTACCCGTCGCGACCCGCTCGATCAGGGCACCGAGGTCCGGGCGGGGGAGCTGGACGCCGGTGGCGTCCCGGCCGGGGAAGGAGATCCGGACCCTGCGCACCGGCGGCGTCATTGCGCGAGGCCGGATCCGATCAGCCGCCCGGCCTCTCCTGGCCGGGACAGCCGGTCCACCTCACGCAGGGCATGGAGTTGCTCATCGCAGCGGTGGATGTCACCGACGGCCCGCGCGAGTTCCCAGGCGGCGCCGTCGCGCTCCTCCGCCCGGAAGGGATCGGCGAACACGTCCGCGCAGGCGCAGCGCAGCGAGAACATCGTCTCGAGCAACCGGGCGCGGGTGTCCTCGAGGAGCGTCAGCTGCTCCTGCTCGGCGGCGGGCAGGGCGTTGTCGAAGTACATGTGAGACCTCACCGGCGTCGACCGTGCCGGTCCTTCCAGCACGGAACGTGCTTCGATGCGGATGCGTGGACGCCGGGGCGCCTGTGCCCAGAGTAGGCAGGGCCTGCGCGAAGAGGACAGTCCGACGCTCCCGGCGGCGATTCCCGATGCCCAAGCGTTACCGACCGCCACCACCGCCACCACCGGCGCGACCGTTCCGGCGGGCAACATCCCACCGTCCCACGGCTCCCGCCCGATGACCAGAGCGCGGCGAATTCCCTTGCCCGGCGCGGAACGCCGGCCCTACTCTCGATCGGGGACGGAGCTCGCCGGCACCGCGCCGCAGGCGGGCTCCCGGCCTGTTCCGGAGCGTCCCTGCGCCCACCCGGGCGAGCATCGAGGCGTCCCGCGGAAGCTTTGCCACCGCGACCGCCACGGTGTCCAGCACCGCTGCGCGCTCCTTCGGCGGCGGCACCATCTACTACCCGAGCACGACGACGGCGGGCACCTTCGGCGCCGTGGCGATCTCACCCGGGTACATCGGCGCGCAGAACGACAGCGTGGCTCCCGTCAGCCGCCACGCCGTCCCCTTCTACAACGGACTGACGAACCTGTCCCGGAAGGCATACGTGGAACTCCGGGGAGCGTCGCACTACGCACCGAACACGAGCAACACGACCATCGCGTCGACGAGCATCTCCTGGCTCAAGAGGTTCGTCGACGACGACCTGCGGTACTCGCAGTTCCTCTGCCCGGCGCCCGGCACCAGCACGGCGGTCTCCGACTACCGGACACCCTGCGGGTACTGACGGCTCCCGATCCCAGCCGGCCGACCGGCACGAGCATCAGCAGGACCGTCCCCGCCACACGGCGGCGGCGGTCCTGCTGTCAGGCGACCGGTGTGCCGGAACCGCCCGTCAGCTCCAGCGCGACGTCCGCCACCGATCGCCGGCCCTCCTCGGCCCGGGTCACCAGTTCCCGGAAGGCCGACCGGTCGTCGATGCCGAGTTGTGCCATGAGGATGCCCTTGGCCATGCCGATGCGGTCCCGCAGCTGCAGGGCAGCGGAGAGCTCCGAACGGATCTGCTGCGGCGTCTCGGTCGTCTGGACATGGCTGAGCAGTGCGGCGGCCGGGACGGCGAAGCGCGTCAGGGCCCGCTCCGTGGTCTCGTCGAACGCGCCGGCGTCCGTGGAGTAGACCTTCATGGCCCCGATCGTCGTGCGGCCCTGGATGAGGGGCACGCTCTGGCACGAGCGGACCGACATCGCGGCGGCGGCTGCGGCCCAGCGGGCCCACCGCTGGTCCGGCGCCAGGGTGTCGTCCGTCCTGACCGGGCTCGAGGTGGACCAGGCGCTCAGGCACGGTCCCTCGGAGAGTTCGTACTGCAACTCGTCCGCGCGGCGGACCAGGGTGTCGGTGGCACCGGTGCTGGTGCGCTGTCCCTGATGGATGAGGGATACCCCGGCGCCGAACGCGCCCGGGATGAGGTCGCGGGCTGCTTCCGCGAGGAGGTCGATGGCGTGCTGCACCGTCTGTTCCGTGAGGAGGAGGCCGCGGACGCGACCGAAGACGACGGCTAGTTCGTTGAGGTTGGGCTCTGAGTCCAAAGGAGACCTCGAAATGTCCTGGCGCCGGATGTCCCGGCTCTCTTCGGCGCCCCCTGCTGGACAAGGATCAAGATAGCGATTCCGGGGGTGGTCAGGCAAATCCCGGGCGGCCCGACACGCGGTCCGGTCTAGCCCGGAAGGATCCCGCGTCGGTAGCATGGTCCGCAGTTGTTGAGCAGCCGGCAGCTTTGTTGTTCGTGGTGC
Organism: Arthrobacter sp. CP30; assembly: GCF_053470025.1. Taxonomy (NCBI): domain Bacteria; kingdom Bacillati; phylum Actinomycetota; class Actinomycetes; order Micrococcales; family Micrococcaceae; genus Arthrobacter; species Arthrobacter sp. CP30. The sequence goes on from NZ_JBQEMM010000004.1 coordinate 87,327, forward strand.
CCGTGCCCGGGCGCCCGAATCATGAGGGGGTAGGCGATGGGGAACGACGTCGGAATCCGTCCGGAGACGGATCTGCAGGGCTTCCTGCAGGACCTCGTGGTCGTCAGTGCGGGTCTCGACGATTTCCTCGAAGGATTCGTGGAAGCGACGTCGGCCGCTTCCGGGTTCGGACCCCACGACACGACCACGAGCGTCGCACTCCTCAGACCGCGGGCCCATCCCCTCCTCGTCGGATCGACGAGAGATGCACGGCGTCTCGCGCGGCTCGAGGTCCACCTGCACGACGGGCCCTCCGTGCGGGCCGCCGCGAGCGGCCGCACCGTGGAGGTGCCGGACTTCTCCTTCGCCGGTGAGGATCCCCTCTTCGGATCCGCCGCGCTCCGTCATGGGGTGCGCTCGGCCTTCTCGACGCCGATCGCCGTCCAAGGGCCGGAACGGGCGGTGATCACGTCCTACTCATCGAGGCCCTCGTGCTTCACCGACGAACACCGCTGCGCTGCGGAGCGACTGGCCGCCGCAAGCGCCACGTCGCTGGGGCTGGCGTTGCGGCTCGCCCGGCTGAGGGACCGCGCCGATCACTTCGCGGCCGCCATGGAGTCCCGCACCACCATCGATCTCGCCGCGGGGGTCCTGATGGCCCAGAACAGGTGCAGCCAGGAGGAGGCCATCGAAATCCTTCGTGCTGCCTCGAGTGCGCGGAACATGAAGCTCCGTGAGCTCGCCCGGAACGTGCTGATCAGTACGGTCGACGCCCCCGTCTCCACGCACTTCGACTGAATCCCCCTGCGTCCGGCCGCTGCGCTCCGCCGTCGGTTCGGCGGCGCGCAGCCGAGGCGCGGAGCGGATCGGGGGCTGTTCAGGGGGTTCCGTCGGTCAGGGACGCTCCGTCGCCGACGCGACGACGCGCTCGGCGACCAGTCGCAGCTTGACGTTCCGGCTGCTCGATGCGCGCTGCAGGATGGCCAGGGCATCCGCCTGCGAGCACTTGTTCTGGAACATGATGATCCCGACGGCGGTGTTGATGGTCTGCCGCGAGGACAGTGCAGCCTCCAGGTCGTGCCGCTCGTCATCAGCGGATGCTGCGCGCACGGCGAAGCGGAGGGAGGAGGACGCGGCCTCGGCCAGCGCCTCCGCGGCCCTGATGCCCGCCGGGTCGAACGCGTCGACCCGGCTCGAGTAGAGGTTGAGTGCGGCCATGCCGCTGGTCTCGAGGGCGAACGAGACACCGAGGATGGAGCGGATGTGATCGGTGTCGAGCCTTGCGAGATAGGCGGGCCAGCGCGAGTCCGTCGACGTGTCGCGGCAGTACACGGATGACTGCGTCTGGGCGGCCTGCAGGCACGGTCCCTCGTGGAACCGGTTCTGGAACTCGTCCGCACGGCGCGCCACGTCGTCACTCGCGGCCAGGGTCCCGGCCCTCTTCCGACGCACGAGCGTGATGGCGCAGGAGACGTCGCCGGTGGAGGACAGGCGCTGCGCAGCCATCACCGCGAACTCGTCGAGGAACTCCTGGATGCCTGCGGTCTCTGTCAACAGCGCGAACAGATCGTCGTTGACGTCGCTCAGTACTTCCTGTTCGGTCACGGTTCCTTCCTGGCGTCGCGGGGCCCATCCCGTTCGACACATCCTACGCCGCGCCTCCGGTTCGGGGCCCGGTCCCGGATCCCGTGGGCCGGCACACCGTAGCCCGATCCCGCCTCACATCAGGGATCGAGGTCGGCGAGCGAGCTCCTGGCAGTCCTGTCGGCCTGCTCGGCACCCTCGAGCGCTTCCTGCGCGGACTCCTGTTCACGACGCCGGTCCGCGGCCTCCTCATCGAGGTCCGCCAGCTCCCTGCGCAGTGCGCCGATGCGGTCCTCGAGGTCCTCGAGGGTAGCTGTCAGGCCGTCCCTCCGCATGGCGATCCGCTGCACGGCCCGCTCCGTCCGGGCTGCCTCGTCCTGGGCACTCTCGAGGGCGTCCCGGGCCGCCCTCGCTGTAGCCTCCGCGACCCGCCGGCCGGCGGCGGACCGCTTCTGGGGCGATGCCCGTCCCGGCCGGCGGGCGTCCTCGGCGCCGCCCCTGCCGCGACTGTCCGTGCTGTCGTCCGTGTCGTCCGTGTCGTCCGTGTTGTCCGCGTCGTCCGTGTCGTTCGCGTCGTCCGCGTCGTCCACCGGGCGCGCCGGGGCGTCGAACGGGCCGCCGACCGCGCCGTCCAGGTCCACGGCCTCCCACCCCGTGGCTTCCAGCGTCCGGACGAGCCGCCCGGTCAGGACCGCCTCCGCCGCAGCGGGATCGGCGAGTGCCGCCCGGAGCGTCTGTTCGACGTCGGGCAGGGCGGCAGGTCCGACGTCGTGCCCCGCCTCGGACGCCGCGTCGAGGGATTGCCGGGCGACGGCGGCGAGGAGGCGCTGCCGCTGCTGCCCGAGGGCATGCAGCTGCGCGCGGTCGGGACTCGACTGCGCCTCCCTCAGGGACGCGGCGAGCTCGAGCACCTGCTCCACCTCCTCCCGACGGCGGGAGACGAGCAGGTTGACGAGCCACGCGGCGGACGAGGGCTTGGGGAGCTTCCTCAGGGTAGCGGCGAGGTCCTTGTCACCGCCCTGCGCGGCCTCCTTCGCGGCGAGGTTCCTCGCGGCGACGAACCCGTCGAGGGGGAGTGCGTAGAGGGCTGCAGCCCTGCCCACCAGATCCATGCTCAAGCGCTCCTCGTCTCCGATGTGTCGGGTGGTGCGGTCGGGTGTGGTCGGAAGTCCGGCCCGGTCAGGGCGCCAGGTCCTCCAAGCGGCCCACGGGCAGCGCGATCCAGCCCTCGCGGCCCGCCTGGTCGCGGTACTCCTCGGGGACGGGATGCGTCAGCCCGAGGGCATGGGCCCGGGCTGCCAGCGCGGCGATCACGGCGTCGAACGCATCGTCGGAGACCTCCATCAGGCGCCGGTCCTCCGGACGGAGGAGCAGCCAGGGCGCGCGCTCGAGGACGCGGGCCAGCAGTGCGGCGCGGATGACCGCGTCGTTCTTGTAGCCCTTCGTCCCGAAGTCCCACCCGCGCAGGGTGGCTCCGGGATAGACCTCGACGGCGGTCCCGCCGCCGGAGCGGTCGACGGGCGTCCCCAGGGCGGCGCCCACCGCGTCGAGGAGCACGGCGCAGTGCATGGCGGTCAGGCCGAGGCGGTCCGTGGCGACGCTCAGCGGCCACCTGCCCGTGATCTCCCGCGTGGCGCGGTCCGTCGCGCGGTAGGAGAGCCGGCGTCGCCAGGCCATCCCCTCGTCGAGGCCCGCGTCCACCCGCTCCCCGGCGGCATGGCGCGTGATGAACGTGACGAAGTCGTCCGGCCAGCCGAAGGCGCAGTCGATCCCGAGACGCTCGACATCCGGGGCGACGGCGGCGATGTCCGCGTCGGCGATGCCGAGCCGCACGTCGACCGTCACGGCGGTCCCGGACCAGTCGAGGACGGCGAGGGCCGTCCCCCGGGATTCGGCGGCGAGGTCCACTCCGGCTGTGAGCACCCCCGATTATAGGCATCGAGGCGGCGCCTGACGACGGGAATCCGCCCCTGTGCCGACCTGACGTGCAGGGGTCGGATAGATACGGCCCGCCGGGCGTGGACGCCGTCCGACGCATCCCAGCAGATCCCTTCTACGCCCCGGCTCGCCCGAGCGCCGACGTCCTCGGGCGGCGCGGAGGGCGGGCTAGCCGCCGGCGCGCTGTCCGTCACGTCCTCCCGGCGTACGGCACGCGTGTGGCGCCGCGTGTCCGGGCGGTGTGTACTGGGCTGACCGCCACTCCGGCAGCCGGTACCGTCCGCGTCGGTCCGGCGCCGACCCCGATGCATGGAGAGGACGTACCGATGGAAGCCCGATGCCCCAGCTGCGGTTCCGCCCTGATCGAACTGAGCGAGGACCAGTGGCCTGCGGAAGGGCCCGTACCGGCGGGAACGCTCGCCGTGTACCAGTGCGAGCGGAACCACCGCATCACCGTGGGGGAGACACAGGTCTCCGCCTGACCGGACCGACGGGGCAGCCGGAGGTCTCGCAGCCAGGCGTCGTCCGGCCATCACGTCGACGAATGATCAGTCGGTCGCCGTCAGTCGGTCGCCGTCAGGGACCCGTGGTCATCGTGCGGATCAGGGTCCGCCGGTCCTGGCGTCGTCGATCAGGCGGGTCAGTTCGTCGCGGAGTGCGCGCGCCTCGTCCACCGAGAGTTCGAGCTGCTGGTCCTGTTCCACCCAGCCGATGTGCACCATCGGATTCCCGTCCGGACCGGGAGAGGGCGAGAGTCCGACGGCGAGCGCCCGGCCTCCCGTGTGCGTCACGTCGCCGACGATCAGTTCGCCGCCGTCGTCCTCCGCTACTGCCATGATGCCTCCCGGTCGTCGCGTCCTGCTGTCCGTGTCCCCCATGCTAGGCGCGCCCCGCACCACTGTGTCCAGCAGGAGATGTGCGCGGCGGGTGGACGGGTCATCCGGCGTCGGCGGGCCGGACCGCCAGGTTCGGATGCAGCAGCTCGAAGCCCTCGTCCGTGAGGTCGTTGCGGTCGACGTCGTCGGGCAGCAGGACCGCGGTCACCCGGCTGTCGCGGATGGTCGCGCCGGCTGCCCCGCGGGCGAGCGGTGCGCACTCGAGCCCCACACCGATCCCTTCCTCGATCAGGAGGCACACCGTGTCCTCGTCGCTGTTCCCCTGCACCGGCCGTGCCGCGAAGTACTCGACGCCGTCGCGCTCGGCGAGGAAGCGGGTGGTCGCGAGGTCGATCCCGTCGAGGTCCGTCCGGATGGTCAGCCGGTCCCGATCGGTCTGCTCCTGATCCAGGAGGCCGAGCACCGGGCCCGAGCAGGCCGCCAGGCCGAGGACGGAGAGACCGATGCCTGCTGCCAGGAGGCGGGAGCGGGGGACCGGACGGTGCATGGGACTCCTAGGGCGACGGGACGGGATGGGGACCGCCGGACGTGGTCCCAGCCTAGCGAAGCCCACCGACCTAGGCTGGGCGGATGGACACCACCTACCCCCTCAGCGGGCGCTCCTTCGTCGTGACCGGGGTGAGCCGCCCTAAGGGCATCGGCCACGCCGTCGCCGCACGCCTGGCCGACCTGGGCGCCGGCCTGTTCCTCCACCACTACGCGCCCCACGACGAGGAGCAGCCGTGGGGCGCGGATCGCCTCGAGGACGTCGTCGACTCCATCGGCGCACGGCTCCGCGGGGGCGCCTCCCTCGCGCACGGCAGTGTCGACCTCGCGGAGGACGACGGCGCCGAGCGGCTCATCGAGCTGGCCGGCGCCTCGCTCGGACACCTCGACGGTCTCATCTGCAACCACGCGCGCAGCGGCGGGGACGGCACCCTCGACGAGATCACAGGCGAAGCCCTCGACGCCCACTGGCGGGTGAACACGCGGTCCACCATCCTCGCCACCAGGTTCTTCGCCGACCAGCACGACGGCCGAGAGGGCGGGCGCGTCATCTGGATGACGTCCGGGCAGGTGGCGGGCCCCATGCCGTCGGAGATCGCCTACGCGGCGTCGAAGGCCGCGCTCGCAGGGCTGACGGCGTCGGTCGCGGACCGGCTCATCGAGCGGCGGATCGTCCTCAACACGGTGAATCCGGGACCGGTGAACACGGGCTATCTCGACCCGGACACCGCGGACCGGCCGCTCGAGACGCTCCAAGCCGTGCTGGCGCACTTCCCGGGCGGGCGCTTCGGGGAGCCGGACGATCCCGCGCGGCTCATCGCGTGGCTGGTGAGTGACGAGGGCCGGTGGATGGTGGGCCAGGTGCTCAGCTCGGAGGGCGGCTTCCGCCGCTGGTGACGCCGGCAGCGCCGGGCTGGTCGATGGTGACGCCGGCAGCGCCGGGCTGGTCGGTGGGGAGGGCGACGACGGCGGACGCCGCTCGGGCAGCAGATCGACGGGGCATGGTTCATGCCCGGTGGGCTGCCCGCTCGAACACCACGCGGCCGCCCACGATCGTCAGGTCCGCGCGGAGCCGGTGCAGGGCGGGACCGTCGGGCCCGAACGGGTCGGCCGAGAGGACCGCGAGATCGGCCGGTGCCCCCGGGCGCAGCACGCCTGCGGGCGAGCGCGTCACCCGGGCAGACCCGGCGGTGTAGGCACTCAGCGCCGTCGTGAGATCCAGGGCCTCCGCGGCAACCAGCGGTCCGGTGTCGCCGTGGTCCGGGTGCGCCCGATGCACTGCGACGTGGATGGCCTGCCAAGGATCGGCGTCGGAGACGGGCCAGTCCGAGCCCATCGCCAGGGGTGCTCCGCCCGCGAGCATCGACGCGAACGGGTACTGCCAGCGCGCGCGCTCCGCCCCGATCAGCGGGACGGTGAGGGAACGCATCTGCTCGTCGCTGCAGGCCCAGAGCGCCTGGGCGTTGACCGTGACCCCGAGGTGGCCGAAGCGGGGGACGTCGTCCGGGTGCACGAGTTGCACGTGCGCCATCGCGTGCCGGGGCTCCCAGGATCGCGATCCGCCCGGCGTCGGGTGCAGGACCACCGCGGCGCGGCCGACGGCGTCGAGGGCCGTCCGCACGGCCCGGTCCCCGATGGCGTGCAGGTGGAGGTCGAAGCGGGCCGCCTCCAGGGCCTCGGCCGCGGCGTCCAGTACCTCGGGTGGGAGGTACGTGGGGCCTCGGTCCGTCCCGGTCTGGCCCCCGCACGTGCACCCGGCGCTTTCGTAGGGCTCGAGCATGGCAGCGGTGCGGTTCTCCGGGACGCCGTCGACCATGATCTTGGCGCTCGACGTCGGGAACCCGGCGGCGGCGTTCAGGTCCCGGCGGGCACGGAACGAGTCGACGAGGCCGGGGAGGTCCCCGAGCGTGAGGCCGCGGGGCACCCAGAGAGCACCCGAGGCCCGTCCGGTCAGGCGGCCGGAGGCGGCGAGGGAGCGGTACGCCGGGGCGGCGTCGGGGTAGCCGGCGTACTCGCCGATGATCGCCTCCTGCCACCCCGTGACGCCGAGAGCGTGCAGGTGCGCCTGACCGTGGAGGATGCCCGCTTCGACGGCCTCCCGGGTGATCGGCGGGAGCAGCCGGGCCACGAGCGACATGGCGCCCTCGTGCAGGATCCCGCTCGCCGAGCCGTCCGGCCTCCGGCCGATCCTCCCGTCCGCCGGATCCGGGGTGCGGTCGTCGATCCCGGCGAGGTGAAGCGCCGCGGTGTTCACCCACGCGCTGTGGTGGTCGCGGTTGATGAGGTAGACGGGTCGGTGGGGGACGGCGGCGTCGAGCACGGAGGCGTCCGGGAACCCGCCGTCGTAGTGTCCCTTGTACCAGCCGGCGCCGGTGATCCAGGGGGAGTCGCCGGGATCGGTGGAGCGGGCATACCGGGACACCTCGGCCTGCACCTCGTCGGCGCCCCCGCAGTGCCCGACGTCGCACGCGAGCGCCTCGATGCCTCCCATGAACGTGTGGGCGTGCGCGTCGATGAGACCCGGGCTCACGAGGCGGCCGTGCAGATCCACGATCTCGGTGCGGGATCCTGCGGCGGCTCGGACCGCTGCCTCCGGTCCGACGGCGGTGATCCTGCCGCCCTCGACGGCGACAGCGGTGGCGGTGGGGTGCACGGAGAACCCGTCGAACACCCGGCCACCCCGCAGGACGAGGTCAGCCGTCACGGCGCCCGGACTCCTGTGGCGCCGCGCCCGGCGCGTCCCGGCCGATCGGCGTCGTGCGGCCCGTGCCGGCTGCCGGCCGCGCTGGACGTGCCCTCGTCGCTCGTCCTTCCGCCGGTCCGTCGGCCGGCACCACCGGGGTGAGGTGCAGCATCCGGAAGCGGCTAGAAGCCGACGAGCGGATGCGGGACGTAGTGCTCCTCGAGGGCACGGACCTCGTCCTCGGTCAGCTCGATGTCCAGGGACGCGAGGGCGTCCTCGAGGTGGTGGGGCTTGCCGACGCCGACGATCGGGGCGGAGACCACCGGGTTCCGCGACACCCAGGCGAGGGCCACCTGCGCCCGCGTCACCCCGCGGTCCGCCGCGACGGCCCCGACGGCGTCCGAGACGCGGCGGTCGGCGTCGAGCGTGCCGTAGAGGGTCTTACCGAACTGGTCGGATTCGGACCGCGACGTCGTCTCGTCCCAGCGCCGGGCGAGCTTGCCGCGGGCGAGCGGGCTCCAGGGGAGGACGCCGATGCCCTGGTCCGCGCAGAGTCCGTACATCTCGCGTTCCTCCTCGCGGTTGATCAGGTTGTAGTGGTCCTGCATCGACACGAAGCGGGACCAGCCGTTCATGCGCTGCAGGTACAGGGCCTTGGAGAACTGCCACGCGTACATGGAGGACGCACCGAGGTAGCGCACCTTGCCGGCCTTCACGACGTCGTGCAGTGCCTCGAGCGTCTCCTCCAGCGGTGTCGCCGGGTCGAACCGGTGGATCTGGTACAGGTCCACGTAGTCCGTGCCGAGGCGCCGCAGGCTGTTGTCCAGCTCCGCGATGATCGCCTTGCGGGAGAGGCCCGCGCCGTTCGGGCCCTCGTGCATGCGGCCGTGCACCTTCGTGGCGATCACGATGTCCTCGCGGCGCGTGAACTCGGCCAGCGCCCGGCCCACGATCTCCTCGCTCGAGCCGTCGGAGTAGACGTTGGCGGTGTCGAAGAACGTGATGCCGGCGTCGACCGCCGCCCTGATCAGGGGGCGGCTCTCCTCCTCGGGCAGAGTCCAGGCGTGGTTGCCGCGATCCGGCGTTCCGTAGCTCATGCAGCCGAGGGCGATGGGGGAGATGTCGAGTCCGGTGGAGCCGAGTTTCACGGAGCGCATGGGTGACCTTCTGCCGACGTCGGGGATGTCCTCCCCACCCTAGTCCCGGGGATCGGCGAGCGGTGCGCCAGGACGCGCGGGTCAGGCGCCCATCACCCCATTCTGGGTCAGGCGGCTACGATCCTTGCTAGGAGGCCGCCAGGCCACGGACCGCGGCCGGGATCACCGTGGCACTGCGCAGCGGGAGGGCGGAACATGCACGGGGTGAACGGGCCGCACTTCGGCGAGGGCAGGGTGCCGGAGGATCTGCTCATCCAGGCGATGGCCGCCACGTCCGAGATCTCGCTCATCGCCGACGCCGACCAGAAGATCCTGCACGTCTCCGACTCCTTCGTGAACATCACCGGGTACGGCCGTGAGGAGGCCCTCGGGCGCAATTGCCGCATGCTGCAGGGCCCGGGCTCCGACCCGGAGACGACGGCGGCCATCCGCCACGCCCTCACCGCCGGCACGCCCTTCAACGGGGAGATCCTCAACTACCGCAAGGACGGTTCTGCCTTCTGGAACGCGCTGCGCATCACGCCGCTGCGGTCCGCGAGCGGCGCCGTCACGCATTTCGTCAGTGTCCAGCGGGACATCAACACCAGGATGGCGCTCCACGAACAGCTGCGTTTCCAGGCCCTGCACGACCAGGTGACGGGTCTGCCCAACCGCGCGGCCATGGGGGAGCGCATCAGGCTGCTCCTCGGGTCCGGCACCGCGGGGGAGCACGTCCCCGCCATCGGGCTGATCGACCTCGACGACTTCCGCGACATCAACAACAGCTACGGCCACGAGGCCGGCGACGAGCTCCTGCGGGAGTGGGCGCTGCGCCTCCAGGGGCTGCTCCGCGACGGGGACGTCCTCGGCAGGATGGGTGGCGACGAGTTCCTCGTGATCTTCAGGGACATCCCGCCGGCGGACGCGGACGCTGCCTTCCGCCGGTTGCTCGAGCCCCTGCTCGAGATGGCGGGGACGCCCTTCCTGGTCGGCGGCAGCGACGTCACGATCGGGATGAGCATGGGGATCGCCCTGCTGCCTGCCGAGGGCGCCGATGATGCCGACGTCCTCCGTGCGGCCGACGAAGCGCTCTACGCCGTGAAGCAGCGCAAGGCCGACCGCGTGCAGTGGTGGGAACTCGGGGCCGCCGTCGGAGGGGAGCCGGACCCGGACGTCACGGGCGACGACGGCCCTGTGCGACCGTCCGAGGAGATCGGGCGGTCCTATCGGCGGGCCCTGGACACGGGTGTCGTGGTACACCTCCAGCCGGTGGTCGACCTCAGGAAGGGGGGCGTCCACCTCTTCGAGGCGCTCGCACGGCTGGAGCTGCCGGGCGGTCGTCTCGCCGCGCCCGGTGAGTTCCTGCCCCACCTCGACGCCGCCGATCTCGACCGGCTGTTCTCGCGGGTGCTCGACGAGTCGCTGGACCGTTTCAGCGCCTGGTACCGCGACGGGGTCTGCGACGGGATCTCGGTGAACCTGCCGCCCTCCGTGCTCCTGCGCCCGGCCCTGGTCGGCGACCTAGCATCCTCGCTCGCCCGGCACGCCGTGCCCGCCGGATGCCTCACGCTGGAGCTGCTGGAATCGGACAGCGTCGACTCCGAGGCGCAGAGCGAGGTGCTGCAGGAGATCGCCGGGCTCGGCGTCGGTGTGGCGATGGATGATCTCGGAGCCGGCTACAGCAGTCTCAAGCGTCTCTCCACGCTGCCGTTCACCACCATCAAGCTGGACCGTGATCTCCTTGCAGGCATCCACACGCGCCCCACGGATGCGCTGAGCATGATCGCCACCCTGATCCAGATGGGCCGGGACTTCGGGATGAAGGTGGTGATCGAGGGCATCGAGGACCGCAGCGTCGCCGAGGCCGTCACGGTGCTGGGTGCCGCCCTCGGGCAGGGGTACTACTTCTGCCGGCCCATCCCGGCCGCCGAGGTGCCCGCCTTCGCCGGCCGCTTCGGCGAGGCCTTCCACCCCGATCTCTTCCGGACCCACCTCGGAGCGCTCGCCTACCACTGGCAGTTCGCGCGCCTCGGGTCCCCGCACCCGCGCGAGCTCGCCGACTGTCCGCTCAGCCACTTCCTGTCCGCGGTCGGCTCGCCGACCGACGTGGAGCGCTGGCACGCACAGCAGCATGACGGGCGCGCCGTGCACCTCGGCGCCGGACAGCTCATGGTCGACTGGCTCGTCCAGCAGGTCCGGCTGACGGCCGAGCAGGTCAGCGCCCTCCCGGTGGCCGGCGCATCCTGAGTTGCAAGGGGTCACGCCGCCCTGCGCGGTGAGCCCGCAGCCGCCCGCTTAGGGCAGGATGGCTACGTGACAGAAGCAGACGCCGGTAGCCCGGACACCGAGACCCCATCTCCACGACGGTCTGCGCGGCGATGGAAACCCGCGCCCCGGCCTGTCCCCGCGGCACACGGCTCCTCCGTCGCCCGCCGCTTCAGGCCGCACGCCTTCGCCGACGGCCTCACGGTGAGTGCCGCGTGGACGGCGCGTTCCATCATCGTCCTCGCCGGGCTGGTGGTCCTCTGGTACCTCACGAAGGCACTCTGGTCCATCGTCCTGCCCACGCTCTTCGCCCTCCTGCTCGCCTCGGTGCTCTGGCCCGTCAACAGGTTCCTGCGCCGCGGCCTCCCGAAGGTCCTCGCCGCACTCGTGACTCTGCTGGGGTTCATCGGGATCGTCGTGGGGATCGGGGCGCTGACCATCCCCGCGATCGCGAGCGGCGTCACGGACCTCTCCGGACTCGCGCGGGACAACATCGCCGACCTCGCCGCGTTCGTGGCCGGGCCGCCGCTGAACCTCGACACCCCGAACCTCGACAGCATCGTGGACACGGCACTGAGCCAGGTCCAGGCCAACGTGGGGAACATCGTCAGCGGCATCACGACGGGCCTGGGCGAGCTGACGTCCGGCACGGTGGTGGTGCTGCTGGCCCTCGTCTTCACCTTCTTCTGCCTCAAGGACGGCGACCGCTTCATGCCCTGGGCGGCGCGCTGGACCAATTCGACGGCGTTCGGCCATGCGTCCATGATCGCGAGCGGGACGTGGAGGGCCCTCTCCTCCTACATCTTCGCGCAGGCCACGGTGGCTCTGGTCGATGCCGTGTTCATCGGGCTCGGCCTGGTGCTCCTCGACATCCCGCTCGCCATCCCGCTGGCCGTGCTGGTGTTCTTCTCCGCCTTCATCCCGGTGGTCGGGGCGATCGTCTCCGGGCTCGTCGCGACGCTCGTCGCGTTCCTCGCCTACGGCTGGGTGAGCGCGCTCGCGGTGCTCGGTCTCGTGGTCCTGGTCCAGCAGCTCGAGAGCAACTTCATCCAGCCCCTGCTCGTGGGGCGGACCCTCGAGATCCATCCCGCCGTCGTGCTCGCCTCGGTGACGGCCGGCGGCACGCTCTTCGGGATCATCGGGGCGTTCCTCGCGGTCCCCACGACGGCGGTGGCGATCGTGGTGCTGCGGTACCTGCGCGACCAGTCGATCGAGAACAGACCGGCGACCGGCGTCGCCTCCGGGGACCCCGACGCCGTTCCGCCCGCGCCGAGCACGGCGTCCGGCGAGGGCCCGGCCGCGACGGCATCGGACGACGAGCCCAGTGCCCCGGCGGGGCCGGTGGGGCACCGCTCGGAGCAGTCCGGTGGCTAGGCGGCCGGTCGTCGCAGTCCTCGAGGGAGCCCGCCCGGTGCGCGGGCTCGAGCGCGTGGCCGGACTCGCCGACGTCCGCATCGCGCAGGCCGGGGACCTGGACCGGGCGCTCGACGGCGCGGAGGTGCTCTACCTCTGGGACTACTTCTCGGGAGCGCTGCCCGCGGCCTGGCACGCCGCGGGCTCGCTGCGCTGGCTGCACGTCGCGGCGGCCGGGGTGGACAGGCTGCTGTTCCCCGGGCTGGTGGCCTCCGGCGTCGTCGTCACCAACGCCCACGGCATCTTCGACCAGCCGATGGCCGAGTACGTCCTCGGCGGCATGCTGCACGCGGCCAAGGGGTTCGGTCCCCTCCGCGACCGGCAGAACGAGGGGGTCTGGGCGTGGCGTGAGGGCAGGAACATCGCCGGGACCCGAGCCCTGGTGGTGGGCACCGGCAGCATCGGCCGCCACACGGCCCGCCTGCTCCGCGCGGTCGGCGTGCGAGTCGAGGGGGTGGGTCGCACCGCGCGCGGGGACGACGCCGACTTCGGCCGCGTGCACGCCTCGAGCGACCTGGAGCGGATCGTCGGGGACGTCGACTGGCTCGTCCTCGTCGCACCGCTCACCCCGGCCACCGAGCATCTCGTGGACGCCCGGGTCATCGACGCGCTCCCGTCCACTGCCGTGCTGGTCAACGCCGGCCGCGGCCGGCTCGTCGACGAGGACGCCCTCGTGCGGCGCCTGACCGCGGGAACCCTGGCGGGAGCCGTGCTCGACACCTTCGCCGTCGAGCCGCTGCCCGGGGACCACCCGTTCTGGTCCCTGCCGTCGGTGCTCGTGACGCCGCACATGGCGAGCAATGCCGATTCCTGGCTGGATGATCTCGCCGCTCAGTTCGAACGCAACTTCCTGCTGTGGGCCGCGGGGGAGCCGCTCCCCGGCGTGGTCGACAAGGCCCTCGGGTACGTACCGTCACGCCTCGTGCCCTAGGCGGCTGATCCGGCCACGGCCAGGTCCTCCCGCCACCACCGGACGGTCTCCGCGGCACCCTGTTCGAGGGGAGTAGGGGCGAGCCCGAGGAGCCGCTCGGAGGCCGAGGAATCCATGACGAAGGGCCGGTCGAACTGGTACGCCAGCTCGGCGATCTCCCGCATGGACGGCAGTACGGTGCCGAGCGCCCGCAGCAGCCACCCGGGAATGCCCCTGAGCGGAGGCACAACGACGCCCGCCGCCAGGGCGAACGCCTCCGCCATCGCGCGCTGGGACAGCGCCGGGAGGGTGGGTGCGTGCAGCATCCGGTCCGCGGCGCGGGGCAGGCCGGCCGCGGTGATCATCGCCGCCGCGAGATCGGGCACGTACGTGAAGGAGTGCGGTGCCCCGGGATCGCCGACCAGCTGGATCGCCTTGCCCGCCAGGATGGCCGGGATCATCCGTTCACCCGCGTGGGCCATGCGGGCCCGCGGACCGTAGAAGTCCGAGGCGATCACCGAGACCGTGCACGCCGGCGAGGCCGCCCGCGCCGCCAGGAGTGCCGTCCGGACGCCGCGCTTGCCTCCGGTGGCCGCGCGCTCGCCGTCCTCGGTCATGACGGTGTCCGGGTGGCTGTAGGAGTAGAGGCTCTCCGGGAACACGACGACGGTGCCGGCGCGATGTGCCGCGTCGAGCACCACGGCCTCGGCGGCGGGCAGTTCGCGCCGCCAGGATCCGGCGGTGTAGGCGCTGCCGTGGATGCAGTGGAAGACGGCGGCGGCCCCGGCGATGGCCGAGGCCAGTGCCGCGGGGTCCGAGGCGTCCGCCCGCAGCTTCTCCACCGACGGGTGGTCGGGACCGCTGCCCGAGCGGGTGAGGAGACGGACGGTGTCTCCGCGCTCGGCGAGCTGCTCGGCGATGGTCCAGCCGACGGGTCCTGCTCCGGTGACGACGTAGAGCGTCATGATCGTGCCTTTCGTGAATGGAAGTGAGAGCACTGCTCTCAGAACCAGTGTGCGCGTCCTCCCCGTCGAGGTCAAGAGCACTGCTCTCATCAGTTGACGGTGCTCTCTCCCGCATGTAAGGCTGGCGCCATGTCAGGAACACCGAGGGCCCGGGCCCGGGAGCAGACACTCGGGGACATCACCAGCATCGGGCGCCGCCACCTCGGCGAGGTCGGCGCCGCCGCGCTCTCCCTGCGCGCGGTGGCGCGGGAGCTCGGCGTCGTCTCGTCCGCCGTCTACCGGTACGTGGCCAACCGTGACGAGTTGCTGACGCTCCTCGTCGTCGATGCCTACACCGAACTGGGGGACGAGGTCGACGCCGCGGTGGAGGCCGCGGGGACGGCCGCCGCCGACCGCTTCAGGGCGCTGGCGCAGGCGGTGCGCGCCTGGGCCGTCCGCGAGCCGTCCCGCTATGCGCTGCTCTACGGCAGTCCCGTCCCGGGGTACGCCGCTCCGGCCGAACGCACCACCGCCGAGGGCACGCGCGTGGTCACGCTGCTCGCTCTGATCATCGACGGTGCCTGGCGATCGGGGGAGCTCGACGACACGGCCGAACCCGTCGCGCCCGTGCTCGCACCGGATCTGCGGGCCATCCGCGACCAGCTCTCACTCGCCGTGCCGGACCGGGTGATCGCGGCAACGGTGCAGGCCTGGTCCGCCCTCTTCGGTGCCGTCTCCTTCGAGGTCTTCGGCCAGTACGGTCCCTCCACCTTCGCCGACCCGGCGGCGCTGTTCGACCTCGTGGTGGACCGGATCGCCGTCCAGCTCGGCCTCCGGCGGCTGACGCATCCCGCCCCCGCCGGGAGCAGGCGGAAAGATTGGCGCACGCCGCGCACCGGGTGAGAGACTGGCCGCTGCCGCCACCACCCCGACCAGGAGCAACCCGTGCGCATCCGCCTGCCCAGCCCGGAGACCCGGAACACCGCCCGCTCGGTCTGGCTGTTCTTCGCGGTCATCCACGCGGGCTTCCTGGCCCGGCTGCTGCCGTTTATCATCGGTGGGGGAGTGCTCAGTGACATCCGCTTCTACCGCGAATGGGCCTACAGCGCACTGAACGACGGCGTCTGGGAAGGTATCGACACGGCGTGGGTGTACCCCGTGGGGGCGCTCGCGCCCATGGTGCTCGCCGCGGCCTTCGGTCCGTTCCTCTACCAGCTGGCCTGGTTCGCGCTCTTCGCCGGGCTCAACGCCCTGGGAACCGCCGCCCTGCTGCGACGCGGCACGCCGTCGTCGTTCACCGCCGCGTACTGGTGGCTGACCGCCACCGCGCTGCTCGGCCCCGTCGCCGTCGGCAGGATCGACGGGCTGACGGCCCCGCTCGTCATCACAGGGCTCCTCGTCGTCGCCGCCCGCCCCTTCGTGGCCTCCCTGCTCCTCAGCGCCGCCACCTGGATGAAGGTGTGGCCCGCCGCCGTGGTGCTCGCGGCACTCGTGGTGGTCCGTGACGGCAGGCTGCGCATCGTGGGGGCCGGCCTCGCACTCACCGCCGCGATCGCCGCAGCGGTCACGGCCTTCGGGGACGTCCGGAACCTCACCGGCTTCCTCAGTGCCCAGGGCGCCCGCGGCATGCAGCTCGAGGCCCCGCTCAGCACCCCCGGTGTCTGGCAGGCCATCACCGGTTCCTCGGGCGCCTACTTCTTCGAGGACGAGGTCATCAACACCATGGAGGTCCGGGGCGCGCTCAGCGGCGTGGTCGGCGACCTCATGACACCGCTACTGGTCCTGACCGTGCTGGTGGTGGCTGCCGCCCTGGCCGTCGCCCTGCACCGCGGGGCCGCCGCCGGGAGCCTGCTCGCCACCGGTTCGCTCGCCCTCGTCGCCACGCTCGTGGTCTTCAACAAGGTCGGCTCGCCGCAGTTCATGCTGTGGGTCGCGGCGGTGATCGCCGCAGGGCTGGTCCTGGACGGCGTGGCGGGCTGGCGGTACCCCGCCCTCGCGATGCTGGCCACGGCCGCCCTCACCACGCTGGTCTACCCGGTGTTCTACGACGCCCTGCGCTACGAGCTCAACCCCGCTGTCGCCGTCCTGCTCACCCTGCGCAACCTGCTCGTCGTGAGTATCTTCGTCTGGTCCCTCGTGCGCCTCGGACGGCTCGCAGCCGGCACGCGCACGGCGGGGTCTGCACCATCCGTCAGGGGTGCCTGACGCCCTCCCCGGCGAGCACGGCGCGGTACCCCTCACGGTAGGTCGGGTAGGTGAACGAGAAGCCCGACGCGCGCAGGCGCCTGCTGTCCACGCGGCGGGCCCCGCCCCGAACCGGACCGCCGGAGCCGTCGCCGGCCGGCGGCTCCGGGAGGGTGAGCTCGGCGGCGAGGAAGCGCAGCACCTCGGCGAGGTCCACGGGCAGTTCGTCGCTGCCGAGGTAGATCCGCTCCGGTTCCTCGACGTCCAGCACGAGGTGCACGATCGCGGCGGCGGCGTCGTCCCGGTGGATCCGGTTGGTCCACTGCACCTCCTGCGGCAGAACCGCGCTGCCGCCGGTCACCTGGTCGATGAGACGCGTGCGCCCCGGACCGTAGATCCCCGAGAGGCGCAGCACCGTCCCGTGGTCGGTCCGTGCGAGGAGGACGTCCTCGGCCTCCTTCACGAGGCGCGCGGTCGGGGCGGTGCCCTCCGCGGGTGAGTCCTCCGAGACCCAGCCACCGCCGAAATCCCCGTACACGGCGGTGGAGGAGACGAAGAGGACCCGGCGCGGGGTGACGCCGTCGCGCTCGAGGGCATCGAGCACGTTGCCGGTCGCGTCCACGTAGGCGCTGCGGTACGCCTCCTGCGTCCTGCCGCCCGCCGCGGTGGCGATGACGACGACGTCGGTATCAGCCGGGACCGGGGGCAGCGGCTGCGTCAGGTCGGCGCGCACCCCCTCGATGCCGGCCGGCAGGCGCTCCGGCGAGCGGCGCCAGCCGACCACGCGCTCCCCCCGGGCGGCGAGCCGCAGCCCGACCTCCGTGCCCAGGTCCCCGCATCCCGCGATCAGTACCGTCATGCGCCGTCCGTCCTTCCGTCACGGGCCTGGTTCGGCCACGTCCGACCGCCAGTCTAGGGCGGTGCCGACAGTGGCGGTGCCGACAGTGGCGGTGCCGACAGTGGCGGTGCCGGTCGTGGCGGTACCGGCACCGAGCGCCGGCGGGGAGGGAGGGGGAGGCGCCGTAGACTGGCCCGCGGCGCCCCGCTCCCACCGGGCCGGGTCCGGCCAGGTATCCGAGCGAGGGGGGGAACGCATGGGACGGGTGATCTCGGTCCAGGACAGCGTGGTGATCGCGCAGTCGCCGCAGGTGCTGTACGGCATGGTCAGCGACGTGGTGCGGATGGGCGAGTGGAGCCCGGAGAACAGGGGAGCGGTGCTCGCGGCACCGGGCGTGCCCATCGGGGTCGGGACGGTGTTCGACGGCGCCAACACGCGGGGACGGGTCAGCTGGACCACCCGCTGCACCGTGACGGCCGCGGAGCCGGGCCGGGAGTTCGCCTTCCGCGTCCATGCGATCGGCGGGCGGACGCGGCGGCTGCCCGCGAGGATCGCCGCATGGCGCTACACCTTCGAGGAGGGCGACGGCGGCACGCTCGTCACCGAGACCTGGACGGACGACCGACCCTGGCACGATGCCGCGGCACGCGCCTTCGACTACGTCGCGACGGGTGGCACGACCTTCGCCGCCTTCCAGCGCGGCAACATCCGCCGGACCCTCAGGAACCTGAAGGCCGCGGCCGAGACCGCCTGAGGCCCGCCGCACACCGGACGTCCCGGCATAGAGGAGGCAGGATCACCGTGACGGTGATCCTGCCTTTTTCGGAGCCAGTGCTCAGCGGCGGCTTCGCCTGGTCGCCGTCCGCAGCTGGATGATCCGCACCGCACCCACGAGAGCGACGATGGCCCCGCCGCCGACGGCGGCGATGAACAGAGCCAGGCCGAGGGCGATGGATCCCTCGAAGCCGAACGGGGTCCAGGACGCAGGCAGGGTCGTCAGCCGCGGATGCGCACCGCAGTCTCCCGGAGGTACAGGTCCACCCGCGTGTAGGCGTCCCGGGTCAGGGCCTTCCACAGTTCCACGGCGAGCGGCGGATCCTCCTTCTCGATGCTCCTGATGGCCTGCGCCGTGAGGACCTTCACATGGACGTCCTCGAGGGCCTTCACGGTGGTCTCCTGCCGGTCGTCGCTGCCGAGGGCCAGCTCCCCGAAGGTCATGCCGGCGCTCAGCGTGGTCAGCCTGAGCCGCTCGCCGGAAGGACCGGGTACCGACGTGGCGATCTTTCCGGACAGGATGAAGAACACCCCGCCGAAGCTCTGCCCGACGCGGCGCACCACGTGCCCCTTCTCATAGGTCCTGTCCTCCATCCGGAGCGTCAGTGCCTCGACGGCCTCCTCGGACAGCGGGCTCAGGGCGGGGCACTGGGCCACCTCCACCCGTGCGGGCAGGACCAGATCGCCGCCGTAGCGGGTGATCAGCTCGTTCTCGCACCACTCCACGGCGGCCGTGCGCGTGTCGAAGGTCGGCACGGCCCGGTCGACGTCCTTGAAGGTCTCGGCGAGGGTGCTCTCGCCGTCGATCAGCACCAGCTCGCAGTCCACCGCCTCGAGGTTCGCCCGGACCTCGCCGAGCAGGCGCAGCGACACGTCCGCCACCTCGTCGACGCGGCGCAGGTCGAGGATCACGACATCGACGTCGTCGTCCAGCCCGCTGAGCTCGCGCACCATCGACTCGGTCCCCGCGAAGAGCAGGTCCCCGTTGAGCTCGATCACCATGGCGCGGTGGCCGTGGTCGCGGAGGACCTCCATGGCCTCGTCGGTCCTGCGGATACCCGACGGCGCCGCCGTGATGTCGTAGGTGGCGCGGATGGCCGAGCGCCCGGCGCGCGCGGCCCGGACGAAGTGCAGTTCCATGTCGCGGGAGAGCCGCTGGCTGGTGGCCATCCCGCGGACGCTGCTCCCGTGCTCGTCCAGGGGCGGGGAGTACACGGCGAGCCCCACCTGGCCGGGCAGGACGGCGATGGTACCGCCGCCCACCCCGCTCTTCGCCGGCATGCCGACGGTGCTGATCCACGAACCGGCGTCGTCGTACATCCCGCACGTCGTCATCACCGAGAGGACGCGCTCGACGGCGAGGATGTCCATCGCCTCCACCCCGGTGAGCGGATTCCGGCCCGAGTTCGCGAGCGTCGCGGCCATGACGGAGAGGTCGACGCAGTTGACCATGACCGAGCACTGCCGGAAGTAGTCCTCGATGACCGGCGTCGGATCGTCCTCGATGATGTCGAAGGAGCGCAGGAGGTAGGCGAGGGCGCGGTTCCGGTGCCCGTGTTCCAGCTCCGACCGGAAGATCTCCTGGTTCACGCCGAGCTGGCGGCCGGCGAACGCCGAATAGGCGTTCACGATCCGCTTGAACCGGGTGTTGCCGCCGCGCGACTGCACCAGCGACGTGGCCGTCAGGGCTCCGGCGTTGATCATCGCATTCGACGGGCGTCCCGTCCCGGGGGCGAGGGAGACCTCGTTGAAGGAATCCCCCGACGGCTCGACGTCCACCTTCGCGTCCACCGCCTCCATGCCGAGGTCCGCGAGGGCGAGCCCGTACGTGAAGGGCTTGGAGATCGACTGGATGGTGAACTCCTCGCGGGTGTCACCGACCTCGTACATGTAGCCGTCCACGGTGGTCAGGCAGATGCCGAAGTTGTCGGGATCGACGTTCGCCATGGCGGGGATGGTGCTGTACGGCTTGCCGTCCCGCAGCTCGGAGATCTCCCGGTGGATGGTCCTGAGGTACGTGTCGATCGGCGATTCCATGCTTCCCAGCCTACGGGCGCGGCCGGTGGCGGACTGCCCGCCCGGTCAGCGCGTGCGCAGGGTGTGCCGGATGGAGAGGACGAAGAGCTGGGCGACGGCGGTGGCCAGGCCGAGGAGGATCAGCGGCGGGGCCGCCAGCACCGTGGTGTTGAACCAGGGGTTGACGTACATCCCGTTCGCCTGTCCGTTCATCATGGCTTCGTCGAAGGCCCTCTGGTACATGCTCGGCGCAGCGAAGAAGTACACCCCGAGCGCGGTGAGGACGGCGGCCGCCACCCAGATCCAGACGTCGAGAGGATTGCGGGGTTGTGGCTCCTCGGTCTCCTGCGCGGTGTCCGGTCCCACCTCGACGATCCCCGGGATGGCTGCCTCGTCGGGCGGGGCGACGGGAAGGGCGGGAGCGGGAGGGGCCTCGGAGGTCATCCGCGGCACCGCATCGGTGGCGCCGCCCCGCTGGTAGATGCCCTCGTAGCGGGGATCGTAGGTGCCCTGCAGTCGGTCCGTGCTCATCGCTGTTCCTCCCCCTGGACTGCCGAATGCTGTCCAGTAAAGCACGGCGGCTGATCGTCGGGCCCCGCCCTCACCTGCGCGCGGCGAGCTCGTCGAGCAGGCGCTCCTCGGCGTCGTGCCCCGGGGCGATACCACGCGGGATCCGCAGCAGGAACACCACGCCGAGCACCCACCACAGGCCGAAGAGGATCCACGGAGGCGGCGTGAGCGCGGCGGGCATGCCGGGCAGGTACAGGCTGAGGAGTGCCAGGCAGAGGAGGACCGCGATCCAACCGATGACTGTGCCCCCGTTGCCCGCGCCGCCGATCCGCAGCGGTCGCTCCATGGCGGGCTCACGGCGGCGCAGGATCACGAACACGAGGGCCACGAGGATGTAGGCGAGCACGATGCTCGGTGCACCGGAGTCGACGAGCCAGCCGAGCATCTGCGTGCCGAAGAACGGGGCGGCGAAGGACAGCGCGCCGATGAACACCAGCGCGTTGACCGGGGTGCGGTAGCGGGGGTGCAGGACCCCGAACCAGCGGGGGAGCATGCCTGATCGCGACATCGAGTACATCAGCCGGGACGCGCCGAGCAGCAGCGAGTTCCAGGAGGTGAGGATGCCGGCGATCCCGCCGGCGATGAGGACATTGGCCATGATGCCGCTCCCGAACATCACGCCCATGGCGTCGGCCGTCGCGATGTCCGCTCCCGCGAGGTCTGCCGCCGGCATGGCGGAGGAGGTGGTCACGATGGTCATCACGTACCAGATGGTCGCGAGGACGACGGCGACGACGACGAGCCGGCCGATCTGCCGCGCGGGGATGTTCACCTCCTCGGCGGACTGCGGGATGACGTCGAAGCCCACGAACAGGAACGGCACGACCACGAGGACGGCGAAGAAGCCCGCCGAGCCGCCCGTGAGGAACGGCTCCATGTTCGCGGTCGAGCCGCCGGTGAAGCTGCCGAGGACGAGGATCAGTCCGATGACGAGCAGGAACACGACCACGAACGTCTGCGCGGCACCGGCGATCTTCACGCCGCGGATGTTGACGAACGTGATGACGACCGCTGCGACGGCGCCCACGAGGGCCCACGTCAGGTGCACCTCGTCGCCGGCGATCGTCCAGAGGGGGATCCGGCTGAGGTCCGGGAAGATGTACTCGGCCGTGCGGGGCAGGGCGACGGCCTCGAAGGCGACGATGGTGACGTAGCCTCCCGTGATGGCCCAGGACCCCACGAAGGACCAGCGCGGGCCCATGCCGCGGAGGAGGAAGTTGTGCTCGCCGCCGGCTTTCGGCATCGCCGCTGTGAGCTCGGCGTAGGTGAGTCCGACGACGCCCATGATGACCCCGCCGGTCACCATCGCCAGGACGGCCCCGCCCGTGCCTGCGGAGGCGATCCAGCCGCCGGTGAGGACTACCCACCCGAAACCGATCATGGCGCCGAACCCCAGGGCCAGTGCGTCCCAGTTGCCGAGGACCCTCAGGAGCGAGGCATCCTGCCCGCCCGGACCACCTCGCGTGCTGTCGTCGGTCGACATGGTGCCTCCCATCTCGTGCGTCGTCTCCCGGTCATGGTCGGACCACTGTAGGGGATGGCGGGCCCCCGGAGAACAGCCCGCGCTGCCCGATCCGACACCGGCCCGTGATTGGATCAGGATCACCTGCCCAGCCGGTGGAGCGGGTCAGGACCGGAAGGAACCATGCCACCCCGATCAGCACGCACGTCGACCGAAGCCCCTCGCCTCGCCCTGCACGCACCGTCGAACCTCACGCGGGTCGATGACCCCGTCCTCCTCGACGGCGAGCACCGGGAGGGCGAGCTCTACGCGCGCGCCGTCCTCGATGCGGGCGACCTCGCGGGCATCACGCTGCAGGAGTGCCTGCTGCAGAATGTCTCCCTCGACGGGACGGAACTGCGGGGCGCGCGCTTCCTCGAGTGTTCCTTCGAGGATCTGTTCGCGCCGGTTTTCCGGGCCTCCCGCACCAGCTGGCGGGGGACGTCGCTGCGCGGTACGCGCTGGGGATCCGCCGAGCTGTACGACAGCAGGTTCGACGCCGTGCACCTCGACGGCGGGAAGCTCGACTTCGTGAACCTGCGCGGTGCCCGTCTCACGGATGTCCTGATCAGCGGGTGCATCATCGGAGAACTGGACCTTACGGGCTGCACGGCCACGCGCGTTGCCCTGCAGGACTGCACGGTCGGCACACTCACGCTCGACGGGGCCCGGCTCAGGGACACGGATCTGCGGACGAGCAGCTTCCGCACCATCAACGGTATCGACGGGTTGCGGGGAGCGACCATCGACGACGGGCAGATGCTCCTCCTCGCGCCGTTCCTCGCCGAGAGCATGGGTCTGCGGGTGGAGGGCTGACGCCGGTGCCGGAGGTGCCGGCGGGCGTCGTCGGGTAGGGGCGGCGCCGGGCTCGTCCCCGGACCGTTGGCCGTCGTCCTGGGCCGGCGCCCGGCGTCGTGCCGGCGGGCGTCGCGGGGCAGGGTCAGCGCCCGGCCTCGTGCCCGGACCGATCGCCGTCGTCGTCCCGGGCCTCCTGGCCGTCACCAGAGTCCGGGCGCGCCGCGGACGCGGCCGAGGTTGCCGCGGGGTAGCCGGGACCGGACGGGTAGGGCGTGCCGGCGGGGTAGCCCGGACCGCCAGGATGCGAGGGTCCGGGCGGATGACGGTCGGCGGTGTAGTCGCGCCCCGGTGCGGGCTGCGCAGCGCCTGCCCGCGGGCGGTCGACGGGCGATCCGAACGGGTCCTGCCACACCGGGCGCTGCAGGGGTGCCGGCGTCGGCCCGGCCGGATGCTGGACCAGCGGGGCGGCGGAGTGGGCAGTGATCGGGGCGTCGACGTGCCCGTCGGTCCCGTACCGGCCCGTCCCGTACTGGGTCGGGTCCCAGGATCGGACCTGGGCCGGGACCCCGGCGACGGCGTGCATACCCCCGGGGAAGCCGGGGTGTGCGCCCTGGCCGGCTCCCGCGGGTACGGGGTCGGGCCGGGCCGCCGTGGGACCGGCCGCACCGGGGCGTGTCCGTCCGATCCCGCGCCGGTTCGCCAGCCGCACGATCACGGCTGCCGTGACGGCCATGGTCGCCACCGAGACGACCAGCCCGCCCACCGAGCCCTCGGTGTTGTTCACGTCCACCACCCCGACGGCGCCGAGGACGAAGATGGTCATGTTGTTGATCGCGTGGACGGCGATCGCCGCCTCCAGTCCGCCTGTACGCCAGGTGATCCACCCGGCGAAGAGGGCGAAGACCGCGACGTCGGCCTGGCCGAGGGGATCGTACCCGTGACCGAGCACGAAGAGGGGGATGGGGAGGAGGATCGCGAACGCCGGATGCCGCAGCCAGCCACCGATCGCCTGCATCAGGTATCCACGGAACACGTACTCCTCGGCGGCTGCCTGGAACGGGACCGCGAGCAGGGAGAGCGCGAGCATGATCCACAGGACCGACGTGTCCTGCTGAGCGAACGGCGCTGGGCCGTCCTCTGGGAACACCACGGTGAGGAGGGTCGAGACGAGCAGGCTCGCGAGGAAGACGGCGATCGCCGTGACGACGCAGGTCACCAGCCAGCGCCAGCGGATCCGCCCCGCCACGGAGGAGAGCAGGCCGATGGGCTTCGGGCCGATGATGAACGTCGCCATGCCCAGGGCGGGAATCATGAGGATCAGGGACACCAGGGTGAAGGCGAAGATCACCGGGTTGCTGAGATCGAGCGCCTCCGCAGCCTCCATGATCCGCTGCGTGTCGGCGGAGGTCGCGAGTGCCGCGACCACGCCGACGACGAGCAGCAGTACCGTGAGCGCGAGGTAGAAGGCCAGTCCGAGCAGCCCGGTCAGGAGCGGTTTCCACCACCGGTACTGCGGCCATGAACGGGCGAGGCGGTGGTACGCGTAGTGCTGGTCGAGCTGATCCATACTCCTACCGTAATGCGGTTTCCTTGGCGTTCTCCGCCGTCGCCGAGCGGCGGTCCGTCCGATGGCGCAGGTGCCCCACCAGGGTCACGACGCCGGACAGCAGCGCGGACACGGCAATGCCCAGCCACAGGTCCACCGTCAGGGTGAGCGCCCCGACGACGGCACCGGCCATGATGAGCGCGATGGCGGAGAAGCGGCGCGCCCAGAAGGGACTCCTGCCGCCGGCCAGCCGGGAGTCGGACGCGAGGCCCGTGATGGTGGAGGTGACGACGACGGTGGTGATCTCGGCGACCTTGAGGCGTTTCGCCGTGGCGGCCTGGATGCCCATCGCGGTGGCGAGCACCGACGTCGTGATGCTGCCCAGGATCTCCGCGGCATGCACGTCGACGAGGGCCACGTAGACGGCGAGCGCGGTGAGTCCGAGCGTCACCGTGAGCAGCGTGCTCGAGGTGCGCCCCGACCAGCCCTCCGGTCCCTTCCGCAGCACGCTCCCGGCCAGAGCCGCGCCGACCATGAAGAAGACGAGGGCGAGGGCGGGCCGGAGGATCGGGAGGTCCGCCCCGCCGGCGAAGGCCATCCCGAGGAGGACGACGTTCCCCGTCATGTTCCCGGTGAAGACGCGGTCGAGCCCGAGGTAGCCGACGGCGTCGATCACGCCCGTCGAGAAGGTGAGGACGAGCATGAGCCACAGGTGCAGGCGGTCCGTCGCGACGCGCGGGTTCTTCTTCGCCTTCTTCTTCGCCATGAATTCCCTCGGTAACAGTCTTGAAACGAATGTATACGAAGCTTATCGTCGTACGAGCGATTGTATTCAATCCTTTCGCCCGTGCAGAAGCTGTATCCCGCAGCGCAGCAGCAGTTCCGTCCCGTCCGTTCGTGAGGAACCCCCATGCAGCACCAGAACCAGCACCTGCAGGCCCGCAGTGCGCGCGGCAGGAGGTCCGGCAGAGCCGCCGGACTCCTGGCCGCTGCCGCCATCGCGGTCACGGCCCTGACCGCGTGCCAACCGATCCAGCCCCTGCCGGCAGCGCCGGTCCGCGAGGACGTGACGGGCGTTCCCCTCGGGGAAGCCACGGTCCGGGAGGGCGGTGACCTCGTGATGGCGCTCTCGGCCGAACCGGACCGCCTCGACCCGACGACGTCGTCCTCCCTCTACACGCGGTACGTCATGCAGACCATGTGCCAGAAGCTCTACGACATCGACGCCGAGGGGGAGATCGTCCCGCAGCTCGCCACCGCGCTGCCGGAGGTCTCCGAGGACGGCCTCACGGTCACCATCCCGGTCCGCACGGACGCCGTGTTCGCGGACGGCGTCCCGTTCGACGCCGAGGCCGTCCGGACCACGCTCGAACGCCACCTGACCCTCGAGGGCTCGACCCGCAAGAGTGAACTGGGCCCGATCGCCGGGATCCGCGCGGTCGGCGAGGACCGCGTCGAGATCAGCTACGAGCGGCCGTTCGCTCCCCTGACCGCCGCGCTCGCCGACCGCGCCGGGATGATGCTCTCGCCGCAGGCCATCGCCGAGAACGGGGCGGACTTCGGCACCAGCCCGGTCTGCGTGGGGCCCTTCAAGTTCGTGGACCGCGTGCCCCAGACCTCGATCACCGTGGAGCGCGATCCGCTCTACTACGACGCCGAGGACGTCCACCTCGACACCATCACCTACCGCATCATCACGGACGCCAACATCAGGGCCGCGAACCTGCGCTCCGGCGACGTCCAGGTGGCGGACACCATCTCCCCGCAGGACGTCGACGCGCTGCTCAAGGAGGACGGCGTGGGCGTGCTCCAGGTCGGCTCCCTCGGCTACCAGGCCCTCACCGTGAACGTCGGAAACGTGGACGGGGCGGGGGAGCCGCCCGGCACCATCGACACGCCCATCGCCCAGGAGAGCGCCATCAGGATGGCGCTGTCCATGTCGATCGACCGCGAGGCACTGGTCAACACCGTGTTCAACAGCTGGTTCGAACCCGCCTGCTCCCCGGTGTCCCCGGACAGCCCGTACTCCTCCGCACTGAGCGAGGCCTGCCCACCCTACGACCCGGAGGGCGCCCGGCAGCTGCTCGAGGACGCCGGCGTCGAGACCCCGTACCCGCTGGAGATGCAGGTCACCAACACCCCGGACACCCTGCGCTTCGGCCAGGCCCTGCAGGCCGCGGTGGCGGACGGCGGCTTCGACCTCACCGTGGTGCCCGTGGAGTACTCGACGCTCCTCGACGTGCAGTCGCAGGGCGATTTCGAGGCGCTGCAGCTCGGCTGGTCCGGGCGGATCGACCCGCACGGCAACATGTTCAACTTCCTCTCGACCGGTGGCGGCAACAACTACTCCGGCTACAGCAACCCGGAACTGGACGAGGTGCTCACGAGTGCGGCGCAGATCAACGACGTCGAGGGCCGCGCGGAGCTCTACGGCAAGGCCGTCGAGCTCGTGCAGCGCGACAACCCGATCATCTACCTCTACCGCCAGCGGAACCTGACCGCCTACAGCACCGACGTCGTCGGCGTCGAGACCTTCACGGACGGCGTGGTCCACCTGAGCGACGCCGCGTTCATCGAGCCCACCGACGAGACGGAGAACTGACATGGGCCGCTACCTCCTCACCCGGCTCTGGCAGTCGGTCGTCACCCTCGTCCTCGCCTCCCTCGTCGTCTTCATCGGCGTGCGCCAGCTGCCCGGGGACCCCGCCCTCGCCATGGCGGGGGAGGAGGCGACGCCGGAACAGCTCGCCGCCGTGCGCGCCGACATGGGACTCGACCAGCCGCTCGTGACCCAGTACCTGGCGTTCGTGCGCAACACGTTCAGCGGCGACTTCGGTGAATCGACCCGCACGGGGACCCCGGTCACCGAACTGGTCGCCACCACGCTGCCCGTCACGCTGTGGCTCTCGGCCTACGCGATCGTGGTGGCCATCGTGATCGGCATCCTCTTCGGGGTGATCGCGGAGCGGTTCCGTGGCCGCTGGCCCGAGTGGGTCGCCAACGCCTTCGCCCTCGTCGGCCTGTCCGTGCCGAACTTCTGGCTCGGCATCCTCGCCATCCTCTACCTCGCGGTGACGCTCGGCTGGTTCCCCGCCTCCGGCTACGTCGACGTGCTCTCGGATCCGCTGCGGGGGCTGTACTACCTGACCCTGCCCGCCCTGATCCTCGGCACCGGTCTCGCCGCGGTCATCATGCGCCAGACGAGGGCGTCGATGATCGAGACCATGACCACCGACTACGTGCGGACCGCGCGGGCCAAGGGGCTCGGCCGCGGGCGGGTCCTCGTGCGCTACGGCCTGCGGAACTCCCTGATCGTCGTCGTGACCATCGTGGGTCTCCAGCTCGGCGGCCTCATCTCGGGCGCCGTGGTCACCGAGCGGATCTTCGCCCTGCCGGGCTTCGGCAAGCTCACGCTCGACGCCGTCTTCACCCGCGACTATCCCGTGATCCAGGCCGTGGTGCTCATCATCACCGTCAGCTACATCCTCATCAACCTCGCCGTGGACATCCTGTACTCGGTGGTCAATCCCAAGATCCGCGTCGGAGGAGCCAACTGATGGCCGTCGAAACCCTGCCCCCGAAAGCGGGAGGCGCCGGCCTCGGCTCCGGCCGCGGCCGCATCCTGTCCTCCCTCCGGCACAACCCGCTGGGCATCACGGGCGGCATCATGCTCGTCGCCGTGGTGCTGGCCGGACTGCTCGCCCCGCTCCTCGCGCCCTACTCGCCGTCGGAGGTGCACTTCGACACACCCTTCCAGCGGCCGCTGACCGAGGGCTTCCCGCTCGGCACGGACGATCTCGGGCGGGACATCCTCTCGCGCCTTCTCTTCGGCATCCAGACCTCGCTGCAGGTCGGTGTGCTCTCGGTCCTCCTCGCCGTCGTCATCGGGACGCCCCTCGGCCTGCTCGCGGGCTACTCCCGCGGGTTCGACGCCGTGATCTCCCGCCTCACCGACGTCACCCTCGCCTTCCCGTTCCTCATCATCGCCGTCGGACTCGCCGCCATCAGCGGGCCGAGCCTCGGCAATGCGGCGATCGCCCTCGGTATCGCCCAGATCCCCACCATGATCCGGGTGGTCCGCGGCGAGACGCTGCGCATCAAGGAGAGCGACTTCGTGCTCGGGGCCCGCACCATGGACGCCTCGCCCACCTGGATCATGCTGCGGCACGTGCTGCCCAACGCGACGTCCGCCATCATCGTCCAGGCCACGGTCATCATGCCCGTCGCCGTGATCGGGGAGGCACTCCTGTCCTTCCTGGGGCTCGGCATCCAGCCGCCCACGCCGAGCCTCGGCATCATGCTCTCCGACGCCCAGCAGTACATCTTCCGCGCGCCCAGCGCGGCGATCTTCCCGGGCATCGCGATCGCGCTGATCTGCCTGGCCTTCAATCTCTTCGGCGATGCCCTGCGCGACGCCTTCGACCCGACGAACACCACCCGGAAGTGACCACGATGACGTACACACCCCCTCCCTCCTTCACCACCCGGCCCACCCTGCAGGGGACGTTCGGCATGACCGCCTCGACGCACTGGCTCGCCACCGCATCAGCCCAGGCCGTGCTCGAGCGCGGCGGCAACGCCTTCGACTCCGCCGTGGCCGGGGCGTTCGTCCTGCACGTCGTCGAGCCGCACCTCAACGGCCCCGGCGGGGACATGACGGGGGTGTTCGCGACCGCGGCGGAACCCGGCAGGCCCGTGGTCCTCATGGGCCAGGGCCCCGCACCCGCGGCCGCGACCCGTGAGCACTACCTCGCCGAAGGCCTCGAACTCGTCCCCGGCGCCGGGGCGCTCGCCGCAGCGGTCCCCGCCGCCGTCGACGCCTGGCTGGTCCTGCTCCGCGACCACGGGACCTGGGAACTGGAGGACGTCCTGGCCTTCGCCATCGGGTACGCCCGTGACGGCCACCCGATCGTCGGGCGCGTCGGCGCGACCATCGCCGCCGTCGCCGACCTCTTCACCGAGCACTGGCCCACTTCGGCCGCGCTGTGGATGCCCGAGGGCCGGCCGCCACGGGAGGGCGAGGTCATCCGCAACGAGGCCTACGCCCGCGTGCTCGGGTCACTGGTCGCTGCGGCGGCCGACGGCGGGACGCGCGAGGAGCGCATTGACGCGGCCCGGCTCGAGTGGCGGACCGGCCTCGTGGCCCAGGCTGCCGCGGAGTTCGTGCAGACGCCGCACCGGCACTCCTCCGGACTCGACCACGCCGGAGTGATCACCGTGGAGGACTTCGCAGGCTTCGAGGCGGGCTACGAGGAGGCGACCACCCTCGAGTTCCGCGGGCACACCATCGCGAAGACCGGGCCCTGGGGCCAGGGCCCGGCCCTGCTGCAGACCCTCGCGATCCTCGACGGATTCGACGACGAGCGCCTGGACCCCTCGACGGCGATCGGTGCCCACACCATTCTCGAGGCGCAGAAGCTCGCTATCGCCGACCGTGAGGCGTACTACGGTGACGCCGACGTGCCCATGGAGTACCTGCTCTCGGCGGAGTACGCCGCCGAACGCCGCGCGCTCATCACCGACGACGCCTCCCGGGAGTTCCGGCCGGGCACGGTCCCGGGCGTCGAGCCCTTCACGCCACCGCTCCGCACGGGCTACACGCCGCCGGCGCTGGCCGACGGCAGCGGCTTCGCCGGGGTCGGGGAGCCGACGGTGTCCCGCAGCGGCGAGACCCGCGGGGACACCTGCCACATCGACGTCGTCGACGCGCACGGCAACATGGTCTCCGCGACACCGAGCGGCGGCTGGCTGCAGTCCTCGCCGGCCATCCCCGAGCTCGGCTTCTGCCTGGGTTCGCGCCTGCAGATGACCTGGCTCGAGGAGGGCGGCCCGTCCACGCTGCAGGCCGGGAAGCGGCCCCGCACCACGCTCACCCCGACCCTCGTCCTGAAGGACGGACGGCCCGTGGTCGCCCTCGGGTCCCCGGGCGGGGACCAGCAGGACCAGTGGCAGCTGCTGTACCTCCTGCGGACGATCGTCGGCGGGTACTCGCCCCAGCAGGCCGTCGACGCGCCGTCCCTGCACACCACATCCATCCCCGGGTCCTTCTGGCCCCGGACCTGGGAGCCGGGCGGCGCCGTGGTCGAGGACCGGCTCGGCGAGGACGTGATCGCGGACCTCGAACGCCGCGGCCATGTCGTCACGAGCGCAGGGGACTGGTCGCTCGGCCGCCTCTCCTCCGTCACCAAGGACCACGCGACCGGCGTGCTGTCCGCCTCCGCCAACCCCCGAGGAGCACAGGGCTATGCTGCAGGACGCTGAGAACATCCTGGAGGTCTCCGACCTCGACGTCACCTTCGGCGGGACCCCCGTGCTGCACCGCATCGGGTTCTCGATGCGGCGCGGGGAGCGCGTGGCGATCGTCGGCCAGTCCGGTTCGGGCAAGTCGACGGCCATCGGCGCGATCCTCCGCCTGCTGCCCGGAAGCGGACGCATCACCCACGGATCGATCGTCCTCGGCGCCGGACGGACGCGCGGTGGAGTCGAGGACCTGGCGACGGCGACCGAGCCGGTCATGCGGAGCATCCGGGGCCAGCGCGTCGGACTCGTGCCCCAGGACCCCATGTCCAACCTCAACCCGGCCATGAAGATCGGTCCGCAGGTCGCCGACGCCCTCGTCGCCAGCCGCCGCGATCTCGGGGCCGAGGGGAAGCTGGACCGCGGCGAGGTGAAGAGGCGTGCGGTCGCCCTCCTCACGGAGGCGGGCATCCCCGACGCCGAGCGGCGGTACGGCCAGTACCCGCACGAGTTCTCGGGCGGCATGCGCCAGCGGGTCCTCATCGCCATCGCCCTCGCGGGCGAGCCCGAGCTGCTGATCGCCGACGAGCCGACCTCCGCCCTGGACGTCACGGTGCAGCGCCAGATCCTCAACCACCTGCAGTCGCTCGTGGACGCGCGCGGCACCTCCCTGCTGTTCATCACGCACGATCTCGGGCTCGCCGCGGACCGCACCGACCGCATCATCGTCATGTCCGAGGGCCGGATCGTGGAGGTCGGGACGCCCCGGCAGATCCTCCTCGACCCGCAGGAGGAGTACACGAGGCAGCTGGTCGCGGCTGCCCCCTCGGTCGCGGCGGCGCTCGACGCCGACCCCCTCGCCGAGACTCCGGCCGCACGGAGCGAACCCATCCTGGTGGTGCGCAACCTCGTGAAGGAGTTCGCCCTGCGCGGGCAGCGCGGCGGGACGGTGCGTGCCGTGAACGACGTCTCCTTCCAGGTGGAGCGCGGCACCACCACGGCGGTGGTGGGCGAGTCCGGTTCGGGCAAGACCACGGTGGCGCGCATCATCCTCGGGCTGGAGTCGGCGTCCTCCGGGGAGGCCCTGATCGACGGCGCGTCGCTCACCACCACGCGGGGCGCACAACGGCGCGCGCTGCGCCGCACGGTGCAGCCCGTGTTCCAGGACCCCTACGGATCGCTCGATCCGACCTACAGCATCGAGCGGCTCATCGACGAGCCGCTGCGCATCTTCGGCGTCGGGGACCGGGAGAGCAGGCGCGAGCGGGTCGCGGAACTCCTGGACCAGGTGGCGCTGCCGCGCGGGGTGGCCCAGCGCCGCCCGAACGAGCTCTCCGGAGGCCAGCGGCAGCGCGTCGCGATCGCCCGGGCCCTCGCGCTCGAACCCGAGCTGCTCATCTGCGACGAGGCGGTCTCGGCGCTCGACGTCCTCGTCCAGGACCAGATCCTCACGCTGCTCGCCGACCTGCAGGACCGGCTCGGCCTGACCTACCTGTTCATCACGCACGATCTCTCGGTGGTGCGGCAGATCGCCCACGACGTCGTCGTCATGAGATCGGGTGACGTGGTGGAGAGCGGTACCGTGGACGAGGTCTTCAACCGCCCTCGGGCGGACTACACGAAGGAGCTTCTTGGAGCCATCCCGGGCGCGGCGTTTGCGGCCTGAGCAGGATGCCGCGGCCCCGCAGCGCGTCCTCGACGCGATCCGCCGCGACATCATCTTCGGGACGCTCCTGCCCGGCGTCCGGGTGACAGAGGCGGCTCTGGCCACGAAGTACGGTGTCTCTCGCGTCCCCGTCCGCGAGGCGCTGCGGGCCCTGGAGGCCGAAGGCTTCGTGGAGTCGAAGCCCTATGCGGGGTCCACGGTCGCGGAGATCCCGCTCGACGACGCCGAGGACCTCTTCGCGGTGCGCGGCGTCATCGAGTCCACCATCGCGCGCCGGGCGGCGCGCCGCGCGGCCGCGCAGTTCGCCGCGGACGCGCCCAGCACGCAGTGGTGGTCGGCGCGCCGGGCCCTTGCCGACATCCTCGACGACGGCGACCGCGCGGTGGCCGCCGATGCCCTCGCGGACCTCCCCGAACTCAACATCCGCTTCCACCTGGGCGTCGCGGAACTCAGCGGCAGTGCCTCGCTCGCGGCCCTGCTGCGCCAGATCTCGGGGAAGATCGAGTGGCTGTACGCGGCGGACGTGGACAACCGCGGCAAGCAGTCCTGGGGTGAGCACCGGCTGATCATGGCGGCCATCGACGCGGGCAGCGAGGCGGAGGCCGAACGCCTGATGGCCGGCCACGTGGGCTCCTCGCACCGCGGGTACATGGAGCGGTTCGCCGCGCCGCGGGACGCGGACGGCGGGACCGTCCACCGGGGCTGAGGCCGCGCCGCGCCACGACGCGGGAAGCCCCGCAGGTGCTCCGGCTACAGGAACGGGCGCAGCGGCGCGAGGATCGCCTCGCTCACGCGGGCCACGAGGTGCCGGCTGTCCCATTCCTCCTTGCTGAGCACGCGGCTGTTGGAGGTGTCCACCTCGAAGATCCGCTCCATGGTCGCGGCGAGGGCGCGGTCGAAGATCTCGAGGTTGATCTCGTAGTTGCCCGTCAGGCTCAGGCGGTCGATGTTGGCGGTACCGACGGTGCTCCACTCGCCGTCGATCGTCGCGGTCTTCGCGTGGATCATGGAGTTCTGGTACAGCAGGATCTGGACGCCCGCGTCGATCAGGGAGGAGTAGAACCCGCGCGAGAGCCAATCCGAGACCACGTGGTTGGAGTCCTCGGGCAGGATCACGCGGACGTCCACGCCCCGGCGGCTGGCCCGCAGCAGGGCGTCGAGGATCTGCCGGTCCGGGATGAAGTAGGCCGTCGTGATGAAGATGTGGTGCCGCGCCCGGTTGATCGCGTCCAGGTAGATCCCCCGGATGGGGAACACGAGGTTCGCGGGGATGTTGTTCACGGCGCGGATGCGCGGCTCCCAGAAGGATGCACTGAGATCGGGGAGCTCGGGCCTGCGCGGGATGGCCCGCAGGTTCCAGAACCCGACGAAGGCCTCGCGGAGCTCCCAGACCGAGGGGCCGCGGATCTCCAGGTGCGTGTCCCGCCACTTTGTGGCGTAGAGGGAGCCGATGTTGTAGCCGCCCACGAAGCCCACCTCGTCGTCGACCACCAGGACCTTGCGGTGGTCCAGCCCGGTGCCACGGATGTTCGTGAAGACGATGGAGGGACGGAGCACGGGGAAGCGGTAGGCATTGACGCGTGGATGCCAGGCGTAGAAGAACGGGTTGACCACGAGGTTCGCGAACCCGTCGTAGATCACGAAGACCTTCACTCCGCGCTCCGCAGCGCGGTTCACGGCGTCGCGGAAGCGCGCACCGACCTCGTCACCCTTCCAGATGTACGTCTCGAGGAGTACCTGGTGCTCGGCCCGGTCGATCGCGGCGATCATCGCGTCGAAGAGGTCCTCGCCGTACGTGTAGACCGTGGTGTCCGTGTCGGCGATCCTCGTGTGGAACGTCCCCGGTTGCGGGAAGCCCGGTCGCTTGCGGCGCTGGCGCTTCTGGTAGGTGTCCACGGCGACCAGGCCCGCGATCACGACCGCCTGCGCCGAGAACAGGCCGAGAGCGGCCCGCTTCATCGTGACCCGGGCGAAGCCCATCACCGTCTTCTGCTTGAACCAGCCCATACATCCAGCGTATCGCCTCGTCGGTAGCGGCCCGCCGGGGGCGGCCGGATCAGTGCCCGCCGACCTCGAGGGCCTGCGCGACGGCGGTGGCGACGCCCGCACGCCAGGGGAAGCCGTGCCCCGGGAGCACCGTCCTCGCCGCAGTGGCCCGCAGCGCCTCCAGCGACCGCAGCGCCGTGGCGGTGTCCGCGGTCGCCGCGCGCGCGACCACCTGCGGTCCGGGGTGGCCGGTGTACGGATCGAGCGTCACGAGGGCATCACCGCTGATCACGGCGTCGCGGTCGGGGAAGTGGAGCCCGCAGTGACCCTTCGTGTGACCGGGCGTCGGCACGAGCAGCGGCGCGCCGGGCAGCGCCGCGGCCGCCTCGGGGGTGAGCGGGAGGGTGTCCGCCACGCCCTTGACCATCAGGGCGCCGGCCGCAGTCATCCGGGCGAGGCCGGGGACGGCGCGGGGATACCGGAGCGGATACAGGAAGGGCGTGCGCTCGCGCTCGTAGCTGTAGGGGTGAGCCGCGATGCGGGCGTCGTCGGGATGGCAGTACACGGGGATCCCGTAGCGCGACCTCAGGTGCTCGGCGGTGCCCACGTGGTCGAAGTGCCCGTGGGTCAGGACGATCGCCCGGAGGTCCCCGACGGGACGGCCGATCCGCTCCATCGCCTCCAGCAGCAGGCCCTTCGAGCGCGGCAGGCCCGTGTCCACGAGCAGCACGCCGTCGTCGTCCTCCACGAGGTAGACGTTCGTCCTCGCCTGCTCGAGGTAGTGGATCCCCGGGGCGATGTCCGTCCTGATCATGCTGTGCCTCACTCGTGCTCGTGGTGTGCCGGTCCCTGGTTCCGACCCTAGGCAGGCGGTGGCGTGGCGACAAGGAGGACGATGCGGCGCTGCCGGGGTTTCCATCGGCGCCCGCAGTGGCTACCTTGGGGACAGCAGGACGGGCACGGCACCCGAGCGCGGCAGCGGCGCGACCGAGGGCCGGGAGGCCGATCCTCGGGAGGCACGGGATGACGACGGGCATGAGCCAGCAGGAGCAGCAGCGCCTGACGTGCGCCGCTTTCCGCTCGACCGCGCTGTCGACGTACGACCTGTGGCTGCGGTACTTCAGCCTCGGCGGCAACGCCGGTGAGGAGGAGGTGGACGCCTACCTCTACAGCTCCCTGTTGCTCCCGCCCTTCGAGCGGGACGTCCTCGCGCTCGCCGTCAACGAATTCATCGCCGACCAGCCCCCGGCGCCCCGGGCGCCGTACGGCGGCATGGAGGGCCCGACGGCGCCCGCCGCCGGCTAGAGCAGGGTCTGCTGTTCGGCGTCCGCCGTCACGTCCCCCGGCAGCGGGTCGATGAGATCGGGGCCGTTGTTGCGCACGGAGCCGACGCGGGATCCCACGAGCCGGGGCAGCAGGTGCGGGTCGGGGATGGCGTCCAGCAGTTGCTGCACCGCGGGGCGCGCATCATTCCGGGGGTCGAGCCAGTCGCCGCGCATGTCGGCGGGGACGATCACCGGGGTGCGGTCGTGGATCTCACCCAGGGCGTCGCTCGCCGGTCGGGTGATGATGCTGCAGCTGACCACCCAGGTGCCCTTCGGGTGTTCCTCGGACGCCGTCGCCGGGTCACGCCAGAACTCGTACAGGCCGGCGAATCCGAGGTGCCCGCCGTCCGGGCCGTGCAGGTAGATGGGGGTCTTGGTGCCGTCGTCGTTCTTCCGCCACTCGTAGTAGCCGTCCGCCGGGACGATCCCGCGGCGCTTGAGGGCCGCGGCGCGGAAGGAGGGCTTCTCGAGGAGGGTCTCGCTGCGGGCGTTGATCATGCGCGAGCCCACGGACGCGGACTTCGACCAGGACGGGATGAGTCCCCACCGGGCCGGTTCCAGCCATCGGGTCAGTTCACCCGTCTCCGGGTCGAGGCGTTCGACGACGAGCTGCACGGTGTCGGTGGGAGCCACGTTCCAGGACGGCTCGATCTCGCCCTCGACCGCCTCGTCCACCTCGAAGGCGTCGATGAGGTCGGCCTTGTTGCCGGCGATCACGAATCGTCCGCACATGGCGCCCGGGTCCTTCCGTCGTCTGCCACGCCGGTGGCCCCGCGGGTGAGCGGGCCACCGGCGGGGGTGCCTACTTCTTCTTGCGGTCCAGCAGCAGTGCGAGGGCGATCCCGACCATCCAGATGTCCTTCGCGACGGACGTGCCGTCCTGCGTGGGACGGACACCGTCCTCCTGCGTGAGCTCCGGGGTGCGGAAGTACATGGTCATCATGCCGGCCGAGAAGGCCAGGAGCCCGAGGCCCGCGAGCCGGCTGGGGATGAACGGTGCCAGCAGCGCCGAGCCGACGGCGATCTCCGAGGCGGCGAGGACCTTGCCGAACTGCTGGGCCTCGAGCTGGCTGAACTGCGGGAAGGCCTTCGACGCCATGGCCTGCAGGTAGCCGGCCGAGCCCTCGTCGAGGCTCGTCTTGCCCAGGCCGGAGTTGAGGATGAAGGCGCCGGTGGTGAGGCGGAGCGGTACGTGGCTGGGGCGGAAACCCATGGTGGTGCCTTTCGTCGGAGGGGAGTTCGGGAGCATGGTCCGCCTGTGAGCCTACGGCCGCTACGGTCGGGGCCGCTAGTCCTGTCCGGGGGGTCCGGCGACACCACCGGCCCCAGGGGTGCCCGCGACGTCGGGGAGGTCCGCACCGGCCATGAAGGCGCAGAGCTGGACGCGCACTTCCGCACCCTCCGCCCGGTCACCGAGGGCGTGCCGGACGGCGGTCGCGACGCGCCGCACGAGCGCAGGGCCCGGATACTCGGACAGCCCGGCGAAGCGGATGTGCACCACGAGGGTGCCGGCCTCCTCCCGGAGTCCCACGAGTCCCTCCCCGTCCGTGGCGGCCACCGTGCGGGCACGGCCCGCCTCGAGGATGGTGCGGAGGGCGGAGTGCGGGGGATAGAGGCCCGCGACACCCTCGGTCGCCATGACCTGCGCCTCGATCGCGCGGGCGAGGTCCGGGAGGTCGGTGGTCATGGCTGGTCCTCTCCGGCGCCATCGGTCCCGAACAGGTCGGTGACCGTGATGTCCACTCCCTGGAGATCGAGCTCGGTGTGGGTGGTGAGCGCCTCGGCGACGGCGGAGCGCAGCGCGTCCACGAGGGTGGGGAGGCGATACCCGTGCAGGGCCGTGACACTGAGCTCCACGCGGGTCTGCGCACCGGGCTCGGTGATGTCGCCGTGCAGGCGGCACTTGCCGATGGTCACGCCGTCGATGCCGTCGCCGGTCCGCCGGATGAGGGCGACGACGGCACCCTCTGTCTCCGAGAGGCCGTCATCGGGATCGTCCGAGGCGACCGGGATGGAGCGGCCGGCACGGGTCTCCAGCCGGAGGTTGGAGAGGATGTCCTGCAGCCAGCCGTCGGACTCGGCGGCGATGCGGGCGTCGTCCTCCGCGAGCGACCGCGTCAGGTCCCCGAGCGAGCGGAGGCTCGCGAGGCCCGACTGGCACTGGGGACACTGCCGGTAGTGCCCCTCGTAGGGCGAGCTGCCGGTGGCCAGGTAGTCGGCGAGCTCGTCGATGGAGTGGCCGCAGTCGTCCGCGGGGGAGTGATCGCCGACCCCGCGCGTGTCGTCCTCGCTCATCGCCACCCCTCCATGTCCCTCATCAGCCTAGCGCGGGCCCGGGCGAGGCGTCCTCGGACGCTCTCGCTGG
Organism: Arthrobacter sp. CP30; assembly: GCF_053470025.1. Classification (NCBI taxonomy): domain Bacteria; kingdom Bacillati; phylum Actinomycetota; class Actinomycetes; order Micrococcales; family Micrococcaceae; genus Arthrobacter; species Arthrobacter sp. CP30. The sequence continues at coordinate 125,367 of NZ_JBQEMM010000004.1, forward strand.
TCAGGCCGAGCTGCTCCGCGATCTCGTCGTAGGAGAGACCGCCCATCTCCTTGAGGACCCAGCACTGGCGCTGCTCGGCGGGCAGTGCCTCGAGGGAGCGGGCGAGGGCGTCGAGCCCCGACCCGGAGATCGTGGCGCTCTCGGGGGTGGGGGAGCTGTCCGAGACCTCGGCGAGGGAATCGGCGTCGGCGTGCTCGCGCCGGCGCCGCACGATGTCGATGCTCCGCCTGCCGCAGATCCGCATGAGCCAGGACTTGACCACGGAGCCGTCGCGGAGTTCCCCGAGGTGGTCCCACGCGTGGATCAGGGTCTCCTGGACGGCGTCGTCCGCGTCCGCCGTCGAACCGGTCAGGCGGACCGCGTAGCCGCGCATCATCGGACCGTAGCGGCGCGCGAGCACCTCGAACGCGGCGGTGTCGCCGTCGGTCGCGCGTTCACACAGCACCACGTCGGGCAGTGCGTCCAGCTGGATGTTCCGTTCAGGAGGTGTCACCCTCGGCATCTCCCTCGACCTCGATATGCCCCTCCTGCCCAGTGAACCGCACTTCGGTTGAAGCTCAAACTCACCGGGCCGGATCGATGCAAGTTTCCACAATGTTTCTCGACCTGCCGCGCTGAGTTCACGATCTTCGCCGGCGGCTCTGCTTTGATGACAAGCAGCGAGCGAGACCCATCGGCTATCGGAGTAGGTTTCATGGTCCCCCGGACTGCAGAACACCCCCGGCATCAGCACTTCATCCTCCACATGAGCGACACGCACCTGCTCGGGGGTGATGCGCCCCTCTACGGCGCGGTGGACAGCGAACTCCGGCTCCGCGAGGTCTTCGAGGACCTCGAGCAGTCAGGGGCACGGCCGCAGGCCATCGTGTTCACGGGGGACCTCGCGGACAAGGGCGAGCCGGGCGCCTACGCGAAGCTCCGCGCCATCGTCGATCCAGCAGCCGCCCGCCTCGGCGCCACGGTCATCTGGGCGATGGGGAACCACGACGACCGCGCGGCCTTCCGCCGGAGGCTGCTCGACGAGGAACCCTCGGCCGGGGCGGGGGCACCCGTGGACGCGGTGCACTTCATCGACGGGCTCCGCATCATCACGATGGACTCCACCGTCCCCGGCCACCACCACGGCGAGTTCAGCCACGAGCAGCTCCGCTGGCTCGCGCGCGAGCTCGTGGTACCTGCTCCGCACGGCACCATCCTGGCCCTCCACCATCCGCCTGTCCCGAGCGTGCAGGATCTCGCGGTGCTCGTGGAGCTCCGGGACCAGCGTTCGCTCGCGGAGGTGGTCCGCGGCTCGGATGTCCGCACCATCCTCGCCGGGCACCTGCACTACTCGACCACGGCGATGTTCGCCGGCGTGCCGGTCTCGGTGGCCAGTGCCACCTGCTACACCCAGGACCTGCTGTTCGACGGCGGCGGATCGCGCGGGCGGGACGGCGCCCAGTCCTACAACCTCGTGCACGTGTACGAGGAGACGATCGTCCACTCGGTGGTGCCCGCGGGCCGCCACGCCTCCGTCGGTGAGGTGGTCCCCCGCGAGGAGACACGACGGCGGCTCGAGGCGCACGGCGTGGTCATCGCCGAGGGCGGCCGCACCCGGCACCTCACCTCCGCCTGACCGGCGGCGTGCGCGGCCGTCTGCCCGGGTGGCCGTCCCGGCGAGCGCCCAGCCGATGACTCGACCAGCAGGCCGGCCGTCGGCTCAGCCCAGCGAGGCAGGAAGACCCACACTGAACAGGGTCCTGGGGTCCTGCAGCAGCGCGGGCGGTTCGATGTCCGAGCGGCGCAGCCAGCCGCTGAGCCGGGCGGCACGGATCAGCCCGTCCTCGTGCATGAGCACGGGGCCCACGTGCCCCGTCCGGAAGTGCTCGCCGTCCGGGTCGGCGATCGCCACGGCGTCGCCGTCCTCCACCGCCTCCTCGAAGGTGTGGAGCTGGCGCTCCCATTTCGGCGCAGCCCGTCCGCCCGGGGGATCGGCGGGCATGAGCAGGGTCGCATCACCCTCCGGCGGGTGGGACGCCGCCCGCCAGACCCACAGCCGCCGGCCCTCGGGTTCGGTGGGGATGCGTTCCACGTCAGGTTCCGGCCACAGGTACGGGAGGTCCTCCGGAGTGCCGGGGAACCGGCTGCGGTAGATCTCCGGGGCCTTCTGGATCAGGTTGGAGCGGTGGCTCACGTGGAGTGCGGCTTCACCCAGCCAGGGAGGCATCGGCACATCGGGGTCCTCGAGCACGTGCGGCGCGAACTCCAGGATCAGGCGGTGCGTGGAGTCCGCGTGGCCGCGGGAGACCCATTCGGACACCATCGCGAGCCCGTACAGCGTGAGGGCAGGCACGTGCCCCATCCACATCCGGATGGCGGGATGCCGACGCCACCCGTAGTCGGGGATCACGAGGGCGCGGAGGGCCTGCAGGGTCTCGACCCGCTGCTTGCCGAGCCTCGCCTGGTCGAGGACCCGTGCGCTCGCCCCGAAGTCCGGATACGGCAGGAAGGTCTGCATGGCGCCAGTGTTCCACGCGGCAGAGGCGCCCTGCCCGGAGGACTAGATCTCCCAGGGAGCCTTGACCGGGAAGTACTTCTCGAGGAAGTCCGTGACCAGATGGGCACGTTCCTCCGCCTCGACCTCGGGGAAACTGCCGTCGTTCAGGCAGAAGAAGTCGTGGTTGCGCTTGTCGAGCATCTTGTTCAGGCTCTTCAGCCCGGAGCGCTGCGTGGTGTCCACGTAGAGGACGCGGGCCAGCTCCTGCGTGACGGCACGGCCCGTGAGCAGCGCGTAGTAGTGGTAGAGCGAGTTGGTGACGGAGATATTGTCCTTGGCGCGGAACCGGGACGCCGCCGTCGCCTCGAACTCCGCGGCGAATTCCGTCTCCATCTCCAGGAGGACGCTCTTGCGCAGCGGCGCGGCGGTGTGTTCGAGGTGGCGCGTCGTGATCCGGCCGAAGCGCTCGTGCAGCAGGCGCCGGTTGACCCGGGCGGCGTTCTCGAAGCCGCTGCGTTCGGCGTCGTTCTCGCCGAGGCCGATCCTCGTGTCCGCCTCGATGAACTTGGTGACACCGCCGGGGGAGAAGAACATGTCCGGTGCCACGGGCCGGCCGAAGAACATGTCGTCGTTGGAGTAGAGGAAGTACTCCGAGAGGCCCGGGATGTGCTGCAACTGGGCCTCGACGGCCTGCGAGTTGTGGGTGGGGAGGACCGAGGGGTCCTTGAAGTGCTCTTCCGAGCGGACGAGCGTCACCGAGGGATGGTCGGCGAGCCACGCGGGCCGGTCCGAGTCCGTCGCGATGAAGATCCGCCGGACCCACGGCGCGAACATGTAGACCGACCGGAGCGCGTACTTCAGCTCGTCGATCTGGCGGAAGCGGGCCTCGTGGTCGTCGCCCTCACCCACAACGACCCCCTGCATGCGCGCTGCCCGGGCGGCCCGGTACTCGGGGCTGCTGCCGTCCACCCAGGAGAAGACGAGGTCGACGTCGAAGTCGATGTCCGTGGCGTGATCGGCGAACATGTTGTCGATGGTCGGCCAGGTGTGGCCGTGGCGCTCCACCTCGCCGCGCACCACCTCGGCCGCAGGCAGGGTCCGGCGGGTCAGGGAGTTCTCCACGGGCAGTTCGATTGCGGTCTCGCCGAGCGCCCACAGTTCGATCTGCACGCCGGCGGAGGGGCCGTAGGCGAGCCCGCCGAGCGGTTCGATCCGGGGGCGGAAGAGGCGGAAGATTCGGGCCTTGCCGCTCTTGGAGAGCTCGCCGTCACTCACCAGGAGCGTGGTGCGGCGCTTGGTGTCCACGGTGCGCGAGTAGAAGGGCTCGTCGCGGCACGCCTCGACCAGGGCCGCGCGCAGTCGCTCCCGGTCGGCGAGGTCGACGGCGATGACGGGCCGCTGGTCGTTGCCCCGGACGAGGAGGAACCCGATGCCGGCGTCGTCGAGTGCGGCGCGGATGAAGAGGAGGTCCTCGACCATGGCCTGGTGCGGTGTCCGGTCCTGGTTGATGAGGGTGAAGCGCCGCTTGATGGTGGTGATGTCCGAGCGGCCCTCGAAGCGGGCCACCGCCGCGCGAGACGCCGATTCGAGGATCTCGGCTTCATTCTCCGGTTCGGGTGCACCGAAGTAGATGTCGTGTTGGGCAGCGATGTCGGTAATCGGATCCTCCTGGAGTGGGTTCGCTCCCATGATAGGGCCTGACGGCAGGGCCTGGATGCGGATGGGCACCCTACCCCTCCCGGGAGGCGCAGTCCAGCCTTCTGCGCCGGGTCCGTCTGCTCGCCCCACTCCTTCGACGTATGTCCCCGGTGCGATCCGTGCCCCCGGGTGGCGCGCGACGGTGTCGATCCGGACGCCGACGCCGGGGCGGGGGAACCGTCAGGAGGCGCGGTAGAGCTCGCCCACCGGCACGTCGTCCGTCAGCCGGTTGTCCGGCCCGGGCAGTGGACAGGCCCAGGCCTCGTCGTAGGCGCACGAGGGGTTGTAGGCGAAGTTGAGATCCACCACGAGGCTGCCCGGAGTGCGTCCCTCGCCGAGGTGCGCACCCTTGACCGTGTCGAGGACGTAGCGCCCGCCGCCGTAGGTGCCGCCGGGCCTGCCCGCCGTACCGTCGCGCAGGGGGAGGAAGAGACCGCCGCCGTAGGAGGCGAGCTTCCACAGGGCCAGCCGGCCGAGGCCTGGCAGGGTCAGCGTCCCGAGACGGCGGAAGGGGACGACGCCGTCGGTACCGGTCGCCACGTCCATGACCTCGCCCGCGCCGTCGTCGTCCACGGGCGCCTCGAACCGGAACGCCGGGTCGTAGGGCGCGATCTCGAGTCCCGGAAAGGACTCCTTCGCGGACGCCGAGAGCGCCGACGCGGGGTGGTCCCGGAACAGGACGTCGCGGCCCATCCGCCACAGCGTGTGCGCCGCCTCGGGGGACTCCGTCGCGGCGCGTTCCCGGACGTCGTCGTAGAGGCCGAAGACGCGGTGGCGCCAGTCCGCCGTCGCGAGCGCCGTGGTGAGAGCCGTCATGCCCTCAGGCTACCCCCGGCAGCGCGGCCCTTGGTTGCCCCGGCGTACTGTAACTGGGGTGACTCTTGGCATCTTCTTCATCGTGCTCGCCTCCATCCTCGTGGGGGCCGTGGCGCAGCGCATCGCCGGGCTCGGGTTCGCCCTCCTGATCGCCCCGTTCCTCGTCATCATCCTGGGACCGCACGCGGGCGTCCTGCTGGTGAACATCTGCGGAGTGGTGTCCTCCGCGATCATCGTGGGCCGCGTGTGGAGGGACATCGACTGGAGCATGTTCCGCTGGCTCGTCGTCCCCTCGCTCTTCGGATCCGTCCCCGGGTCCTTCCTCGCCGTCGCCGTCCCCTCGGCGCCCCTGTCCGTCACCGTGGGCGCGGTGGTGCTCGTGGCACTGACCATCTCGCTGGTGCTGCAGCGTTCCGACGTGGTGGTGCGCGGCAACCCCCCTAAGGTCGTCGCCGGTTTCACCGCGGGGCTCACCAACTCGATGGCGGGCGTCGGCGGCCCGGCGGTCAGTGCCTACGCCCTGCTGTCGCGGTGGCCGCAGCGGCAGTTCGCAGCGACGCTTCAGCCGTTCTTCGTGTGCATCGGCACCGTCACGCTCGTCGCCAAGCTGCTGCTCGATCCGTCCCAGGCGCCCGTGCTGGCGCCCTGGATGTGGATCGCTATCGGGGTGGTGATCGTGGCGGGCATCTTCACGGGGGAGAAGCTCGCCCGGTTCGTCCGCGACGATCAGGCCCGGCTCTTCGTCGTCGTCATCGCCTTCATCGGCGCGGGCCTCGCCGTCATCAAGGGGCTCGTGGACATCCTCGGCTGAGGTACGGGCCCGCCTGCCGGCCCGTGCAACCCCGGACCGCTCCGCGTCGCTCGCCGGCCGCGACACCCGCCGGTGGCACCATTGGAGGTGATGAAACTCCCCACCAAACCCCGTGCCCTTCCCATGCCCCTGTGGCTGCAGGGAGTGTTCGAGCTCGGGCAGGCCGCCGTGATCTCGGCCCTGCTCGTCGTGCTCCCGGTCGCCGCGGTGTGGCTGACCGGGGGCTTCGCCGACCGCAGCCCCGAATCCGCCGCGCGGCTCGCCGGCCAGGGCTGGCTCGTGATGCACGGGGTGCCCCTGGTCCTGCAGTTCCCGGCCGGCGTCGCGGGGGACCGGGCGATGGCGGGACTGCTGCACGTGGTGCCGCTCGGGCTCGTCCTCATCCCCCTGCTGCTGGCCTGGCGGGCCGGGCGCCGGCTAGCCCGCGCCTCCTACACGGACCAGCTCTGGCAGGCACTGCTCGGTGCGCTCCTCACCTACGCGGCCATCGGGGCCGGGGTGGCGTACCTGTCCACCACCCCTGATGCCGCCGCGCCACTGGCTGCCGGCGCGCTGATCCCCCCGGTCGCCGCAGGGATCGGGCTGATCACGGGCGCCTACCGCGAGGCGGGGGCCTGGAGCCGCCTCGTGGGGGTGGACTTCGCCGCCTGGGTCGGGCGGACGAGCCAGCACTCCCGCTGGGCCGGTTCCTACGCCTGGTCGGTCCTCCGCTCCGGGTTCCTGGCCGTGCTGGTGGCCCTGTCCCTCTCCGCGGCACTCCTCGCGGTGGCGATCGGCCTCAGCTGGGCGGGCATCGCGGCCGTCTACGAACGGCTCGACGGCGGGATCGCCGGCGCCTCCGTGGTGACCCTGTTCCAGCTCGGGCTCCTGCCCAACCTCGCTGTCTGGACCATGTCCTGGTCCACGGGGGCAGGATTCGCCCTCGGCACGGGCAGCTCCCTCACGCCGCTCGGCAGCGCTGTCGGGCCGCTGCCCGCCCTGCCGATCCTGGGGGCACTGCCGGCCGGAACGCTCGAGTACGGCTACGCGGCCCTCGCGATCCCCGTCCTCGCAGGACTCCTCGCGGGATGGTGGTTCTTCCGGGAAGGCGAGAACCACTTCGACGAATGGCTCGTCCTCCACAGTCCCCGCCGCTGGCTCACCGCGACGGCGTCCACCCTGGCGCTCGCGGTGCTGATCGGCATCACCGCGGGTCTTGGTGGTGCGGTCGTGGCGCTGCTGTCGCGGGCCTCGCTCGGGCTCGGGCGGTTCACGGACCTCGGCCCGGACCCGCTCGTCGTCGGTCTGTGGCTGGCCGCCGAGGTGGCGGTGGGAGCGCTTCTGGGCCACGCCGTCGGGCCCCTGCTCGAGCGGGAACCGCGCCGCCGCTGAGCCCGCCCGTGCTCAGCCCAGGCCGTCGAGCCGCTGCAGCCCGTCCTGGCATTCCTCCTGGGCCTGCAGGGTGAGGGCGCGCGCCATGCAGTCCTCGTAGGTCCTGGTCACGGACCAGAGCAGTACCGAGGCGGCTGTGCCGGCGGCGAGGAAGAGCGCGGCTGCGAGCCCCATCGAGGTGGCGAGGACCACGAGCCTCGGCAGCTTGAGCCTGATCGCCTTGACGAGCGCGACGACGCCGGCCGCCAGCGCGAAGAGCGAGAGCACGAGCGTGAGGACCTTCCACGGCAGTACGAGGCTGCTGGTCAGCACGCCGAGGAGGAGGGCCAGCAGGAAGAGCCGGAGCCAGAGCTGGGCGGACGCCATGGCACCGGCCGCGCCGCCGTCGTGCCCCGTCCCCCCGGTTCCCGACGGGCCCGCGCCCCGCTGTCCCTTGCCGTGCTGCGTCATCGTCGCTCCGTTGCCATGGTTCAACCCTAGGCGAGGCCAGACCCTAAGGTTGAGCCATGCGCATCGTCGTCCTCGTCTCCGGCACCGGATCGAACCTGCAAGCCGTCATCGACGCCGTCCGGGCCGGATCCCTGGACATCACCATCGCCGCCGTGGGTGCCGATCGTCCCGGCACGGGCGGGGTGCGACGGGCAGCCGACGCCGGCATCCCCACCTTCGAGGTGGACTTCCGGAGCCACGCCGAACGGTCCGGCTGGAACCGGGCGCTGACCGAGGCCGTCGCGGCCCACGAGCCGGACTACGTGGTGTCCTCGGGCTTCATGCGGATCGTCGACCAGTATTTCCTCGACCGCTTCCCGAACCGCTACCTGAACACGCACCCCGCACTCCTGCCGAGCTTCCCCGGTGCCCACGGCGTGCGCGACGCGCTCGCCTACGGGGTCAAGGTCACGGGCTGCACGGTCATGATCGCGGACGCCGGCGTGGACACGGGACCCATCCTGGCCCAGACCGCCGTCCCCGTCCTGCCCGGTGACACCGAGGAGACCCTGCACGAGCGCATCAAGGTGGCGGAGCGCGCGCTGCTGATCGAGACGCTGCGCTCGCTCGCCGCCGACGCCGACACCGGAGGACCGGCCTCCGACGACACGGTGGGTGCCTGAGGTGCCACTCGTTGCCAACGCCGTCTACGTCGACGGCCGGAAGCGCATCAACCCCGAGACCCTCGACCAGACGTTCGAGCTCATGCGGGACAGCGGCGGTATGGGCTGGATCGGCCTCTACCGTCCCGAGGCCGCGGAGATCAGCGCTGTGGCCGCCGAGTTCGGCCTGCACCCGCTGGCCGTCGAGGACGCCACCAACGGCCACCAGCGCGCCAAGCTCGAACGCTACGAGGACACCCTGTTCGTCGTCCTCCGGCCGGCCCGTTACCTCGACGCGGAGGAGAAGGTGGAGTTCGGCGAACTGCACGTCTTCATCGGCCGCGACTTCGTGGTGACGATCCGCCACGCCGAATCGCCGGACCTCGGGATCGTGCGCCGCCGCCTCGAAGCGGACCCCGAACTCCTCGGAACCGGCCCCCAGGCCGTGCTCTACGCCCTGCTGGACCAGGTGGTGGACGAGTACGAGCCGGTGGTGCTGGGTCTGGAGAACGACATCGACGAGATCGAGAACGAGCTGTTCGGGGGAGCGCCGGACGTGTCACGGCGCATCTACGAGCTGCACCGCGAGGTGATCCTCTTCCAGCGTGCCGCGCAACCGCTGCAGAGCATGATGGACCTGCTGCTCCGGGGCTCGGACAAGTACCAGATGGACGCCGAGCTCAGCCGCAACCTGCGCGACGTGCAGGACCACGTGATCCGCGTCGTCGAGCGCATCAACACCTTCCGGACGCTGCTGCAGAATGCGCTGACCGTCCACTCCACACTCGTGGCGCAGCGCCAGAACGAGGAGATGACCCGGCTCACGGAGACCTCCCTCACCCAGGGCGAGGAGGTCAAGCGCATCTCCTCCTGGGCGGCCATCCTCTTCGCGCCGACCCTGATCGCCTCGATCTACGGCATGAACTTCGACGTCATGCCCGAGCTGCACTGGCTGCTCGGCTACCCCTTTGCCCTCCTGCTGATGGCGGCGATGGGCGTAGGACTGTGGTGGACCTTCAAGCGGAACGACTGGCTCTAGGACACCCCGGGGCCACCGCCCGATCGGCCTCCTGCTGCCTGCGCGCCAGGTCGGCGGGTACACCGGGACGCTCCGGCAGGAGCTCCTCGGGCCACCGCTTCAGGTGCCGCTCGGAGCCGACGGTTCGCCGTGTCCGCCGGCACGCCGGGTTCGACGCGGCCGTGTTCCACCTGCGGGCCGCGAGCCCGAGCCGCTCGTCGTCGGGCACCCCGTTCGGGAAGGCCCCCGAGGGAGGGCGTCGGTGCACACGGGGACGGCCGGGACCCGAGGGCCCCGGCCGTGCTCCTGCCGCCGTGCGGGACGGTCAGCGCGTGCCGATCACCTTGCTCCGGTGGTCGTAGACGAAGGTGACCGGACCGCCCGGGTGCGTGAGGGCGATGTTGGCGCCGTCGAAGGCTCCGCCGGCGCCGTAGTTCTCGGTCCAGCTCCGATCGAGTGCCGCCTTGTACTCGTAGGACCCGGCCGGCAGGTCTGCGACCTCGAGGACCCAGGTCTGCGTGGCGTCGTCGAACGTCATCTGCGCCTCGTCGCAGGCGGGATCCCAGTCGTCCCCGCAGCCGAGCTCGGAGTCGAGGCTGCCGGCGACCGCCACGGTGCCCGGCTGGTCCACCAGGGAGCCGACGGTCACGGTCCTGACGTCACTCACCGACGTGCCGAGCACCGCCCGGTACTGCACCTGGGTGCCCTCCGCGAGGTCCAGTGCGGCGAGATCGTCGACCGCGGTGTAGGTCGGTGACGAGTCATCGGTGCCGATCGCTGCCCAGTCCCCGCCCGCGATGCTGCGTTCGAGCGTCACGGCGTAGTCGGAGTTCTCCGGGCTCGCGGTGGCGGTCACCTCGACGTCACCCTGTACCTGTGTGCCCTCGGCGGGCAGGCCCATCGTCAGCCGCGGCTGCGGCACGGTGGCCGGCGCCGTCGTCGAGGTCCGGGTGTGGCGTGCGTTGTCGAGGACCACGGCGCGGTACTCCACGGCCGATCCTGCGGGCAGGGCGCTCGTGTCGTGGTAGACGCTGTAGGGCGCGTTGTCGTCCGTGCCGATGTTCGTCCAGCCCGATCCTGGTGTCCGCGCCTCGAAGGTGACCTCGTAGAACGAGGAACCGGCGACGTCGGCGGCCACCCTCATGCGGCCGTTGTCCTCGGCGGCGGGTGCCGGCTGCTGCAGTCTGATGGCCGGCGCGGCCTTGGAGTTCGGGATCTTCCCCGAGAGCTCGTAGACCACGGAAGACAGCGCGGGGACGGTGACGCTGAGGGTGCCGTCAGCGGCGGACCGCACGCGCTTCGCCGCGTCGCCGTAGACGAGGCCGAAGGAGCGCTTGCCCGCGTAGGTGGGGATCGCGGCCGTCTTCGGCTCGGTGCTGTTGTTCAGTGCCACCACGTACTCGCGCTGGTCCGTCGCATCGGTGCGGGAGAACGCGTAGATACCCGGGCCGTCCGAGGCGTACCGGTGCTGGTGGGCGCCGTCGCGCAGGGCCGGATGCTCCGCCGTCACATCGGCCAGCGCCGCGATGCCCCGGTAGAGCGGATGGGTGGTGTCGAAGTTGTCGGTCGCGTGGGTGGCGTCGGTGCCGAGGAGGTCGTCGTCGAGGTACTCGCCGACCTGGCTCGCGAACAGCGTCTGGCGGGCGTCCTGGTCGCCACCCGGTCCGGTGAAGCCCTGCTCGTCGCCGTAGTAGATCACCGGGTTGCCGCGGGAGAAGTACATCAGTTCGTGGGCGAGTGTGTCCCGTGCCAGCAGCTCGTCCTCGGCGGCGCCCGGGTTGTCGGCCGCGATGAAGCCGCCGATCCGCCCCATGTCGTGGTTGCCGAGGAAGGTGGGCAGGCTGTACGCGTTGGAGTCGGCGTCGGTGTACCAGTCGTCACCCGCGAAGAAGGTCTCGAGGTCTGATGCCGGGGCACCCTGCGATGCGTAGCCGCGGGCTGCCGCCTGGAAGGGGAAATCGAGGACGGACTGCATCCTGTTGCGCGTGGTGAACTGCGAGGTGAAGGACTTGGTGGTGTCGAAGACCTCGCCGAACATGAAGAACTCGTCCTTGCCCTGCTCCTGGGCGTAGGTGAGCACCTCGGGGCCGAAGGCCTGCCAGAACTCGTCGTTGACGTGCTTCATGGTGTCGATCCGGAACCCGTCGACGCCGAAGTCCGCGATCCAGGTCTTGTAGATGTCGATCATGCCGTCGACCACGCGCGGGTTCTCGGTGGCGAGGTCGTCGAGGCCGAAGAAGTCGCCGTAGAAGGAGTCCTCACCGGCGAAGGTCGTGTCGCCACGGTTGTGGTAGAGCGTCGTGTCGTTGAGCCATGCGGGTACCTTGAGGTCCTTGTCGGCCTCGGGGACCACCGGGACGTAGGGGAAGGAGGTTGCCGGGTCGAGCTCCGGGAACGTGTCGGTACCGGCATAGTCGCGGTCGTCGAACGCGTTGCCCTCGGCGTCGCGGTAGGGCACCTCGTCCTTCGAGACGTAGGGCGCCCGTTCGCCGGCGTCGTACGCGATCACGTCCGCGGTGTGGTTGGTGATGATGTCGAAGTAGACCTTCATCCCGCGCTGGTGGGCGGCGTCGATGAGGGCCTTGAGGTCCTCGTTGGAGCCGAGGTGCGGGTCGATCTGCGTGAAGTCGGTGATCCAGTAGCCGTGGTAGCCCGCGGAGTTGTCCTCGGGCTGGACAGCACGGTTCTTGAAGCTCGGGGTGAGCCAGATGGACGTGGTGCCCATGCCCTGGATGTAGTCGAGCTCCTGGAGCAGGCCCTGGAGGTCTCCGCCGTTGTAGTAGCCCTTGCGGGTGGGGTCGAAGCCGGACACCGACGGATCGGCTCCCAGCCCGCCGTCGTCGTTGGCTGTGCTGCCGTTCTGGAAGCGGTCGGCCATGACGAAGTAGAAGTTCTCGTCGGTGACGGCGGTGCGGAGGGAGTGCTGGGCGGTGACCGGGGGATTCCCGGGCTCCTTCGGGGCGGCGGCGGCGGGCAGTGTCGTGATCGAACCGGCGACGAGGGCGGTCAGCACGACGACGGTGGCGTGGCGGGGTCTCACAGGGTCTCCTTCGTGGGGTGGAACCAGCGTGTCCCACGTCACAGGGGGAGTCAATCCTTGGGCGCAAATTACGTGAAACTTATCTCCAGCGCTGTGCGCGATAAGGTGCCTAAGGCTACTTTCCCCTTTCCGACAGGACCATCATGAACAGCACGCGCCGCACCGTGGCCGCAGCCATCACCCTGCTCGCCCTCACCGGGTGCGCCGGAACCGCCGAGCAGGCACCCGCCGCCTCCGCGGACACCCGCCCCTCGCCGGCCAGCTCCTCCGCGGCCGCCGTCAACATCGAGCGGCCAGCGACGAACGACCTCGTGGGGGAGCCCACCGCCGACGGCGCCCGTGCGTTCCTCTACTACTACTTCGACCTGAAGGCCTACGTCCTGCAGACCGGGGACGCCGCGGCGATGCTCGAGCAGCTCGACGGCGCCGCCTCCGAGCAGGCGGAGGCGGAGCGGCTGCAGGGCGTGTACGACGACGGCGGCTGGGTCCTCGGTGGCCAGCCCAAGGTCGAGAACGTCCTCCTCACCGCGCCCGAGGAGGAGGTCGTCGAAGGAGCGGAGGTCACCGCCCTGATCCCGGTGAACCCCGACGCCTACACCGAGTTCGTCGAGGACGGCTCCGTCGCCGAGCAGCGCCCCTTCACGCCGGAGGGCACCATCTACACGGCGACCGTCCGGTTCGACGACGGCGCGTGGAAGGTCGCGTCGCTCGAGGAGACGCCGGACGCGGAACTTCCCGAGGCCTGATCACGACGACGGGAGGCTGCCACCCGCGCGGGTGGCAGCCTCCTGCCTGCAAGGATCGGCCGCCCGTCAGGGAAGTGTGGCGTCGCGGGTCTCGGGGGCGTTGGACGCCATGGAGAGGACGGCCAGCAGCACCAGGCCGCCCGTCAGGGAAGTGTGGCGGCGCGGGTCTCGGGGGCGTTGAACGCCATGAAGAGGACCGCCAGCAGCACCAGGCCGCCCGTCAGCGCGAAGGTGAGCGGCAGGCCGAGGTAGGGCCAGAGGAGGCTGCCGAAGATCAGCGGGACCAGACCGGCCCCGATGCGCGAGATGGTCGAGGCCCAGCCGAACCCGCTGCCCCGCAGGTCGGTCGGATACAGCTCCGACACGTACGTGTAGAGCACGGGGATGGCCACCTGCACCACGAAGCCGAAGGCCAGCAGCCATGCTGTCGCGACCGCGGGCAGGTCGAGCGTGAGCGCGAACACCACGAGGAGCGCCGCGGACCCGGGGCCCGTGATCGCGAGCAGCCACTTGCGGCCCACGCGCTCCACCAGCAGCGCGGCCGCGATCACGCCGAGGAAGCCGACTCCGGTCATGAACGTGGTGGTGATGAAGGCGACGGACTGCGCGTAGCCGGAGGCGATGAGGATGCGCGGCATCCAGGTCAGTGCGCCGTAGTAGACCAGCAGGATCGTGAGGAAGAGGCTCCAGGCGGTCAGGGTGATGCGCCAGTTGTACCGCCACAGGCCCGTCAGCTGCCCGGAGATGCTGCCGATCGAGAGCTTCGGTGTCTCCTCGGGCTCGGGCAGGCGCCACTCGCGCTGCCCGCCTCCCGTCCGGGCCACGAGCTCGTCGATGACGGCCCGCGCCTCTTCGCGCCGTCCCCGCTGGACGAGGTAGAGAGGGGATTCGGGCACCCCGCGCCGTACCCAGAACACGAGGAGGGCGGGGAGCACCATGACGAGCATCGCGTAGCGCCACTCACCCGTCTGCGCCACGACCGCCGTCGTCACCACGCCGCAGAGGAAGGCGCCGATGGGCCACCAGGCGTCCATCGCCGTCAGGACGCGCCCGCGCTGGCGCCGCGGCGTGAACTCCCCGACCAGCGCGTAGTCCACCGGGATGCAGCCGCCCAGGCCGAACCCGGCGAGGAACCGGAAGATGCAGAACCACACGATGTCCGGGGAGAAGGCACCGAGGACGGTGAAGACCGAGAAGACGAGCAGCGTCAGGGTGAAGGCCCGCTTCCGGCCGATGAGGTCGGCCACCGACCCCCACGCGAAAGCGCCGACGGCCATCCCGATCAGGTTCGAGGTGGCGATCCACGCCGACTGGCCGGACGTCAGGCCCCAGTCGCCGATCAGCAGGGGGATCAGATAGGCGTTGAGGGTCACGTCCCACGCGTCGAACATGAAGCCGAGGCCGCCGATGAGGAAGATCTTCCCCTGGACCTTCCAGCGCCAGGGAAGATCCTGCACCACCTGGTCGCCGGTGGGGAGCTGCGTATTGATGCTCATGATGCCTTCGTGGAGGGGCCGGATACTGCAGAAACTGTACCGCCGCCGGTGGGAGCGGGCCGCCGGATGGCCGACCTCGTTCCTTGCCTGGGGCCGGTGCTGTCCGGGCCCGCGGCTGGGCCGAGAAGACAGACGTGACCGCCAATGACCCCTTGTGCCGGTCATGTCTGCCCTCTCGACGATGGCCGACGTCGTTCCTTGCCCCGGGCCGGTGCTGTCCGGGCCCGCGGCTGGGCCGAGAGGACAGACGTGACCGCCGATGGCCCCTTGTGACGGTAATTTATGCCCTCTCGACGGGCGATCACTGGGCCGACCCTGTGGAGAACGTCGATGCTCCGGTGCGCGGGCGCACTATGGGGCGATGCCGACGGATCCTTAAGCAACGGCCCTGCTGAACCTGACCTCGACGCGGTGCTTCTCGGTGGAGGCTGCCCGCGACCTCGGGATCCCCGCCAGTGTGCTCCGCCGCTCCCACTACCGGCGCACGACACGGAGCCTCCGTGTTCTCGATGCTGCACCCGCCGATCTGTCCGACGTCGTCGCCTGCCTCGCAGCGCTGACGCCGGGCACGGTCGCGAGCCACCAGACGGCTGCGGTCCTGTGGGGGCTGCCGCTTCCACGCCGATCGGTGGATGGACTCCTGCATCTCACCCGATCGACGGGGTGCTCGCGGCCGCGCAGGTCCGGCGTCGTGGGTCACGTCGCGAGGCTGGGCCCGGGCGACGTCGCCACGGCGTACGGGGTGCCGCTCACCTCGCCCGAACGCACCTGGTGCGACCTGGCCGCGACACTTCCAGTTCCGGAACTCGTCGCACTGGGTGACGCGCTGCTTCGCCGATGGGATGCTCCGCGGCGGCCCGCAGCCATCAACGCACCGGACCCTCTCAGCAGCGTCGAGGCGCTGGCGGCAGTCCTTGCCCGGCGATCGGGCGCGCGGGGACTGGCTACCGCGCGAAAGGCGCTGCCGCTCCTCCGATCGGGAGTCGACTCCGCGCCGGAGAGCCTGCTCCGGTTGCTCATCACCGACGCAGGACTACCCGAACCAGAGGTGAACCAGTGGATCCTGGACAGCGCTGGGCGGCGTGTGTCGCGACCGGATCTGCAGTACCGCGCGCGGTGCATCGCCCTCGAGTACGAAGGGGAACACCACCTCACCGACCCTCGGCAGTGGGCGCGGGACATCGAGCGTGACGACCGCCTGCGGGCACTCGGATGGATCGTGCTGCGCTTCACGAAGAGACATCTAGGCGCCGGCCGCGACGACGGGCTGGAGCGGATCCGGCAGGCGCTGGCGCTGCGAGCGTGACCCGCGGCACCGACGCCGGCGATTTCCGTGTGGCTCCCTTACGACGTTCGCCAGGACGAGAGGACAGAAAAGACCGGGGGACGACGTATTCATCGGTCTTTTCTGCCCTCTCGACGCGAGACCCGGTGAGAGAAGCCCGGCGCGAGGCCTGTCACCTTGACGCTCACCGCCGGCAGGCCAGGAACGCTGCCGCGGCCCCTTCCATTCGACGCCGGGAGCGGCACCTATACACTTGTGGGCGACCCCCAGCGAAGCAATGTGACGGAGATCTGCGTGAGCCTGACCCACCTCGACCGTGTCCCCATCCGCCGAGCACTGATCTCGGTGTTCGACAAGACCGGTCTGGAGGAGCTGGCGCAGGGCCTGCACCGCGCCGGCGTCGCCATTGTCTCGACCGGCTCGACGGCGCAGCGCATCGCCGCAGCGGGCGTGCCCGTGACCGAGGTGTCCGAGGTCACCGGTTTCCAGGAGACGCTCGACGGCCGGGTCAAGACCCTCCACCCGAAGGTGCACGCCGGGATCCTCGCCGATCGTCGCCGCCAGGAGCACATCGACCAGCTCGCCGAGCTCGACATCGAGGCGTTCGACCTCGTCGTCGTCAACCTCTACCCCTTCGTCGAGACCGTGCGGTCCGGCGCTGAGCCGGACGCCGTCGTCGAGCAGATCGACATCGGCGGACCCGCCATGGTCCGCTCCGCGGCGAAGAACCACCCCTCGGTCGCGATCGTCGTGGACCCCGCGCGGTATGCGGACGTCGTCACGGCCGCCGGTGAGGGCGGCTTCGATCTCACGGCACGACGCCGGCTGGCCGCGCTCGCCTTCGCCCACACCGCGGCCTACGACACCGCCGTCGCGTCCTGGACGGCCGAGCAGTTCGACACGGACGAAGAAGCCTTCACCTTCCCGGGGTACGCCGGTCTCGCCCTCGAGCGGTCCGAGGTACTGCGCTACGGCGAGAACCCGCACCAGCAGGCCGCGCTGTACGTCGAGAAGGGAGCCACGCCCGGCATCGCCCAGGCCGACCAGCTCCACGGCAAGGCCATGAGCTACAACAACTTCGTCGATGCCGACGCCGCGCTGCGCGCCGCCTTCGACTTCGACGAGCCCGCCGTCGCGATCATCAAGCACGCCAACCCGTGCGGTGTGGCCGTCGGGAGCGCAGACGCGGAGGATCCGATCGCGGACGCCCATGCCAAGGCGCACGCCTGCGACCCCGTGTCGGCGTTCGGTGGTGTGATCGCCGCGAACCGCGAGGTGACCGCGCGCATGGCCGCCACCGTGAAGGACATCTTCACCGAGGTCGTCATCGCTCCTTCCTTCTCCGGGGAAGCCGTGGAGATCCTCTCGCAGAAGAAGAACATCCGCCTCCTGACGCTGCCCGACGGCTACGGCCGCAATCCGGTCGAGTTCCGTCAGGTGTCCGGGGGAGTGCTCATGCAGGTCGCGGACACGCTCGACGCCGACGGCGACGACCCCGCACGCTGGACGCTCGTCGCCGGTGAGGCTGCCGACCCGGCGACCCTCGCGGACCTCGCCTTCGCCTGGAAGGCCTGCCGCGCCGCGAAGTCGAACGCCATCCTGCTCGCGTCCGACGGCGCGTCCGTCGGAGTGGGCATGGGGCAGGTCAATCGTGTGGACTCCTGCCGCCTCGCCGTCGAGCGGGCCAATTCCCTCGCCGGGACCGCGCGGGCCCGCGGGTCAGTCGCCGCGTCCGACGCTTTCTTCCCCTTCGCCGACGGATTGCAGATCCTGCTCGACGCCGGCGTCCGCGCCGTGGTCCAGCCGGGCGGCTCGGTGCGCGACCAGGAGGTCATCGACGCGGCGAACGCGGCCGGGGTCTCGCTGTACCTGACCGGAGCCCGTCACTTCTTCCACTGACGCCTCAACGGGTCGCCGGGCGGACACCACCGCGCGGCGACCCGCGCCCGTCAACGCCGCCGTTCCGGGGCGCATACCGTTAGGTGATGCCCGAAGGACCTCGGTAGGTTAGAGCAGATGGGCAACCCCCAACCGACCGCACAACGCAAGAGCACCAGGGAGAAGCCACCCATGGCCAAGATCATCTACACCCACACCGACGAAGCGCCGATGCTGGCCACCTACTCGTTCCTGCCGATCATCGAGGCGTTCGCGTCCACGGCGGGCGTCGAGGTGGAAACCAGGGACATCTCGCTCTCCGGCCGCATCATCGCGCTCTTCAACGACCGCCTCCCCGAGGACCAGCAGGTGGCTGACGCGCTGGCCGAGCTCGGCGCCCTGGCGAAGACGCCGGACGCCAACATCATCAAACTGCCGAACATCAGCGCCTCGGTACCCCAGCTGAAGGCTGCGATCGCCGAGCTGCAGTCGCAGGGCTATGCCCTCCCGGACTACCCCGACCACCCCGCCACCGACGAGGAGAAGGACGTCCGCGCGCGGTACGACAAGGTCAAGGGCAGCGCCGTCAACCCCGTCCTGCGCGAGGGCAACTCGGACCGCCGCGCCCCGGCGTCGGTGAAGAACTACGCGCGCCAGAACCCGCACAGCATGGGGGCCTGGACGCCGGAGTCGAAGACGAACGTGGCGCACATGACGAGCGACGACTTCCGTTCCAACGAGCAGTCCGTCGTCATCCCCGCCGAGACGACCGTCAGTATCCAGCACGTCGCCACCGACGGCACCGTCACCGAGCTCAAGGGCGCCTTCCCGGTGCTGGCGGGAGAGGTGCTCGACGGCACGGTCCTGCGCGCCGATGCCCTCAACGCCTTCCTCAAGGCCCAGGTGGCCCGGGCGAAGGACGAGGGCGTACTGTTCTCGGCCCACCTCAAGGCCACCATGATGAAGGTCTCGGACCCCATCATCTTCGGCCACGTGGTTCGCGCCTTCCTGCCCGAGCTGTTCGAGACCTACGGCGAGCAGCTCGCGACGGCGGGCCTCAGCCCGAACAACGGCCTCGCCTCGATCATCGGTGGCCTCGACAAGCTCCCCGAGGACGTACGCGAGGGTGTCCAGCAGCTCATCGCCAAGGGCATGGAGGACGGCCCGGCGATCGCGATGGTCGATTCCGACAAGGGCATCACCAACCTGCACGTCCCCAGCGACGTGATCGTGGACGCTTCCATGCCGGCCATGATCCGCAGCTCCGGCCACATGTGGGGGCCGGACGGCGAGGAGGCGGACACGCTCGCCGTCATCCCCGACAGCAGCTACGCCGGGATCTACCAGGTCGTCATCGACGACTGCCGCGCGAACGGCGCCTTCGACCCGACCACCATGGGCACGGTTCCCAACGTGGGCCTGATGGCCCAGGCGGCCGAGGAGTACGGCAGCCACAACAAGACGTTCGAGATCCCTGCCGCCGGGAAGGTCCAGGTCGTCGACGCCGACGGCGCCGTGCTGATCGAGCACGACGTCGCTCCGGGTGACATCTGGCGCGCCTGCCAGACCAAGGATGCCGCGATCCAGGACTGGGTGAAGCTCGCCGTCACGCGCGCCCGCGCCTCGGCGACGCCGGCCGTCTTCTGGCTCGACAAGGGCCGCGCCCACGACGCCAACCTCATCGCGAAGGTCGAGGAGTACCTGGCAGCCAACGACACCGACGACGTGACGCTCGAGATCATGACGCCGGTCGACGCCACCGCGTTCACGCTCGAGCGCATCCGCAAGGGCGAAGACACCATCTCGGTGACGGGGAACGTCCTCCGCGACTACCTGACGGACCTCTTCCCCATCCTCGAGCTGGGCACGAGCGCCAAGATGCTCTCCGTGGTGCCCCTCATGAACGGTGGCGGGCTCTTCGAGACGGGCGCCGGCGGGTCCGCTCCCAAGCACGTGCAGCAGCTCGTCAGGGAGAACCACCTGCGCTGGGACAGCCTGGGCGAGTTCCTCGCCCTCGCGGTCAGCTTCGAACACCTGGCGACGACGACGGGGAACGAGCGCGCGCAGGTCCTCGCCGACACACTGGACCGAGCCACGGGGACGTTCCTGCTCGAGAACAAGTCGCCGAGCCGCCGCGTGGGCGAGATCGACAACCGCGGCAGCCACTACTTCCTCGCCCGCTACTGGGCCGAGGAGCTGGCGAAGCAGGAGCAGGACGCGGCGCTGGCCGAGAGCTTCGCGCGCGTCGCCGAGGCGCTGACCGGCAACGAGGACACCATCGTGGCCGAGTTGCTCGAGGTCCAGGGCCGCCCGGCGGACATCGGCGGGTACTTCCACCCGGACGTCACGAAGGTCAGTCAGATCATGCGCCCTTCCGCGAAGCTGACCGAGGTCCTCGCGATCCTCGCCCCGTAACACCCCACCGAGGGATCGACAGCCGGTGGTCCGCTTGTGCGGACCACCGGCTTCTTCGTGAAACCCGTCATTTACAGGCCGCACTCCGCGGGTCTATGGTTGCACCACGGTCTCAGCCTGGGGGTGCATGTGCGATGAAGATGCGGAAGCGTCGGTCTCTTGCCACCTCTGTGCGCCTCTCACTCCTCGTCGGCGCCAGTGCCCTCGGATGGATGGCCCTAGGTGCGTCGGGCGCCTCCGCCGCCGACCTCCCCGCCGAGCGCGGCCTGCTCGGGTCCGTGACGGACGTCGTCGAAACGACGGCGGCTCCCGCCCTCGCTGCTGTCACAGAGACCGCTGCCCCGCTGGTGGCCGCGACAGGTCTGCAGCAGATACCCGTCCTTCCGCTCGTCGATGACGTCGCCGCCCGCGTGCCCCAGCTTCTCTCGGAGCCTGTCGGCTCGGTGCTGTCACCCGTGACGACGACGGTGGACCGGACCCTTGCGCAGGTGCCCGTCGTCGGACAGATCGTTCCGACGGGAACGGTCACCGGGATCACCACGCCGGTGACCGGCATCGTGGACGGCGCCGTCGGTGGCGTCGTCGAGCCCGTACTCGGGGTCGTTGCTCCCGTGACCGATATCGTGGCCCCCGTGGTCGAGGCGCTGCCCGTGCCAGTGGCCGTACCGCCGGTCGCCGTGCTGCCGGTCACTGATCTGCCGTCCCCGGTGGTGACCGCTCCTGTCGCCGTCGTGCCGCAGGCGCCCGTCCCCGCCGAACCGGTTGAAGCCGTCGCAGTTCCGGAGCCGGCCGTGCCGACTGCCGGCTCCGCGCAGACTCCGGTCACCAGGGACGCCTCGGCCGATCCCGCGCAGGCGGCGAGCCGGATCGCGACCCCTGCGGCGATCGGAGCGATTGGCTCTCTTCCCGCTGACCTCGTTCCCTCGGCCCCGGTATCGACCGTTCTCGAGCGTCTGGTCGAGCCACTCACCAGCGCTGCGGGCGCGACCCTGACCGCCTGGGTCGCCTCGACCGACGAAACGTCCGGGGCCCTCCCGACCGTCCTGTCGTCCTTCTCGGGCGGGACGTCGTCCATGACGGGTGCGGGTTCGGCGGCACCGCTCGCGGCACTCGCCGCCCCCGCATTCCTCGTCGTCCTCCTGCTGACCGGACGGCGCGGTCACCCCGCGAACGCTGACCTTCCGTCCGGCCCCAGTTTCGATCCCGGCTCTTCTCCCGATTAGTGGTGGCCTCGCCGTGCTCTCGCGCGGCTGACGGCTCACGGTGCCACACGCACCTCCACACCACTTTCATCACCAGGAGAACATCATGCGTACATGCGTGCAGCGAGGCCTCTACGGAGTCCTCCTAGCCGGGGGCGTCGTCGTCCTCGGAGCAGGAGCAGCGACAGCTGCGGACCTGTCATCATCGTCGACGACATCACTGACGGCGCCAACCACCGGGATATTCACAGCGGGGGCGGAGGCAGGCCTTGCCGCCGCCATCATTGCGCCACTGCAGGCGGGTACGACCAGCGGGGCGATCATCGACATCACCGCGGTGGCCCTCGGCGCCTCATCCGGCGCCTCTCCAGGCCTCGCGGGCTCATCCGACGGTCTGTTGGACGGCGGCCTCCTCAATGGGGGCCTGCTGAACGGGAACGTGGTCTCTCCGGAGGTCGTGGTACCCGTGAACGTGTCGGGAAATTCGCTGTCGGTGGTCGGGGATTCATCGTCGATCGGGACGTCGGGTTCGACCGGTTCGACCAGCGGTTCTGCCCCGGTGCCTGCCCCGGCCCCAGTCGGGAACAACCTCCTCGGCGGGGGTCTGCTGGATGGGAACGTGATCTCTCCTGAGATCGTGGTGCCCGTGAACGTGTCGGGAAATTCGGTGTCGGTGGTCGGGGATTCATCGTCGACCGGGACGTCGGGTTCGACCGGTACCGGAGGCACCGGTGGGACCGTGGGGGGTCCAACCGATGAGTCCGTCCACGGTGGGCTGCTAGACGGCGGCATTCTCGATGGGAATGTCATCGCTCCTGTGGTCACCGTTCCGGTGAATGTGAGTTGCAATGACGTGACCCTGGTCGGTGACAGCTCCTCGGATTGCACCACGGGATCGGCCGGGGGCACGACGGGTGGCAGCACGGGTGGGACCGTGGGGGGTCCGACCGGTGAGTACGTCGACGGCGGGATCCTCGACGGGAATGTCATCGCACCTGTGGTCACCGTTCCGGTGAATGTCAGCTGCAATGGCGTGAGCCTGATCGGTGACAGCTCCTCTGATTGCACCACCGGCTCGACGGGGGGCACGACGGGGGGCACGACGGGTGGCAGCACCGGTGGGAACACCGGTGGGAACACCGGCGGGGGCATCCTCGACGGCGGGATCCTCGACGGCGGGATCCTCGACGGTAATGTCATCGCACCTGTGGTCACTGTTCCGGTGAATGTCAGCTGCAATGGCGTGACCCTGATCGGTGACAGCTCCTCGCATTGCACCACCGGCTCGGCCGGGGGCACGACGGGTGGCAGCACCGGTTCGTCCGTGGGGGGTCCGACCGGTGAGTACGTCGACGGCGGGATCCTCGACGGGAATGTGATCGCTCCAGTGGTCACTGTTCCGGTGAATGTCAGCTGCAATGGCGTGAGCCTGATCGGTGACAGCTCCTCGGATTGCACCACTGGCTCGACCGGGGGCACGACGGGTGGCAACACCGGCGGAAACACCGGCGGAAACACCGGCGGAAACTCCGGCGGAAACTCCGGCGGAAACTCCGGCGGGGGAATCCTGGACGGCGGGATCCTCGACGGGAATGTGATCGCTCCTGTGGTCACTGTTCCGGTGAATGTCAGCTGCAATGGCGTGACCCTGATCGGTGATACCTCCTCTGATTGCACCACCGGCTCGACCGGGGGCACGACGGGTGGCAACACCGGCGGAAACACTGGCGGAAACTCCGGCGGAAACATCGGCGGAAACTCCGGCGGGGGCATCCTGGACGGCGGGATCCTCGACGGGAACGTCATCACACCGGTGATCACCGTGCCGGTCGTGATCGGATGCAACGGACTCACCCTGATCGGGGACAGCAACACCGAGTGCGGGACGGGCTCAACCACCCCGACGACGCCGACGCCGACGACTCCGACGACGCCGACGACGCCGACGACTCCGACGACGCCGACGACCCCGACGACGCCGACGACGCCGACGACGCCGACGACGCCGACGACGCCGACGACGCCGACGACTCCGACCGATCCCGCAGATCCGGGTACCGGCGGGGCCCCCACGACCCCCGGACCAGTCCCCACGGGATCAGGTACACCTGCACCGGGCCCCGTCTCGGTCTCCAGCGGCACCGTGAAGGTCACCGCTCCGGCCGCGTCGCTGTCACCCGGCAAGACTGCCGACCAGGCGGCAGGGGCAGTCACCGCCCCGACGGCGCTGGCTTCGACGGGCTTCGCCGAGCAGCATATCGTCCTGTTCGGCTCGCTCCTGGTGCTCGGTGGCCTGGGTGGCCTGGGTGGGCTGGTGCTCGCGCGCCGCGGCAGGGCATCCGTCTAGGCGGATCTGGCGGGACGAACGAAAGGACGGGCCCCGGCAGCAGTGGCTGCGGGGGCCCGTCCTTCGGCGCGCCGGTTGGCTCAGGCGTCGTCGTTGGCGTACCGGAGCCCGATCTGCGCCCGGACGTCATCCAGCAGGTGCATGGTCCTGAGAGTGTCACTGATCGGCATCGTCGGGCTCTCCGTCAGGCCCTCCTGGATGCAGCGGGTCACCTCGCGCAGCTCGTAGGTGTACCCGGCGCCCACCTGCTCGAAGTGCTCCACGCGGACCTCGTCGGGCCCTGCACTGATCGTCAGTTCCCGGGGGTTGTGCAGCGGTCCGCCGCCGGTCTTCAGCCAGCCCTCGGACCCGCAGACGGTGGCCTGACCCGGGCAGGACGCGATGAACGACGACGACAGCTGCGCATAGGCTCCGTTCCCATAGCTGAGCGTGACCGCAGCCTGCAGGTCGACGCCGTCGTCGTTGAGGGTGCCCACCGCAGACACGGAATCGGGGAAGCCGAGCGAGCCGAGCGCCCAGGTCAGCGGGTACACGGTGAGGTCGAGGAGGGCGCCGCCTCCGGCCTTCGGATCCCACAGCCGGCTCGTCGGATCCTCCGGCGCCGCGAAGCCCAGATCGCCCTGCACCCACCGGATGTCACCGAGCTCGCCGGCGTGGATGATCTCCCAGGCGCGGTTCACGCTCGGCAGGAAGCGGGTCCACACCGCTTCCATCATGAACAGTCCGCGCTCGGCGGCGAGGGCGGCGAGTTCCTCGGCCTCGACGGCATTGATCGTGAAGGGCTTCTCGCACAGGACGTGCTTGCCGCCGGTCAGTGCAGCCTTCGCAACGTCGTAGTGCTGCCCGTGCGGCGTGGTGATGTAGACGACGTCGACGTCGGGGTCATCCACGAGGCGCTGGTAGCCCGCCACGTCGCCGTCGTTGCCGTAGCTGGTGGCGAAGCCGAAGCGCTCGGCGAAGGCTGCTGCGCTCTCGGCACTGCGGGAGCTGACCGCGTGGAGCACGGCATCCTCGAGCAGGGCGATGTCCGCCGTGACCTTGGAGGCGATGCCGCCGGTGGCGATGACGCCCCACTTCAGGGGTCGGCCCGTCGCCGTGATCGGGCTGGGGGCGCCTGCTTCCGCGCAGGGGGGAACGGCGATTCTGGTCTGAGGGTTCATGGACCTATCCTTGCCGCTGACGGGTGCCGCGTCCATCGGCCTGCGCCGGATGGGCGAGGAACCGCACTCGCGTGCATCCTTCCCTCCGGCCGGTGCACGAAAAGATGCCCCGGCCGAAGCCGGGGCATCTCCTCAGGACTGCTGTCGCTCGAACCTGGACTACGGGTTCGTGATCGCCGACAGCGTGGGGTCGTCGGCGTAGGCGTCCGCCGCGTTGTCCTTCGTGACGATCTGCGGCTCGAGGAGGAATGCGGGAACGGTCTTCACACCGTTCTCGTAGGAGTCGGGATCGTTGATCTCGGGCTCCTCGCCGGCCTGGAGGTTACCGACCATGGTGATCGACTGCTCCACGAGTGCGCGGGTGTCCTTGTTGATGGTGGAGTACTGCTTGCCCTCCATGATGGACTTCACGGACTCGACCTCGGAGTCCTGGCCCGTGACGACCGGCAGGGTCTTGCCGGCACCCTCCACGGAGGTCAGGATCGCACGGGCGAGCGTGTCGTTGGGGGAGAGGACGCCGTCGAGCTCGGTGGAGCCGTAGCTGCCGGAGAGCAGCGTGTCCGCACGCTTCTGGGCGTTCTCGGCCTTCCAGCCCTGGGTGACAGCCTGCTCGAAGGTCGTCTGCCCGGAGGCGACGACGAGGTTGCCGTTGTCGATCTCGGGCTGGAGGATGCTCATGGCGCCGTCGAAGAAGACCTTCGCGTTGGCGTCGTCGGGTGATCCGGCGAAGAGCTCGATGTTGTAGGGGCCTTCGGGCTTGGCGGCCTTCATACCGTCGAGGAGGGCCTGGCCCTGCAGCTCGCCGACCTTGAAGTTGTCGTAGGCCACGTAGTAGTCGACCGCGTCGGTGTTCAGGAGCAGGCGGTCGTAGGCGATGACCGTGATGCCGGCCTCCTTGGCCTGCGCGAGCTGGGTGCCGAGCTGGGCGCCGTCGATGGCACCGACGATCAGGACCTTCACACCGTTGGTGATCATGGAGCTGATCTGGTTCTGCTGCTCGGAGACACCGCCGTTGGCGAACTGCACGTCCGGCTCGTAGCCGGCCTCGGTCAGGCCGTCGTTGAACAGCTTCTCCGCGAGGACCCAGTTCTCCGAGGTCTTCTGGGGCAGCGCGACGCCGATGGAGGAACCTGCCTCGAAGCCCGTCGCAGCGGCGGATTCTCCGCCTTCCGTGGCCGGGGCTGCTTCTTCGCGACCGCAGCCGGTCAGCGCCAGTGCTGAAATCGCAGCGATCGCTGCGAAGGACTTTGCGAACTTACGCATTGCTTTCTCTTTCTGTTGCTCGTGCTCTGGTGGACGGGTGGAGCATTGGGTCCGGGTGCCCGGTAGTGGCGGGCGCCTAGACGTCGTGGGAGATGACTTCCTTCGTTCCGACGGCCTGCTCCGTGGGAGCGGGTTTCGGGGCTTCGGCGTCGGCCTTTCGGCTGCCGCCACCTCCGCCGAAGTTCCTGGTGAGCAGGCCGATGATCGACGGCTTGCCCTGGCTCTTGTTGTAGACGTCGAAGGCGACCGCGACGAGGAGGACGATGCCCTTGATGATCTGGGTGTCGTCGGCGCCGGCTCCGAGCAGCTGCAGGCCGTTGTTGAGGACGGCCATCACGAGTCCGCCGATGATCGAACCGACCACGGTGCCGACGCCGCCGGTCACGGCCGCGCCACCGATGAAGACCGCCGCGATGGCGTCCAGTTCCCATCCGACGCCGTCGGACGGCCCGGATGCCGTGGACCGGCCCACGAAGATCATCCCGGCGAGCGCCGCGAGGATCGACATGTTCATCATGACCATGAAGTTCACGCGCTTGCTCTGCACGCCGGACAGCTCGGCGGCGTGACGGTTGCCGCCGACGGCGTAGACGTGGCGGCCGAGGATGGTCTTGTTCGAGATGAACGCGTAGATGATGACCAGGACGCCGAGGATCAGGCCGGGGACGGGGAAGGAGGTGCCCGGACGGCCCGTCGCGAAGAGGTACGTCGCGTACAGGATGACGGCGGAGAGCAGGACGACCTTCACGATGGGCACCCAGGTGGGGGGCACCGTCGCGCCGATCTTCTCGAGCTTGCGACGGCCGCGGACTTCGCTGTAGACGACGAACGCGACGAGTGCGAAGCCGATCAGCAGGGTCAGGTTGTTGTAGCCGAGATCCGGTCCCACCTCGGGGAGGTAGCCCGCACCGAGGTAGCGGAAGCCCTCGGGCACCGGCACGGTGAGGGAGTTGCCGACCGACTGGTTGGCACCCCGGAACAGGAGCATCCCCGCGAGGGTCACGATGAAGGCCGGGATGCCGACGTAGGCCACCCAGAAGCCCTGCCAGATGCCGATGACCGCACCGAGCACGAGGCCGAGGAGGACGCCGAGGTACCAGGGGATACCCCAGTCACGCATCGCGATGGCGACGACGATGCCGACGAAGGCAGCGATGGAGCCCACCGAGAGGTCGATGTGCCCGGCGATGATGACGAGCACCATGCCGATGGCGAGGATCAGGATGTAGGAGTTGCCGTTGAACAGGTTCATCATGTTCACGGACGTGAGTGTCTTGCCGCCGGTCTGCCACTGGAAGAACACGACCAGCGCGACCAGGGCGAAGATCATCCCGAACTGGCGGGTGTTCCCGCCGAAGATTTGTTTGAAGGAATTCATGGTGTGTCTTTCCTAGGAGCGTCGGTCAGGCAGCGGTTCGGCTGGCGGTCATGCGTTTCATCAGGGACTCCTGATTGGCGTCCTCGCGGGTCAGTTCCCCGGTGATGGCGCCTTCGAAGATCGTGTAGATGCGGTCGGAGAGGCCGAGCAGTTCAGGCAGTTCGGAGGAGATGACGATGACGCCCTTCCCCTGGTCCGCCAGTTTCTGGATGATGCCGTAGATCTCGTACTTCGCACCGACGTCGATCCCGCGCGTGGGCTCGTCGAGGATGAGCAGATCGGGGTCGGTGAACATCCATTTCGCGAGGACCACCTTCTGCTGGTTCCCGCCGGACAGCTTGGCCACACCCTCGTTGACGCTCGGCGTCTTGGTGCGCAGCGACTTCCGGTATTCCTCGGCGACGCGGAACTCCTCGTCCTTGTCGACGACGAGGCCGTGCGTGATGCGCTGCAGGTCGGCCGAGACCGTGGTGGTCTTGATGTCGTCCAGGAGGTTCAGTCCCAGCGACTTGCGGTCCTCGGTGACATAGGCGAGGCCGGCCTTGATGGCCTGGGGCACCGAGCGCAGCGTCACCTCCTTGCCGTCGATGAGGATCTGCCCGGACTTGAAGTTCCCGTAGGAGCGGCCGAAGACCGAACGCACCAGCTCGGTCCGCCCGGCGCCCATCAGCCCGGCGAAGCCGACGATCTCGCCACGTCGGACGTGGAAGCTCGAGTTCTTGCAGACGAGGCGGTCCGCCACGGTGGGGTGGGCCACGGTCCAGTCGCGCACCTCGAAGAACGTCTCGCCGATGTTGGGCGTGTGGTCGGGGAACCTCGACTCGAGCGAGCGGCCCACCATGCCTCGGATGATGCGGTCCTCGTCGACGCCGTCGTCCTTGACGTGAAGCGTCTCGATCGACTTGCCGTCGCGGATGATGGTGATCGAGTCGGCGATCTGCTCGATCTCGTTGAGCTTGTGCGAGATCATGATGCAGGAGATCCCCTTGGACCGCAGGCCCGACATGAGGTCCAGCAGGTGCTGGGAGTCCGATTCGTTGAGGGCCGCCGTCGGCTCGTCGAGGATGAGCAGCTTCACGGACTTGTTGAGTGCCTTCGCGATCTCGACGAGCTGCTGCTTGCCCACCCCGATGTCCTTGACCTTCGTGATCGGGTCCTCGCGGAGCCCCACGCGGGCCATCAGCTCGAGGGTGGTCCGGTTCACGTAGTCCCAGTCGATCACGCCGAACCGGGTGGGCTCGTTCCCGAGGAAGATGTTCTCGGCGATGGACAGCTCGGGGATCAGCGCGAGTTCCTGGTGGATGATCACGATCCCGGCCGCTTCGCTGGAGCGGATGTCCTTGAACTGGACCTCCTGGCCCTGGAACACGATGTCGCCGGAGTAGTCGCCGTAGGGGTAGAGGCCCGAGAGCACCTTCATGAGGGTGGACTTCCCGGCACCGTTCTCGCCGCAGATGGCGTGGATCTCGCCGGCCCGGACCTCGAGCGAGACGTCGGAGAGGGCTTTGACTCCCGGGAACTCCTTGGTGATGGAGCGCATCTCCAGGATGGTGTGGTTGTTCATGGGGCCTCCCGCGGCGACGGCGTTGTCTTGGTGCAGGCCAACCTCGACCCGAAAGAATTGAACACGCTGGTATGCCTTGTCGTCAACTGTTGAACACAAAGCACGGAGAAAACAGAGGAAAACTTCAGGCTGAGCTGGCGAGCGCGGGAGCGAGCCCCTGCTGTGCCAGGACGACGGCGGCCGCTCCGAGGGCTTCGGCGCGATCGCCGAGCGAGGACATGCAGACGTTCGTCGTGTCACCGATGATCGGCACGGCGTGCCGGGCGAGGCCGCGCCGCACGGGCTCCAGCAGGATCTCCCCGAGACCGGTCAGGGGCCCCCCGATGACGATCGTCTCGGGGTTGATGAGGTTCGCCATGTGCGCGAGTGCGCGGCCGATGGCCACGCCGGCGTCGTCGATCACGCGCAGCGCCGCGGTATCGCCGGCGAGCACCCAGTCGATGATCCGCTGCGTGTCCACCGTCTCGTTGCTGCCACGGCCGAGGAGTTCGATCATGGTGGACGTCGACGCCACCGTCTCGAGGCAGCCGCGGTTGCCGCACCGGCAGATGACACCCTGCTCGTTGATGGTCGTGTGGCCCAGCTCGCCGGTCACCCCGACGTTGCCGTAGTAGAGCGAGCCGTTCAGCACCAACCCGGCACCGATGCCCGATCCCACCTTCATGAACATCAGGTTGTCGACAGCACTGTGCGGTCCCCAGGTCACCTGTGCCAGGGCGCCGAGGTTCGCGTCGTTGTCGATGAAGACGGGAACCCGCAGTCGTTCGCTGAAGGTCTCGTGGATGTTGATGCCGACCCACTCCGGCAGGATGGCGCCCTGCACCACGGTTCCGGTGCGCCTGTCGATCGGCCCGGGGATGCCGATCCCGGCACCGAGGAGCGCGCGGCGGCGGATGCCGCCGTTCTCCAGGAGGGAATCGAGGAGGTCGGACGCCGCGGTCAGTCCGTCGACTGCACTGTGCCCGAGGGGGAGCGCGACGGACGCCTCCTGCAGCACGCGGTAGTTCGGGCTGGCGAGGACCACCCGGAGGTGGCGGCGCCCGATGTCGATCCCCGCGGCGACCTGCCCGTTGTCGTTGAGGATCACCGAGAGGGCGCGGCGGCCGGAACTCGTGGTGGGTGCAGTACTGACGATGCCGGTCGCCGCCATCACCTTGACGATGTTGGAGACCGTCGCCGTCGAGAGGCCGGTCTGCCGGGAGAGTTCGGCCTGGGTCTGCGGCCCGCCGCTCATCAGTGCCGCGATGACGCGCTGCTGGTTCTGCTCGCGCAGTGCGGACTGGGAGCCCGGCTTGGGAAGCGGGGCGCTCAGGCTTGTCCTCGCCGTCGAGGGGGAGTCTGCGGGCATGATCCCAAGGGTGCCGTAGCTCCCGCTTGTAGTCAAGAAGTTAACGCTTGGCGGTATTCCTGGGCGAGAAGCCTGTAGTCGGCAGCATTGGCTCGGACGCCGTCCACCTCGCCGTCGTCCAGCGTCCGGCGCACCTTCGCAGGGACACCGGCGACCAGGGAGCGGGGCGGGACCACCGTGCCCTCGAGCACGACGGCGCCGGCCGCCACGAGGGAGCCGGTACCGATGACGGCGCCGTTCATGACGGTCGCGCTCATGCCGATCAGGCAGTCGTCCTCGATGGTGCAGCCGTGCACCACGGCACTGTGGCCGACACTGACGCGGTCGCCGATGCGCGCCGGGAAACCCGGATCGGCATGCACCACCACATTGTCCTGGAGGTTCGTCCCCTCCCCGACGCTGATGGAGGAGGTGTCCGCGCGCAGGGTGGCGCCGAAGAACACGCTCGCGTGCCCGCCGATCGTCACCTCCCCGATGAGGGAGGCGGTGGGGGCGACGAAGGCGGAGTCGGAGACGCGGGGAGTCCTGCCGCGGAAGGTGTGGTTGGCCATGCCGCCAGCCTAGGCGACGCCTCCCGCGGCGGCGGGACGATCAGTTGAAGACGATGGTCCTGCGGCCGTCGAGGAGGACGCGCCGTTCCGCGTGCCACTGCACGGCCTGCACCAGGGCGCGGCCCTCGAGTTCCCGGCCGATCGCGGTGAGCTGCTCGGCCGTCCGCGCGTGGTCCACGCGGATGACCTCCTGTTCGATGATCGGGCCCTCGTCCAAGGCACCCGTGACGTAGTGGGCTGTCGCACCGATGAGCTTGACGCCGCGGGCATGGGCCTGGTGGTAGGGCCGTGCCCCCTTGAAGGACGGCAGGAACGAGTGGTGGATGTTGATCGCCTTGCCCAGGAGGTCCCCGCAGAGCCGGTCACTGAGGATCTGCATGTACCGCGCCAGGACCACCAGTTCGATGTCGTGCTGCCGCATCAGCGCACGCAGTGCGTCCTCCGCCTCGTCCTTGGTCTCCGGCGTGACCGGGATGTGGTGGAACTCGATGCCGTAGAAGGCGGCGAGGTCCTCGAGGTCCCGGTGGTTCGACACGATGACGGGGATGTCGATGGCGAGGGTGCCCGAGCGGTGCTGGAAGAGGAGGTCGTTGAGGCAGTGCGCTGCTTTCGAGACCATGATGAGGGTCCGGGTCCGGCGGGAGGCCTCGTTGAGCGACCACTCCATGCCGAACTCGCGGGCCACCGGTTCCAGGGCGGTGC
Organism: Arthrobacter sp. CP30; assembly: GCF_053470025.1. Classification (NCBI taxonomy): domain Bacteria; kingdom Bacillati; phylum Actinomycetota; class Actinomycetes; order Micrococcales; family Micrococcaceae; genus Arthrobacter; species Arthrobacter sp. CP30. The sequence continues at coordinate 157,023 of NZ_JBQEMM010000004.1, forward strand.
GGAGCGCGTCCGCGGACGCCTCCGTGGTCAGGGCGACGCGCATGAAGAACGTGCCCGTCTCCGGGCTGCCGTACTGCTGGGATTCCGTGATGTTCGCGCCGAGTCCCACGAGGGCGCCGGAGACGCCGTGGACGATTCCCGGCCTGTCGGGGCAGGAGAGCGTCAGGGAGTAAAACGAGGGCGGACGGGAGGTCTCGGGGGAGGTCACCTACGCCAGATTACCGGCCACTGCCCGCCCGGCGCCCGCGCGGAGCCGTGTGACGGCGGCGACCGCCGCCGCGCGTCCGGCGCGGGAGGCCCCGAGGGTCGAGGCGGACGCACCGTAGCCCACGAGCAGGAGTCGGGGCTCCTTCGCCACATGGACCCCGTCCATCAGGATGCCGCCCCCGGGTTCGCGGAGGCGCAGCGGTGCGAGATGGTCCAGGGCGGCGCGGAACCCGGTGGCCCACAGGACGGCGTCGACGTGTTCCACCGACCCGTCCGCGAAGACGGCCGAATCCTCGCGGAGTTCGGCGAGGGGCCCGCGGGAGACCAGGATCCCGGCGTCGATCCCGGCCCGGTACTGCGCCGTGAGCGACAGCCCGGTGACGGAGACGACGCTGGCGGGCGGCAGCCCCGCGGCGGTCCGTGCGTTGACCTCCGCCTCGACCTCGCGACCCCACTCCGGATCGAAGGCGCGGCGCGTGAACGACGGCGGTCGGCGTGTCGACCAGACGGGTGCAGCTCCGGCCTCGTGGAGCTTCAGGACGAACTGCACCGCGGACGTACCGCCGCCGACGACCAGCACGCGCTGTCCTGCGAACTCCGCTGCCGAGCGGTAATCATGCGTGTGGAGCTGCCGGCCAGCGAAGACGTCCCGGCCGCGGTAGTAGGGCCAGTACGGGCGGTCCCAGGTACCGGTCGCACTGATGACGACGTCGGCGATCCAGGTGCCCGCCGTCGTCGTGATGCGCAGCGGTCCGTCTCCGTGGCCGGACGAACCGGCCGGCTTGTCCGCCGGCTCCACCGCCAGGACGGAGACGGGACGGTGCACGGGGAGGTGGAAGGTCCGCTCGTACGCGCCGTAGTAGCGGGACACGACATCGGCCGCCGGTTCCTTCGGGTCCGGTGTTCCGAGCGGCAGGCCGGGCAGGTCGTGGAGCGCGTGGGCGGCGTCGAAGGTGAGGGCGGGCCAGCGGTGCAGCCAGGCGCCACCGGGCGCCGGATTCGCATCGAGGACGACGACGTCGCGCTCTGCCTCCAGCCCCCGGCGCAGGAGGTGGTAGGCACTGCTGAGGCCGGCCTGGCCGGCGCCGATGACGAGGACGCGCACGCGCCCGGCGCCACCGGTCCCTGCGCCCGCCTGCACCGGCGTATCACCGGGGGTTGTCAGGTCCATCGCGTCCCACCTCTCCTGGCGGTCCGGGTCTCCGGGGCCCGCTCACTCTCAGCGAACGGCCGGGCAGTGGTGACTATTCCGGGCTCCGCGTCATCGCGTGGCGGTCGCCGCTCGGGAGCGGCTAGCATGGGAGCGTCGCGACTGGCGTAGGGTGGGCAACCACCAGGAAGCGGCGTGGAGCTGCCGCCGTCCTCCGGGCGCGGCGCGGACTTCCAGTGCAGACCACGGATCGCACGCCTGGGCCGCGGGTCACGTTTCATGAGCGGCCGGGGCACGGACCAGCGGTCCGACGCCCGCCCGCGACTCAAGCTGACCTCGTGCGAGACCCAGAGAAGGATCAACCGATGACCACGTCGCCCATGGCCCCGTCCCATTCCGCAGCGGATACCGTCACCAACGCGCCCCTGTCCGAGGTGGATCCCGAGATCGCCGCCGTCCTCCGGGACGAGCTCGCGCGTCAGCGCGACACCCTCGAGATGATCGCGTCGGAGAACTTCGCTCCGCGCGCGGTCCTCGAGGCCCAGGGCAGTGTCCTCACGAACAAGTACGCCGAAGGGTACCCGGGACGTCGCTACTACGGCGGCTGCGAGCACGTCGACGTCGCCGAGAACCTCGCGATCGAGCGCGTCAAGGCGCTCTTCGGTGCAGAGTTCGCGAACGTCCAGCCCCACTCCGGTGCCCAGGCGAATGCCGCCGCACTCTCCGCGATGATCAAGCCCGGTGACAAGATCATGGGCCTCTCCCTCGCCCACGGCGGACACCTCACGCACGGCATGAAGCTCAACTTCTCCGGGAAGCTCTACGAGGTCGCGGCGTACGGCGTCGAGGAGGACACCCACCGCCTGGACATGGACCGCGTGCGGGCCCAGGCGGTCGCCGAGAAGCCGCAGGTGCTGATCGCCGGCTGGTCGGCCTACCCGCGGCAGCTCGACTTCGCCGCCTTCCGCTCCATTGCCGACGAGGTCGGCGCCCTCCTCTGGACCGACATGGCCCACTTCGCCGGACTCGTCGCGGCCGGCGTCCACCCCAGCCCGGTGCCCTACTCCGACGTCGTCACCTCCACGGTGCACAAGACGCTGGCCGGTCCCCGTTCCGGGGTCATCCTGGCCAAGCAGGAATGGGCCAAGAAGCTCAACTCCAACGTCTTCCCGGGACAGCAGGGCGGTCCGCTCATGCACGTGATCGCGGGCAAGGCAACGGCCTTCAAGATCGCCGGATCGCCCGAATTCCGTGAGCGCCAGGAGCGTGTCCTCGAGGGCGCCCGCATTATCGCCGAGCGCCTCACCGGGTCCGACGTCGCCGAGCACGGCGTCTCGGTCCTCACCGGTGGAACCGACGTCCACCTCGTCCTCGTGGACCTCCGCAACTCCTCGCTCGACGGGCAGCAGGCCGAGGACGTCCTGCACTCCGTTGGCATCACGGTCAACCGCAACGCCGTGCCGTTCGATCCCCGCCCGCCCATGGTGACCTCCGGCCTCCGCATCGGCACGCCGGCCCTCGCGACCCGCGGCTTCGGCGCCGCCGAGTTCACCGAGGTCGGGGAGATCATCGCGGCCGCCCTGAAGCCGTCGCCCGACGTCGTGGCACTGCGCGCGCGCGTCTCCGCGCTCGCGGCGGACTTCCCGCTCTACCCGGGCCAGGAGGAGTGGTAGATCCGATCCCACGCGCCGCCCTTTCCTCGAGGGCGGCGGCGTCACCGGACTTCGACATCCCCGCCGCGGAATGCTGCTTCACCGGCTGCTGCGACCGCGGCAAGGCATTCCTGCTCGAACAGCTGGACGAGCGACCAGAGAAGGATCCCTCCCATGAACAACGCCCGCATCCTTGACGGCAAGGCGACCGCCGCACGCATCAAGGAGGAACTGACCGAGCGCGTGAGCGCCCTGCGCGAGCGCGGGGTGACCCCCGGGCTCGGCACCGTCCTCGTCGGCGACGATCCCGGAAGCCACTCCTATGTCGCGGGCAAGCACCGCGACTGCGCCCAGGTCGGCATCACCTCGGTCCGGCGCGACCTGCCGGACACCATCACCCAGGAGGAACTCGAGGCAGTCCTCGACGAGCTGAACGCCGACGACGCCACGACCGGCTACATCGTCCAGCTCCCGCTTCCCGCCCATATCGACACCAACGCCATCCTCGAACGCATCGATCCGGCGAAGGACGCGGACGGCCTGCACCCGACCAACCTCGGGAAGCTGGTCCTCAACGTCAACGCGCCGATGGACTCACCCTTGCCGTGCACCCCGCACGGCATCGTCGAGCTCCTGCTCCGCCACGACGTCGAATTGAAGGGCCTCGACGTGCTCGTCGTCGGCCGTGGTGTGACGGTCGGCCGCCCGCTCGGACTGCTGCTCACCCGGAAGCAGATCAACGCGACGGTGACGCTGGCGCACACCGGGACGGCGGACCTCGCCGATCATCTCGGACGGGCCGACGTCGTCGTCGCCGCGGCAGGGATCCCGCACATGATCGGCGCGGACCAGGTGAAGCCCGGGGCGATCGTCCTGGATGTCGGCGTGAGCCGGGTGGAGGACCCGGAGACGGGCAGGGCGAAGCTCACGGGCGACGTCGATCCCGCCGTCGCGTCGGTGGCGAGCTGGCTGTCGCCGAATCCCGGGGGAGTGGGGCCCATGACCCGTGCCATGCTGCTGACCAACGTCGTCGAGGCGGCGGAGCGTTCGGCTGCCGGCAGCTAGTCCGCGCAACACCCATTGGCTTCTACCAATGGGAGTTCTCGCCTAGGCTGGGCGAGTGCCCACACTCTCCGCCGGTCCGCCGGTCATCTCCGCCCGTCAGCTGAGCAAGCACTACGGTGACTTCAAGGCCGTCGACGGCATCTCCTTCGAGGTTCCCGCGGGGGAGTCCTTCGGTCTGCTCGGGCCCAACGGTGCCGGTAAGTCGACGACCATGCGCATGATCGGCGGGGTGTCACAGCGGACCTCCGGAGACCTCACCATCATGGGGCTCGATCCCGAAGAGCACGGCCCGGAGGTGAGGGCGCACCTCGGGGTGGTGCCGCAGCAGGACAACCTCGACGAGGAACTCAGGGTCCGCGACAACCTCCTCGTCTACGGCCGCTACTTCGGTCTGCCCATGAGCTACCTGAGACCGAAGGCGGACGAGCTCCTGGAGTTCGCGCAGCTGACGGAGAAGGCGTCCGCGAAGGTGGACGCGCTCTCGGGCGGGATGAAGCGCCGCCTGACCATCGCGCGGTCGCTCATCAACGAGCCGAAGATCCTGCTGCTCGACGAACCCACCACCGGGCTCGACCCGCAGGCCCGGCACATCCTCTGGGACCGGCTCTTCCGCCTCAAGGAGTCCGGCGTGACCCTGATCCTCACCACGCACTACATGGACGAGGCGGAGCAGCTCTGCGACCGGCTGGTGGTCGTCGACAAGGGCCGGATCATGGCGGAGGGATCCCCTGCTCAGCTCATCCGCGAGCACTCGACGCGGGAGGTGCTCGAGCTGCGCTTCGGCTCGGAACGCAACACGACCGTCGCCGCCGAACTGCAGGGCATCGGTGCCCGGCTCGAGCCGCTGCCCGACCGCGTCCTCATCTACGCCCAGGACGGCGAAGCCGCCCTCGAGCAGGTCATCTCGCGGGGCCTCCGTCCGATCACCTCCCTGGTCCGCCGCTCCTCGCTCGAGGACGTCTTCCTGCGCCTGACGGGGAGGAGCCTCGTTGACTGAGCGGGTGCCCACCACCGACGGCGCGGTGACGGCTCCGCCGTACCGGCTGCACGCCCACAAGCCGGAGGTCTCGGCGTCCCGGGCGCGCGCGTTCGGCTCCTGGTACTACGCCGAGCACGTCCTGCGGTCCATGAACAGCTACCGGTGGACCCTCCTCGCCTCGAGCGTCGGGACGCCGGTGATGTACCTCTTCGCCATGGGGATCGGCCTCGCGACCCTCGTCGACCGGAACTCCGCCGGCGCCTTCGGCGAGGTCAGCTACCTCGCCTTCATCGCCCCGGCCCTCCTGGCCTCCGCGACGATCATGACCGCCGCCACCGAGTTCACCTATCCCGTGATGGACGGCTTCAAGTGGCGGCGCGTCTACTACGGCCCGCACGCCTCGCCCCTGAACACCGACCAGATCGTGCAGGGCCACATCATCGCCGTCACCGTCCGGCTGACGGTCACCACCATCATCTACTTCGTCATCGTCGCGGCGTTCGGGGCCTCACCGTCCGCCGCCGGCCCCGTGGCCATCCCCGTCGCGGTGCTGAGCGGCCTCGCCTTCGGGCTCCCGCTCATGGCCTACTCGGCCCGGATCGAAGAGGACAAGGGGCAGTTCGCGCTCGTCATGCGGTTCATCGTCACGCCGCTGTTCCTGTTCTCCGGGACCTTCTTCCCGCTCGACACCCTGCCGGTGTTCCTCCGCTGGATCGGCTGGATCTCGCCGTTGTGGCACGGCACGGAGCTGGGCCGGGCGCTGACCTACGGCTACGAGCTCCCCCTCTGGCTCGCCGTGGTGCACGTGCTGTACCTCGTGGTGCTCGCCGTCGTCGGACTGAAGCTGGCCCGCGCGGTGTACGCGAGGAGGCTGGGGAAATGAGCGTGCACCTCACTGCGCAGGACTACGCGCTGGAAGGGTCCAGGCGACCGCTGGCGGCGCTCTACTCCCGTAACGCCCGGGCCGTGATCGCGCGCGGACTGCTCGCCACGCGCAGCAGCAACTGGCTGGTCATGGTCTCCGGGTTCTTCGAACCCGTGCTCTACCTCGTGTCCATGGGGGTGGGACTGGGAGCGCTCGTCGGGTCGGTCGAGGGCCCCAACGGTGAGCCGATCAGCTATGCCGCCTACATCGCGCCGGCACTCCTCGCGGTGTCCGCCATGAACGGGGCGGTCTACGACAGCACGTGGAACGTGTTCTTCAAGATGAACTTCGCCAAGCTCTACCAGGGCATGCTCTACACGTCGTTGGGTCCGCTGGACGTCGCGATCGGGGAGATCTTCCTGGCCCTCCTGCGCGGCGCCATGTATGCCACCGGCTTCACCGCGGTCATGGCGCTCATGGGCCTCATCACCACACCGGTGGCGTTGCTCATGATCCCGGCGTCCGTCGTGATCGCCTTCGGCTTCGCGTCCTTCGGAATGGGTATCACGAGCTTCATGAAGACCTTCCAGCAGATGGAGTGGGTCAACTTCGTGATGCTGCCGATGTTCCTGTTCTCGGCCACCTTCTATCCGCTGAGCGTCTACCCGCAGGGAGTCCAGTGGTTCATCCAGGCCCTGCCGCTGTGGCACGGCGTGGAACTGCTGCGTCAGATCAGCATCGCCTCCTTCACCCCTGCCGCGGCGGTCCACCTGAGCTACTTCCTGGTGATGATCGCCGTCGGCATGCTGCTCACCACCCTCAGGCTGCGGAAGCTGTTCCTCAAGTAGGTCCGGCGGTCTGCGGTCAGGACGCCCGGGACGCAGGACGTGGGACACCGTATCGATCCGGAGTCCTGCCTTGGACGACGGCGGCGGCGGGGCTGTGGCCCCGCCGCCGGTCGGAGCGTCCTGATGCCGCCCGGGTAGCCGGCCCTAGAGAACCAGGGTGGCGTACACCACGTAGTTGTCGTCGAACTCGCCCGTGTCGGGGTTGTAGCCGTCGCACGTGATCAGCCTGAGCTCAGAGCCGGGCGTGTTCCCGTACACCGTGAGGGTCGGGAAGTCGTTCTTCTGGTACGCCTCGCCGCGCTGGAACTCGAACACCGCGGTCGTCCCGTCCTCGCGGACCACGGTGATCCGATCGCCGGCCTTGAGGGCGCGGAGATCGGCGAAGACACCCTTGCCACCGTCGGTCGCGTTGACATGGCCGAGCATGACGGCCGGTCCGCGGTCGCCCGGGGTGGGCGACTGGTCGTACCAGCTCGCGGGTGCTCCGGGTCCGTCAGGTGGCACCTCGAGACTGTTGTTCTCGCGGAGGCCCAGGGCCAGCAGGTCGGTGCGGACACCGATCGAGGGGATCTCCAGCGTGACCGGGGCGGAGGCGGGAAGGACGTCGGGACCTTCGGATGCGACCGGGGCGGGTGCCGCAGCGGGCGCGGAGGACGGAGCGGCAGTGGGCACGGCCGTGGGCGCGGGGCTCGGTGCCTCGATCGGTGCCGCGCTCGTCACCGCGGAGGACGACGACGGGGCCGGCGTCGAAGCGGGAGCATCGGCCGATCCGCAGCCGGCGAGGAGAAAGAGGGCGGCCACCGCCGGGGCCGTGAAGCCCCAGCGATGGCCGGTGTTCCTACTGATCATGTGGGATCAGGGATTATGCGTTGTGTGCTGCGCGGCGGCGCACTGCGAAGGTTCCACCGGCTGCTGCCGCGAGGACCAGGCCGCCACCGAGGGCGATCATGCCCGCGGAGTTGGAGGAGGACTCGGTAGCGACACCCGTGTCGGCTCCGCCGGCAGGCATGGCGCCCATCTGCGTCTTCACGAGCGTTCCACACAGGGCGGGGGAGGTCGCGCCGAGGGGGAGCTCGGGTGCGATCTCGGACGGGCTGCCGAAGACCTCGGAGGAGACGCCGGCGGTCGCCGGGTCCAGGCCGTGCACGACGACGACGGCTACGCCGGCCTCGAGCGACTTCTGGGTATCGGCGTCCAGGGTGATGGTGCGCTGGATCGAGTACGTTCCACCCTGGCCACCGAGCTGGAGGTTCAGGCCCTCTGCCGGAGTGGTGGCACCCGACGTGGTCAGCGTGGTCTGGATGGCGCCGTATCCGGGTACACCCTCGGCGACGTTGACGATGCCGTCACCATTGGCGTCATCGGCGGGCGTGGGGCACTTGCCTGCCGCACCGCCGTGGATGTGCTGGACGTGGGGGTACGGGGCGTCCATGAAGGTCTGGGCGAGGCCCGAGACCTGCAGGTTGACCGTGGCCTGATCGCCCACGACGTCGAGGGTGATGGTGCCGGTGCCGGTCGTGCCGTTCAGCTGGCCGAGGGTCGAGGAGTAGGAGCCGTCAGCGGCCATCGCGGGGGAGCCCGCGAGGGCGACTGCGCCGATGGCGAGGGCCGGTACTGCGAGGAAGCGCATCTTCTTGTTCATGGGAAAGTCCTCCATAGTGCGAATGAGGCGCACCGTGGGGCGCGCACGACTGTACTTCGGGGTGATCCCGATCACGGATGGGAGCGGATGGGAAAAAACTTCGAAACCCCTGTGAGTTCGCCTGCGGTGGAAGACCGGGGGGTCGGTCGGCCGATGCGGGAGAATGGCCTGATGCAGTCTCTTGGAAGCAATGGGCGGCCTCAGGGCCGGGGTGTGAGCATGCGCATGGGCACGGCCGGGATGGCCGTCATGGTGGTCGTGTTCCTCGTGGCGGTCGTCTTCGCGGCCAACCAGAACGATGTGATCGGCTGGTTGGTCGCCATCATCTCCCTGGGCTGGCTCCTGATCTTCAGCTACGTGGTGCTGAGTCTCCGCTCCGCGGCACGGAAGGCCGCGGACCGGATCCAGGCGCACGGCGGGTTCGGCGGTGCCGGTGCGTCACCCGCGGGTCCGGTGGCCGTCGACAGGGCGAGGGACCTGAAGCTCGACCACAGCTTCAAGATCGTCCAGGTGCAGGTGGGCGTCGTGCGCGAGTACCTCGGCAAGGACGAGGGCATGGTGGAACGTGCACTCGAGACCATCGAGATCACCTCGCACAACGCGAGGTCCATGATGAAGGGCTCCACCGAGGGTCCGGTGGAGGGCACGGTCGTCGACTGAGCACCTCCCGACCGAGGTGAAGGGACACACCCTCCGGGGTAAGGTTGATCGAGTGAGTCCGGCATCGAACCCTCTGCAGGAACCCCTGCGTATCGCGTCCGTGAACGTCAACGGGATCCGCGCCGCCTACAAGCGCGGCATGCAGGAATGGCTGGACGGACGGGATGTCGACATCCTCTGCCTGCAGGAGGTACGGGCTCCCGACGCCGTGGTGCGGAGCCTCCTCGGCGACGGCTGGTTCATCCTCCACACCGAGGCCGAGGCCAAGGGGCGGGCGGGGGTCGCGATAGCGTCCCGCCAGGAGCCTTCCGCCACCCGCACGACTATCGGTGACAGCTACTTCGACACGTCCGGTCGATGGGTCGAAGCCGATTTCGAGGTGGGGGGATCGACCCTTACCGTCGTCAGCGCCTACGTCCATTCGGGCGAGGTCGGGACCCCGAAGCAGGATGACAAATACCGGTTCCTCGGGGCGATGGTCGCACGCCTGCCACAGCTCCGAGACGGAGCCGACCACGCCGTGGTCATGGGCGACCTCAACGTGGGTCATACGCAGCTCGATATCAGGAACTGGAAGGGCAACGTGAAGAACGCGGGCTTCCTTCCCGAGGAACGCGCGTACTTCGATCGCTTCTTCTCCGACGAATGCGGCTTCGTGGATGTCGCCCGGAACCTCGCGGGCGAGGTCGACGGGCCGTACACCTGGTGGTCCTGGCGGGGTAAGGCGTTCGATAACGACACGGGCTGGCGGATCGACTACCAGCTGGCCACCGAGGCGCTCGCGCAGAGTGCAGCCACCGCCGACGTCGATCGGGCACCGAGCTGGGATACCAGGTTCTCCGACCATGCCCCGCTCGTCGTCGACTACCGGATCCAACCCTCCAGGAACTCCTCTGATGACTGAACAGCACCACACGCCCGCCCCCGCCCGGCGGCAACGGATCCTCTCCGGCATGCAGCCGTCGGCAGGATCCTTGCACCTCGGCAACTACCTCGGTGCGCTCGTGCACTGGGTGCGCCTGCAGGAAACCCACGACGCGGTGTTCTTCATCCCCGACCTGCATGCCATCACGGTCCCGCAGGACCCGGCGGAGCTCATGCAGCGCACGCGGACGACCGCCGCCCAGTACATCGCTGCGGGGGTGGATCCCGACCGTGCCACGCTGTTCGTCCAGTCCCAGGTCCCCGAGCACGCGCAGCTCGCGTGGGTGCTCAACTGCCTCACGGGCTTCGGCGAGGCGTCCAGGATGACGCAGTTCAAGGACAAGGCGTCGAAGCAGGGCACCGATTCCGCCAGCGTGGGACTCTTCACCTATCCCATCCTGCAGGCCGCCGACATCCTCCTCTACCAACCGGACGGAGTTCCGGTGGGGGAGGACCAGCGCCAGCACGTGGAATTGAGCCGGGACCTCGCGCAGCGCTTCAACACGCGCTTCGGCGAGACCTTCGTGGTGCCCCAGCCCTTCATCCAGAAGGAGACGGCGAAGATCTACGACCTGCAGAACCCGACGGCCAAGATGTCGAAATCGGCACCGTCGCCCGCCGGGCTCGTCAACCTGCTCGACGACCCGAAGGTCACGACGAAACGGATCAAGTCGGCGGTCACCGACGCCGGGACGGAGATCCGCTTCGACCGTGAGGAGAAGCCGGGCATCTCGAACCTGATCGCGATCTTCTCGTCCCTGTCCGGGCGAAGCATCGCCGAGCTGGAGGACGAGTACGCGGGCCGGATGTACGGGCACCTGAAGGTGGACCTCGCCGACGTCGTCACCGAGACCCTCGCACCCATCCGCACCCGGGCCGAGGGGCTGCTCTCGGACCCCGCAGAGCTTGATCGGCTGCTGGCGAAGGGTGCCGCGAAGGCCCGTGAGCTGGCGGCGCCGACGCTCGCGGAGGTCTACGCACGCGTGGGATTCCTTCCCGCGGCGGGAGCCCGCTGACCCATGTGTGCTTCCACGGGTCTCCCCGGCCGGCTGGCGACGCCGTCGTCTCCGCCGGGACCGAGCGGCAGCTGCGTGGGCATCACCATCCCGATCCCCGAACCGCTCGCGGGTGACCTCGAGGCCTGGCGCGCGTCGTTCGGCGACCCCATGGCAGCCGTGGTGCCCCCGCACATCACCCTGATCACGACGACGCCGGCCTCCGACTGGGAGGCGACGATCGAGCACGTCCGGGCGGTCGCGCAGCACCAGCGGCCCTTCAGGGTCAGGCTCTGCAGCACCGGCTCCTTCCGGCCGGTCTCACCGGTGGTGTTCCTCAAGCTGGCCGACGGCTTCGACGAATGCGTAGCCCTGCATGCGAGGCTGCAGACGGGCCCGCTCGAACGTGACCTCGAGTTCCCCTTCCATCCGCACGTGACCGTCGCGCATGACGTCTCGGAGGCAGGAATGGATGCGGCTGTGGAGGAACTGGAGTCCTTCGAGGCGTCCTTCGACGTCCGGTCCATGGGACTGTACGAACACGTGCCGTCGGGGTTGTGGAAACTGAGGGAGGAGCTACGTTTTGGCGAAGTCGCTGACGGCTCCGAAACCACCACCCGTTGAGCAGCCCTCCCCGGCGAACCTGGCGGATCTGCGCCGGAAGGTGATCGATGCCCAGGTCCGGGTCGGGAGGCTGAAGCGCTCCGGCGATGGCGGCGCGGGTCTCCTCCTGGCGAGGGTGGATCTTGCGATCTCGCGGTTCTACACGCTGAGGCCCGTGCGCGTGGTCCTGCTGTACAACGAGCGCCGCGGCCCATTGATGGCGGCGGGGCTCGCCTACCGCCTGTTCTTCGCCATCTCCGCCCTGCTCGTCGTGGGATTCGCCGCACTCGGGCTGGTGGTCGCCGGCGACGAGAGCCTGCGCGAACTGTCCGTGGACGCCCTCGACAAGGCGGTACCGGGGCTGATCGACCTGCAGGACGACGGGGGCGGCCTCGTCACTCCCACCCGCCTCTTCGACGCGACCAGTGGCCTCGGCTGGGCCATCGTCGTATCCTCGGCCGTCATGCTCGTGACGGCGCTCGGCTGGATCGGTGGCATGCGCCAGGCGATGCGCGGGATCTTCGCGCTGAAGCCCGTCGCCGCGCCGCCCGTGGTCCTCTGGGCGAAGGACCTCGGGACCCTCGCGGTCCTGGGTGTGATCATGGTCGTGACGACCGCCCTCGGCGTCGTGGCGACGAATACGCTGGGAGCCCTCCTGAGCTTCCTCAACCTGACGAGCGTGAGCCAGCTCCTGACACAGATGGCCGGATTCGCGGTGATGATCCTGCTGGACATCCTCGTGGCCGTGGTCCTGTTCCGGTCCGCGTCCGCCATCGAGATGCCGCGTCCGGTCCTGATCCAGGGTGCGGTGATCGCCGGAGTCGGCACCACGCTGCTCCGCACCTTCTCCACCCAGATCCTCGGAAGCTTCGGCAACAATCCGCTCCTGCTGTCCTTCGCCGTGATCCTCGCGCTGTTCGTCTGGTTCTTCCTCTTGAGCCAGGTGTACCTGGTGGCGACGGCCTGGTGCGCCGTCGGGACCGCTGACGCCGAGACCGACGCCGAGCGGCAGCACCACGCGAAGGGCGGCACCCTCCGTCAGCGCAGCCGCCGGGGGAACCGCACCTGACCGTCCGCACCTGACCGTCCGCACTGGACCGTCCGCACTGGACCGTCCGCACCTGACCGCCCGCACCTGACCGTCCGCACTGGACCGTCCGCACTGGACCGTCCGCACCTGACCGTCCGCGTCTGCAGGGAGACGACGAAGGCGGCCCGTCGTGTGACGGGCCGCCTTCGGGCGGAGCATGGTGGCCGGGACCGAACGCCGCATCCGGCGTCGGTTCCCGAGCAGCGAGTCAGACCTTGCGGGTCAGGATCGCCTGCTTGACCTCCGAGATGGCCTTGGTGACCTGGATGCCGCGGGGGCAGGCCTCGGAGCAGTTGAAGGTGGTCCGGCAGCGCCAGACACCTTCCTTGTCGTTGAGGATCTCGAGGCGCATGTCCCCGGCGTCGTCCCGCGAGTCGAAGATGAACCGGTGGGCGTTGACGATCGCGGCCGGCCCGAAGTACTGGCCGTCCGTCCAGAAGACCGGGCAGGAGGAGGTGCAGGCCGCGCAGAGGATGCACTTCGTGGTGTCGTCGTAGCGGTCGCGCTCCTCGGCGGACTGCAGGCGCTCCTTCGTGGGCTCGTGGCCCTTGCTGACGAGGAACGGCATGATCTCGCGGTAGGACTGGAAGAACGGCTCCATGTCCACGATCAGGTCCTTCTCCACCGGCAGTCCCTTGATGGGTTCCACCAGGATCGGCTTGGAGGTGTCGAGATCCTTCAGCAGCGTCTTGCAGGCCAGCCGGTTGCGGCCGTTGATGCGCATGGCATCGGAGCCGCACACGCCGTGCGCGCAGGACCGGCGGAAGGAGACGGAACCGTCGTGCTCCCACTTGACCTTGTGTAGGGCGTCCAACACGCGGTCCGTGCCGTACATGGTCAGCTGCCATTCGTCCCAGTGCGCCTCGTCGGACACCTCGGGGTTGTAGCGCCGGACCTTCAGGGTGATGTCGAAGGTGGGGATCTCTCCACCGCCGCCGACGCCGGGCGCGAGCTCGACCTTGGAGGCCGGCTCCTTTTCCATCGTTTCGGTGCTCATCAGTACTTACGCTCCATGGGCTGGTATCGGGTGAAGATCACCGGTTTGGTCTCAAGGCGCACGCCACTGGTCTCGGTGGCGCGGGGGTCCTTGTAGGCCATGGAATGGGTCATGAAATTCTCGTCGTCCCGCTCGGGGTAGTCCTCACGGAAGTGGCCACCACGGGACTCCTTGCGGTGCAGGGCAGCGGCAGTCATGACCTTGGCCATGTCCAGGAGGAAGCCTAGTTCGACGGCCTCCAGCAGGTCGAGGTTGAACCGCTTGCCCTTGTCCTGCACGGTGATCCGCGTGTAGCGCTCCTCCAGCGTATCGATCACGCGCAGGGCCTCGACCAGCGTCTCCTCGGTGCGGAACACCTGGACATTCGCGTCCATGATGTCCTGCAGCTCCTTGCGGATGAGGGCCACGCGCTCCCCGCCCTCCGAGCTGCGGGCCCGGTTCAGGAGCTCCTCCGTCTCGGTGGTCGGGTTCTCGGGGATCTCCACGAAGTCGGCGGTGAGGGCGTACTCTGCCGCAGCGAGGCCGGCGCGCTTGCCGAACACGTTGATGTCGAGGAGCGAGTTGGTGCCCAGGCGGTTCGAGCCGTGCACGGATACGCAGGCGACCTCACCGGCGGCGTACAGGCCGGGTACCACCGTGTCGTTGTCCGAGAGCACCTCCGCCTTGATGTTCGTCGGGATGCCACCCATCGCGTAGTGCGCCGTCGGGAACACGGGCACGGGCTCGGTGTAGGGCTCCACGCCGAGGTACGTGCGGGCGAACTCCGTGATGTCGGGCAGCTTCGCGTCGATGTGTGCGGGTTCGAGGTGTGTCAGGTCGAGGAGGACGTAGTCCTTGTTCGGCCCGGCTCCGCGTCCTTCGCGGACCTCGTTGGCCATCGACCGGGCGACGATGTCGCGCGGCGCGAGGTCCTTGATGGTGGGGGCGTAACGCTCCATGAAGCGCTCACCCTCCGAGTTGCGGAGGATCGCGCCCTCGCCGCGTGCGGCCTCCGAGAGGAGGATGCCGAGGCCTGCGAGGCCGGTCGGATGGAACTGGAAGAACTCCATGTCCTCGAGGGGGATGCCCCTGCGGAACGCGATACCCATGCCGTCGCCGGTGAGGGTGTGGGCGTTGGAGGTCGTCTTGTAGACCTTGCCGACACCGCCCGAGGCGAACACCACGGACTTCGCCTGGAAGACGTGCAGTTCGCCGGAGGCGAGGTCGTAGGAGACGACCCCGGCCACGCGCTTCTGGATGCGGGTGACACCGTCCTCGGTGACCTCCTGGTCGACCATCAGCAGATCGAGGACGTAGTACTCGTTGTAGAACTCGACATTGTGCTTGACGCAGTTCTGGTAGAGCGTCTGGAGGATCATGTGACCCGTACGGTCCGCCGCGTAGCAGGAGCGCCGGACGGGTGCCTTGCCGTGGTCCCGGGTGTGTCCGCCGAAGCGTCGCTGGTCGATCCGGCCCTCGGGCGTGCGGTTGAAGGGCAGACCCATCTTCTCGAGGTCCAGGACCGCCTCGATGGCTTCCTTGGCCATGACTTCGGCCGCGTCCTGGTCCACCAGGTAGTCACCGCCCTTGACGGTGTCGAACGTGTGCCACTCCCAGTTGTCCTCCTCGACATTCGCGAGTGCGGCGCACATGCCACCCTGTGCTGCGCCGGTGTGGGAGCGGGTCGGGTAGAGCTTGGTCAGCACGGCGGTGCGAGCCCGCTGGCCGGACTCGATGGCTGCGCGCATTCCCGCGCCGCCCGCGCCGACGATGACGACGTCGTACTTGTGGACCTGCATGCTGGTCGCTCTTTCTGTTGAAACCGGTGAGGATGCATGAGGCCGCCCCAGTGGGCCTGTCATGCGGGAACTGCCGACCTGCGGCAGGGACGGACTGCGGGGTGGCGTCAGGGAGCGGGGCAGTAGTCCGCGACGTGAGCCACACCGTCGATCACGGGGCACGGATCGAAGGTGAAGATCACGAGGGTGCCGAGGACCACGATGACGACCGTCGAGGTGTACAGGACACCCTTGAGCCACATGCGGGTGCTGTTCTTCTCGGCGTAGTCGTTGATGATCACGCGGATGCCGTTGGTGCCGTGCAGCATCGAGAGCCACAGGAGCGTCAGGTCCCAGATCTGCCAGACCGGGTCGGCCCACTTACCGGCGACGAAGCCGAAGTCGATCCCGCTGATGCCGTCACCCGCGACGAGGTTGACGTAGAGGTGGACGAAGATGAGCACCACGAGGATGGCTCCGGAGAGGCGCATGAACAGCCAGGCGACCATTTCGAAGTTCCCGCGGGAGCCCGGGGTGCGTGAGTAGCCGGGGGAGACGCGGCCGGAGCGCGGGCTCTCGATGGTTGGGGTAGCCATGGGTACTAACCTCCGAAGACGTGCGAGAGATGGCGGATCGAGAAGGCGATCATGACGACGGCCCAGAGGCCGATGACGCTCCAGAGCATCTGGCGGTGGTACTTGGGACCCTTCTTCCAGAAGTCCACGAGGATCACGCGGATGCCGTTGAAGGCATGGAAGACGATGGCCGCGACCAGTCCGAGCTCCCCGAGACCCATGATGGGGTTCTTGTAGGAGGCGATCACGGCGTCGTACGCCTCGGGCGAGACCCGGACGAGGGACGTGTCCAGCACGTGGACCAGGAGGAAGAAGAAAATCACGACCCCGGTGATGCGGTGGGCGACCCAGGACCATTGGCCTTCGCGGCCACGGTAGAGGGTGCCCGCTGGTGTCAGCGACTTAGTCAGTGTCTTCGGCATTGAAATTACCTCCCTGCATCGCCTGGGCGTTAGCGCGCTATACGCAGGGATACGCCGGTGCGACAGCACTCTTCGATAAGAATAATCTAGGCCGGTGACACTCCTGGATCAATTTAGGGGCCCCTCACCTGTGACCTTGTTAACACCGGAGGGCGGCCGGTGGTTCCGGGCCGCCCGGGCGCGTCGGTTACCGTGGAACGGATGAGTACCGAGAGGGCGGCTGCCCGTACCCCTGACAATGTGTTGGAGCGCTTCCACGGCGTGATCCCCGCCGGAGGGACCGGCACCCGGCTGTGGCCTCTGTCGCGTGCCGCGGCGCCGAAGTTCCTCCACGACCTCACCGGCTCCGGGAGCACGCTGATCCGCGCGACCTACGATCGCCTGCGCCCCCTCTGCGACGGCCGCACCATGGTCGTCACCGGCATCGTCCACCGCCGGGCCGTCCTCGAGCAGTTGCCCGAGATCGAGGACATGAACCTCGTCCTCGAGTCCGAGCCCAAGGACTCCGGTGCGGCCATCGGGCTCGCCGCGGCCATCCTCCACCGGCGGGATCCGGGCATCATCATGGGATCCTTCGCCGCGGACCAGGTGATCGCCCCGGTCGAGGTCTTCCAGGATGCGGTGCGCGAGGCGATCCACACGGCCGCCGAGGGGTACATCGTGACCATCGGGATCAAGCCGACGCACCCCTCCACCGGTTTCGGCTACATCAGGGCCGGCGAGCCCCTGGCGATCGACGGCGCCCCCAGCGCGCGCGCCGTGATCGAGTTCGTCGAGAAGCCCTCACAGGAGGTCGCGGACGGCTACATCGCCGGCGGCGACTACTCCTGGAACGCGGGCATGTTCGTGGCGCCGGTCGACCTCATGCTCAAGCACCTCTCGGCGAACGAGCCCGACCTCTACGCCGGCCTGATGGAGATCGCCGAGGCGTGGGACACCCCGCAGCGCGTCGAGGTGGCCCGAAGGGTCTGGCCGACGCTGCCCAAGATCGCCATCGACTACGCGGTGGCCGAACCGGCTGCGGCGGCAGGTGACGTCGCCATGATCCCGGGTGAGTTCAACTGGGACGACGTCGGCGACTTCGCCGCGATCGGCCGACTGAACCCGGCCGAGGAGAACAGCGAGCTGACGGTGATGGGGGAGGGCGCACGCGTGTTCTCCGAGAACGCCTCGGGCATCGTCGTGTCGGACACCAAGCGCGTGATCGCCCTCATCGGCATCGACGACGTCGTCATCGTCGACACGCCGGACGCCCTGCTGGTGACCACCAAGGAGCACGCGCAGGAGGTCAAGAAGGCCGTCGAACGCCTGCGGGCCAGCGGCGACACCGACGTCCTGTAGCGGACAGGTCCCCGACCGGGCCGGCCTGGCCGGACGGCGTGACCCGTGGGAAGGGGCACACGCCCCGGGACGTGGCGTCGGGCGGCCCCCGGCCCTCGGAGTGGCGCGGAGGTCCCATGACGCGGCCCCGACACAGGAGTGCTGGTCGCCGCGCCACCGGTCGGTAGGCTGAGGACGTGGAAACGTCCAGCACCCAGAGCCCTCCGGCCTCCCGCGTCGGTGCCTCCCTCGATCCCCTGCTCGACGAGCTGACCGACATCCGGCGTGACATCCACCGTCACCCGGAACTGTCCTACAAGGAGCACCGCACCACGGACCTCGTCGTGGCCCGGCTCGCGCAGGCGGGTCTGTCCCCCCGGCGCCTCGAGGGGACCGGCGCGTACGTCGACATCGGTAGCGGCCCCCTGCGGCTCGGTCTCCGCGCCGATATCGACGCGTTGCCGATCATCGAGGAGACCGGTCTGCCCTTCGCGTCCGCATCGACGGGCGTCACGCACGCCTGCGGCCATGACATCCACACCACCGTGATGCTCGGCGTCGCCCTGGTCCTCGCGGACATCGATGCCGCGACACCGCTCCCCGGCACGGTGCGCATCATCTTCCAGCCCGCCGAGGAGATGATGCCCGGAGGAGCGATCGACGTCATCGCCCAGGGCGTGCTCGACGGCCTGCCACGCATCCTCGCGCTGCACTGCGACCCGAGGATCGACGTCGGCCTGGTCGGCACGCGCATCGGTGCGATCACCTCGGCATCGGACACGATCCGGGTGGAGCTGAGCGGACGCGGCGGGCACACCTCGCGCCCGCACCTCACCGAGGACCTCGTCTTCGCGCTCGCGACCATCGCCGTCAACGTGCCGGCCGTCCTGTCCCGCCGGATCGACGTGCGCAGCGCCGTGTCCGTGGTGTGGGGCCAGATCCACGCGGGCTCCGCGCCCAATGCCATCCCCGCGCACGGCTTCATGTCCGGCACGCTCCGCTGCCTCGACGGCGAGGCCTGGGAGTCGGCCGGGGAGCTGCTCGACCGGGCCGTCCGTGAGGTCGCCGCGCCCTTCGGCGTCGACGTGAAGCTCGAGCACATCCGGGGGGTCCCGCCGGTGGTCAACCAGGAGGCGGAGACCGGCCTCCTGGAGGCGGCCGCCCGGGCCGAACTCGGGTCGGGCGCCGTCGTGCTCACACCGCAGTCCATGGGAGGCGAGGACTTCGCGTGGATGACGCAGGAGGTCCCCGGCGCCATGATGCGCCTCGGGACGAGGACCCCGGGCGGTGAGACGTTCGACCTCCACCGCGGCGACTACACGCCCGATGAGCGTGCCATCGGGTACGGCGTGAGGGTCATGGCGGCGGCGGCCCTGCAGGCGGTCCTCGAGCACTGACCGCAGGCTGTGTGGCTGCGTGGGCTCCGTCGGGGCTCCGTCGGGGGTCCCGCCCGGGGCGCGGAGCGGCAGGTCCGCCGGACCCGGCTGTCCTCAGCGACCTGCGCATAACGAAAGCCGAACGATCGACCGCCCTGAACGGCCCGTGTAGTGTTCCGCGTCACTTGGCCCTTAGGATGTTCGCATACGTGCTGCACCGACGGTGTCGCGGCGCCACGGTCTTCAGTGAAAACAGAGCCTCGGATCAATCGTGACCCGTGATGGACACTCACTGGCAGTCGTCCCCGTGGCGCATTTCTTTCCTGGAGGCATTTTGAAGAACTCACTGCGCACCTTCTCGCGCGGAACCGGCCTGTCCGCCGCCGTCCTCGGCGTCTCGGCCCTCGTCCTCTCCGGCTGCGGTGCGCCGCCCGCCGAGGATGCCCCCGCCGCAGGCGGTAGCAGCGCCGCCGCAGGCACCGACTACCTCGGCTGCATCGTCTCCGACTCCGGTGGATTCGACGACCGCTCGTTCAACCAGTCGAGCTACGAGGGTCTGAAGAAGGCCGAGACGGACCTCGGCATCCAGACCAACCAGGCCGAGTCGCAGGCCGAGACGGACTTCGGCCCCAACGTCGACCAGATGGTCCAGGGCGGCTGCAACCTCATCGTGACGGTGGGCTTCCTGCTCGCCGACACCACGAAGGAGGCCGCGGAGGCGAACACCGAGACGAACTTCGCGATCGTCGACGACAACTCGATCGACCTCCCCAACGTCAAGCCGATCATCTACGACACGGCCCAGGCGGCGTTCCTCGCCGGGTACGCGGCAGCGGCGACGAGCGAGACCGGGAAGGTGGCGACGTACGGCGGCATCAACATCCCGACCGTGACCATCTTCATGGACGGCTTCGCCGAAGGCGTGAACTACTTCAACGAGGAGACCGGCGGCGAGGTCGAGCTCCTGGGCTGGGACAAGGAGAGCCAGAACGGCACCTTCGTCGGCAACTTCGAGGACCAGGCAGCCGGCAAGACCAACACCCAGAACTTCATCAACGAGGGTGCGGACATCATCATGCCCGTCGCCGGTCCGGTCGGTTCCGGAACGCTCGACGCCGTCATCGAGGCGAACGCGGGCGGCAAGGACGTCAAGGCCATCTGGGTCGACTCCGACGGCTACGAGACCGCCGGCAAGGGCGAGGAGTTCATCCTCACCTCGGTCATGAAGCTCATGGGCGACGCCGTCGAGGACGTCATCAGCACCGACGTCGACGGCGAGTTCGACAACACGCCGTACGTCGGCACGCTCGAGAACGGTGGAGTGGCCCTCGCGCCGTTCCACGACCAGGAGGCCAACGTCCCCGACGACCTGCAGGCCACGCTCGACGGTCTGACGGAACAGATCGTCGCCGGCGAGATCGCGGTCGACTCGGCCGCCAGCCCTCAGTAGGACCGCGCCACACGAGTACCACCGCACCGCCTTCCTCCCCGCGGAACCCCCGCCCGGAGGAAGGCGGTTTGCGTTTGTCCCGGCTGCGTGTCCGCAGGCCGCACCCGGTATCCTTCACGTGACTTCCGCTCGATTCCGACGCGAAGACAACAGAACAGAACAGGCTGGTTGAGTTGTGAAACTCGAACTGATCGGCATCACGAAGCGCTTCGGATCGCTCGTCGCCAACGATCACATCGATCTCGTCGTCGAACCGGGACAGGTCCACAGCCTGCTCGGCGAGAACGGGGCCGGCAAGTCCACGCTCATGAACGTGCTGTACGGACTGTACGACCCCACCGAGGGTGAGATCCTCGTCAATGACAAGCCGGTGACCTTCAAGGGTCCCGGGGATGCGATGGCCGCGGGTATCGGGATGGTGCACCAGCACTTCATGCTCGTCCCGGTCTTCACCGTCGCGGAGAACGTCGCCCTCGGCAACGAGGCCACGAAAGCCGGCGGCATGCTCGACCTCCAGGAGACGCGGACGCGTATCCGCCGGATCTCCGACCAGTACGGGTTCGACGTCGATCCCGATGCCGTGGTCGAGGACCTGCCCGTCGGGGTGCAGCAGCGCGTCGAGATCATCAAGGCTCTCGTACGGGACGCCGAGGTCCTGATCCTCGACGAGCCGACCGCCGTGCTGACGCCGAAGGAGACCGACGAACTGCTCGGGATCATGGCGCAGCTGAAGGCCGACGGCAAGTCCATCGTCTTCATCTCCCACAAGCTCCGCGAGGTCAAGGCCGTCTCCGACGTCATCACCGTCGTGCGGCGCGGCAAGGTGGTCGGCACCGCGGACCCGAGCGCCCCGACAACGGAGCTGGCCTCCCTCATGGTCGGCCGGTCCGTGAGCCTCACCCTCGACAAGAAGCCGGCCACACCCGGTGAGGTGACCTTCCGGGTGCAGGACCTCACGGTGCAGGCCCCCAACGGGCAGCACGTCGTCGACGGGCTCAGCTTCGAGGTCGCCGAGGGGGAGATCCTGGCGATCGCGGGCGTGCAGGGGAACGGCCAGACGGAACTGACCGAGGCGATCATGGGTCTCCAGGACCACGTGACCGGGTCCATCACGCTGAACGGCAACCAGTTGCTGGGCCGCAGCGTGAAGGAGGTCATCCGTGCCGGTGTCGGGTTCGTCCCCGAGGACCGGAGCGTCGAGGGCCTCGTGGGCACCTTCTCGGTGGCGGAGAACCTCATCCTCAACCGGTACGACGACGCCCCCTTCGCCCGGGGACTCTCGATGTCGCAGTCGGCGATGGAGCAGAATGCCCAGGCGAAGATCGCCGAGTACGACGTCCGGACGCAGTCCGCCCAGTCCGCGGCCGGGACCCTGTCCGGCGGCAACCAGCAGAAGGTGGTCATGGCGCGCGAGTTCTCGCGTCCCCTCAAGCTGTTCATCGCCTCGCAGCCCACCCGCGGCGTCGACGTCGGATCCATCGAGTTCCTGCACCGCCGCATCGTCGCCGAGCGCGACGGCGGCACCCCCGTCATCATCGTGTCCACAGAGCTCGACGAGGTCCTCGAGCTCGCCGACCGGATCGCGGTCCTGTACCGCGGCCGCCTCATGGGGATCGTGCCGGGCACGGTCTCGCGTGATGTCCTCGGCCTGATGATGGCCGGCATGCCCGCCGACGAAGCGCTCGCGCAGGCACACGACGTACAAGGAGGAGACCTGTGAACCCGCAGGACGACCGGCCGGTGGACCCGGCCACCGGCGGGGGAGCACACCCCACCCGACGCGACGCGAAGGATGCCGCCCGGCAGGACGAGATCCGGCTCGAGACGGCGGCCGAGACAGCGGGCGGCGAGGTGCCGCCCCCGGCCGTGCCGGCCACCACGGCGGGCCTCGGGGTCGGTCCGGGCGCCGAGGCACCCCTCATGCAGCGCATCAT
The DNA here is from genome assembly GCF_053470025.1 of Arthrobacter sp. CP30. Taxonomy (NCBI): domain Bacteria; kingdom Bacillati; phylum Actinomycetota; class Actinomycetes; order Micrococcales; family Micrococcaceae; genus Arthrobacter; species Arthrobacter sp. CP30. Next base: position 179,534 of record NZ_JBQEMM010000004.1, read on the forward strand.
GACCGGCAACGCGCTCGTCGCCTTCCTCTCCGTGGTGCTGTCCCTCATCCTCGGCGGCCTGCTCATCGCGGTGACCGACCAGGAGGTGGCGAGTGCGTCGTCGTACTTCTTCAGCCGTCCGCAGGACACCATCGCTGCCGCCTGGACGGCGGCCTCGAGTGCCTACATCGCGCTCTTCCAGGGCTCGGTCTTCAACTTCGAGGGCGACACCTTCACCCGGATGATCTATCCGCTGACCCAGACCCTGACCGTGGCGACGCCGCTGATCTGCGCGGGCCTCGGCGTGGCGCTCGCCTTCCGCGCGGGCCTCTTCAACATCGGTGCGCAGGGCCAGATCCTCATCGGGGCGACATTCGCCGGCTGGGTCGGCTTCACGCTGCACCTGCCGGTCGGGATCCACCTGCTCCTGGTGATCCTCGCGGGAATGGTCGGAGGTGCCCTCTGGGGCGGCCTCGTCGGACTCCTCAAGGCACGCACGGGCGCCCACGAGGTGATCCTCACCATCATGTTCAACTACATCGCGACGAACCTGGTGCTGTACTTCCTGAGCACACCGGCCTTCCAGCGGCCCGGTTCCACCAACCCCATCAGTCCGCAGCTGGACGCGACGGCGGTGTACCCGCCGTTGCTCGGGGCCTCCTTCCGCCTGCACTGGGGCTTCGTCGTCGCCGTGCTCGCCACGGTCTTCGTCTGGTGGCTGCTGAACAGGTCCACCGTGGGCTTCGAGCTCCGCGCCGTCGGTGCGAACCCGAGCGCCGCGCGGACCGCGGGTGTGAATGTCAGCAAGGGCTACATCCTCGCCATGGCGATCGCCGGTGCACTCGCGGGCCTCGCGGGCGTCGCCCAGGTCTCCGGCACCGAGAAGGTCCTGACGTCGGGCGTCGCGGCGAGCTTCGGGTTCGACGCGATCACGGTGGCCCTGCTCGGGCGGTCGTCCCCCTGGGGCACCTTCGCGGCAGGCATCCTGTTCGGGGCCTTCCGCGCCGGTGGCGTGGCCATGCAGGCCTCCACGGGGACGAGCATCGACATCGTCCTCGTCGTGCAGTCGCTGATCGTCCTCTTCATCGCGGCGCCGCCCCTCGTCCGGGCGCTCTTCCGCCTCCCCGCCCCGGGCGCCACGCGCGCCGGCAAGGGCGGCTCCTCCACCTCCACGACCCCGACGCCAGCCTCGACCGGAGCAGCAGCATGAGCACAGCAACCACCAGCGCACCGGCGCGCAGCGCGAGCGACGCGACCGTCCGGAGCTGGAAGAACCCGATCATCCTGTCCGTCGTGGCACTCTTCGCGCTCTTCGTCTTCGCCGTCGGAGCGCCGGGCAACGACGTCACGTTCCGGTTGTCCGAGGAGAACGATCCGATCGTCCTCCCGTCGATCGTCGTCTCGGCGCCCGTCATCGGGTGGGTCGCGGCCCTGGCCATGATCGCCCTCGCCGTCCTCGCGATCCTCCGGACCCGGTCCGGGCGGAAGATCCCGGTCTGGGTCCTGGCGGTCTTCGCCGTCCTGTTCCTGATCGCCTTCCTCACGTGGGTGGTCGGCAGCGCCCGGACACCGAATGTCGCCCTGTACGGGCTCCTCGCCGGCTCGGTGACCCTCGCGGTGCCGCTCATCTTCGGCTCGCTCTCGGGTGTGCTCTGTGAGCGCTCGGGCGTCGTGAACATCGCGATCGAGGGCCAGCTCCTCTTCGGGGCGTTCGCAGCCGCCGTCGCCGCGTCGCTCTCCGGCAGCGCGTTCGTGGGCCTCCTCGCGGCAGCGGTCGCCGGAGTCCTCGTCTCGCTCGTCCTCGCGGTCTTCAGCATCCGGTACGTCGTCAATCAGGTGATCGTCGGCGTCGTCCTGAACGTGCTCGTCTCCGGGCTCACGGGTTTCCTGTTCTCCGCCGTCCTCAGCGAGGACTCGGAGCGCTGGAACTCCCCGCCGCGCCTGCCCGTCATCGACATCCCGTTGCTCGCCGACATCCCCGTGATCGGGCCGATCCTCTTCCAGCAGACGATCGTCGGCTACCTCATGTACATCGCCGTCGCCGTCGTGTACGTGGCGCTGTACCACTCGCGGTGGGGCCTTCGGACCCGCGCAGTGGGCGAGCACCCCAAGGCCGCCGACACGCTGGGCGTCAACGTCAACCGCATGCGGTTCATGAACGTGCTGCTGGCGGGCGTCGTGGCGGGCATCGGCGGATCCTTCTTCACGCTCGTGGCCGTCTCCGGCTTCGGGCGGGACATGACGGCCGGGCAGGGCTACATCGCGCTGGCAGCCCTGATCTTCGGCCGCTGGAACCCGATCGGTGCGTTCTTCGCGGCGCTGCTCTTCGGCTTCGCCACCAACCTCTCCAATGTCCTCAGCCTGCTCGGCACCCCGGTGCCGGACCAGTTCCTGCGCATGCTGCCGTACGTGGTGACGGTGTTCGCCGTCGCCGGGCTCGTCGGCCGGTCCCGCGCACCGGGCGCGAGCGGCATCCCGTACATCAAGGGCTAGGAGGCTCCGCATGACCGAGAACGACATCCCCTGGGAGGACCTCGCCGCCGCCGCGCGAACCGCGATGGCGAAAGCGTACGTCCCCTATTCCACGTACCCGGTAGGGGCGGCGGCACTGCTCGACGACGGCCGGATCATCTCCGGCTGCAACGTCGAGAACGCGTCCTACGGGCTGACCCTGTGCGCCGAGTGCGCCCTCGTCAGCGCGCTCGCGATGAGCGGGGGCGGGCGCATCCGAGCCTTCAGCTGCGTGGACGGCGAGGGGAACACCCTCATGCCGTGCGGCCGCTGCCGGCAGTTGCTGTACGAGTTCCGGGCGCCCGACATGGTGCTCATGACCGTCAGCGGCATCCGCACCATGGACGAAGTCCTGCCCGACGCCTTCGGGCCGCAGCATCTCGCCTGACCCGGGCCCCGCCCGACCAGCACCGTGAGGGGCGCGGCCCTTCCGGCCGCGCCCTCGCACGTCACGGCCGCCCCATCGGCCGCCGGCACCACGTGACCCACGCCCGACCACCGCTCGACCAGAGGACACCACCATGACCGAAGCCTTCGACGCCGTCGACATCATCCGCATCAAGCGCGACCGCGGCACCCTGACGCCCGAGCAGATCGACTGGACCATCGACGCCTACACGCGCGGCGCCATCGCCGACGAGCAGATGTCCGCCCTGAACATGGCCATCCTGCTCAACGGGATGGACCGCGCCGAGATCTCCCGCTGGACCGCCGCGATGATCGCCTCGGGGGAACGGATGGACTTCTCCTCCCTGGGTCGGCCGACGAGCGACAAGCACTCGACCGGCGGGGTCGGGGACAAGATCACTCTTCCGCTGGCACCGCTCGTCGCGGTCTTCGGTGTCGCGGTACCGCAGCTCTCCGGTCGCGGCCTCGGTCACACGGGTGGCACGCTGGACAAGCTCGAATCGATCCCCGGCTGGCAGGCGCACCTCAGCAACGAGGACATGATGCGCCAGCTCGCGGAGGTGGGAGCGGTCATCTGCGCCGCCGGGACCGGCCTCGCTCCGGCGGACAAGAAGCTGTACGCCCTGCGCGACGTCACGGGCACCGTCGAGGCCATCCCCCTCATCGCCTCCTCGATCATGAGCAAGAAGATCGCCGAGGGCACGGGGTCGCTCGTCCTCGACGTGAAGGTGGGCAGCGGGGCGTTCATGAAGAACGTGGACCAGGCACGTGAACTGGCCGAGACGATGGTGGCGCTCGGGAAGGACGCCGGCGTCAACACCGTCGCGCTCCTGACCGACATGAGCACGCCGCTGGGCCTGACGGCCGGCAACGCCATCGAGGTCGAGGAGTCCGTCGAGGTGCTCGCGGGCGCTGGTCCGTCCGACGTCGTCGAGCTCACGGTCCGCCTCGCGGAGGAGATGCTCGCCTGCGCGGGTGTGCACGACGCCGATCCGGCCGCTGCGCTGAAGGACGGCCGCGCCATGGACGTCTGGAACCGGATGATCGAGGCGCAGGGCGGCGACCCTCGTGCCACGCTCCCGGTCGCGAAGGAGTCCGAGGTGGTCCTGGCGCCGACCGACGGAGTCCTCGTGGGTCTCGATGCCCTCGCCGTGGGCGTCGCGGCCTGGCGCCTCGGAGCCGGGCGTGCCCGCAAGGAGGACCGGGTGCAGGCCGGCGCGGGTGTGCGTCTGCACGCGAAGCCCGGTGCCACCGTCCGTGCGGGCGAACCCCTCATGACGCTGCTCACCGACACTCCCGACAAGTTCGATCGCGCCCGCGAGGCTCTCGCCGACGCCGTCCTCATCGCCCCCAAGGGATCACGGACCGCCCAGCAGCTCATCATCGACCGGATCGCCTGAGGGTCCCCGCCCGGTTCCCGCCCGGTTCCCGTCCCGTCTCCACGCAGCACTGCTGGTCCCCGCTCCGGGGCGCGTCGGGGATGATCCCTAGGGGGTCCGACGGCCGGCCTCATCCCCAGGGGTGAGGCTCGCCGTCGCCGATGTCGGCCGGAAGGGCGACGACCCGGAGGTGGGCCCCCGGGTAGCGTCGACGGCAGGCGCACGGCAGCGTATCGCGGCTCGCCCCGAGCCGCGCCGCCCGGCGCCATGTCCCGTCCCGACCATCCCGCGGCATCCTCCGCCGGGACGGCGCCGGTGGGGCGGACGAGCGGCAGGAGCCCCTGGATGGACGAGATCATCAGCGCACTGGACGGCATCAGCGGGTTCGTCCTCGCTGCGGCCGAGCAGCCCTGGGTCTATCTGCTGGTCCTCGTCTGCTGCCTCGTCGACGGGTTCTTCCCGCCGTTCCCGAGCGAGTCGGTCGTCGTCGGCCTCGCCTCCCTCGTCATCACGCAGGGCGTCCCCGATCCGTGGCTGCTGATCCTCGCCGCGGCCCTCGGGGCGTTCCTCGGTGACAACATCGCGTACATGATCGGCCGGGGGATCGGGACCACCCGGTTCCGGTGGATGCGGCGGCCCCGCCCGCAGCGCTCCTTCGCCTGGGCGGGCCGGGAGCTGTCGAAAAGTGCCGCCTCACTCATCCTGGTGGCCAGGTTCATCCCGATCGGCCGGGTAGCCGTCAACCTGACCGCGGGAGCGACCGGCTACTCGCAACGGCGCTTCGTCGCCCTGACCGCGCTGTCCGGCATCGTCTGGGCGGGCTACTCCGTGGGCATCGGTGCCGTCGCCGGTACGTGGTTCCAGCACAATCACCTGCTCGGTGTGGCGGTGGCGATCGGGATCGCCGTGGTCATCGGGTTCGTCGTGGACCGGGTCATCGCGCTCGTGCGGGGATCGACGCCCCTGCAGGAAGCTGTCGAGGCGCACCAGGACGAGCCCGAACCCGCGCGCGAGACGAGCCCGCCCTGAAAGGGATCGCGTAGGCTGGTCGCCGTGACCCAGACCCAGAACGACGCCGTCCCCACCGCTGCCGTCGACATTCAGACCCTGCCGAAGATCTCCCTCCACGACCACCTGGACGGCGGCCTCCGTCCGGCCACCATCCTCGAGCTCGCCGCCGAGATCGGCCACGAACTGCCCGCCGCGGATGCCGAATCGCTCGGTGCGTGGTTCCGCGAGTCGGCGGACTCCGGCTCGCTGGTCCGGTACCTCGAGACGTTCGACCACACCATCGCCGTCATGCAGACGCGCGAGGGACTCATCCGGGTGGCCCGCGAGTTCGTCGAGGACCTCGCGCTCGACGGCGTCGTCTACGGCGAGGTGCGCTGGGCTCCCGAGCAGCACACGCAGAAGGGACTGTCCCTGGACGAGGCCGTCGAGGCCGTGCAGGAGGGCCTCGAGGCCGGGGCCGCCGCGGCGATAGCCGCCGGCCGGGTCATCCAGGTGGGACAGCTCATCACCGCCATGCGTCACGCGGACCGTGGCCAGGAGATCGCGGAACTCGCCGTCCGCCACCGCGACCGCGGTGCTGTCGGCTTCGACATCGCCGGAGCCGAGAACGGCTTCCTGCCCTCGCGCTTCGCCGAGGCGTTCACCTATCTCGCCTCCGAGCAGTTCCCGGTGACCATCCACGCCGGCGAGGCCGCCGGACTGGACAGCATCAAGGACGCCCTCGTCGCGGGCCGTGCGCTGCGCCTGGGGCACGGCGTGCGCATCGCCGAGGACATCGAGATCGAGGAGTCGGAGGACGAGCAGGCCGGTGACAGCGAGGAGATCGGGATCGCGAACCTCGGGCGCGTCGCGTCGTGGGTCCGTGACCGGGGCATCCCCCTGGAGCTGTGCCCGTCGTCGAACCTGCAGACCGGGGCCATCGAGGCCTTCGGGACCACGATCGACAGCCATCCCTTCGACCTGCTCTACCAGCTCGGTTTCAAGGTCACGGTGAACACGGACAACCGGCTCATGAGCGGTGTCACGCTGACCGGCGAGTTCGAACTGCTGGTGGACACCTTCGGGTACGACCTCGCGGACCTCCTCGATCTCACCCTCAACGCCGTGGACGCCTCGTTCCTCCCGCTCGAGGACCGCGATGCCCTCGCCGAGCACATCGCCGAGGCCTTCGACGCCGCTGCCCGCCAGGCATCCGCCTAGCAGCGCCGTGCAGCACGAGGCCCCGTCGACGCCGGCCGCCGCGACCGGACCGGGCGTGGCGGTCGAGCGGCTGGTCGAGGTGGTGGACCTCCTGCGCAGGCACTGCCGCTGGACGGCGGCCCTGACCCACGAAGCGCTGCTCGCCTACCTCGTCGAGGAGACCTACGAACTCTACGAGGCGGTCGACGACGTCGCGCGAGCGTCCGTGCCGTCACCCGGGCTCGTCGACGAACTGCGCGGAGAACTCGGTGACGTGCTGTTCCAGGTGGTGCTGCACGCCCGGTTGGCGGCCGAGCAGGACCACTTCGATCTGGCGGACGTCGTGGCGGGCCTGACGGCGAAGCTGGTGCGCCGCAACCCCCATGTGTTCACCGCGGACGGTGCCCTCCTGGAGCTGCCGGGAACTGCAGCGGGTCCAGGAGGTGCAGCGGGCGCGCCGGTTTCGGCCGAGGAGATCGTCGAGACCTGGCACGCCGTCAAGCGCCGCGAGAAGCCCTCGCGCACATCGCCGTTCGACGGTATCCCGCACCACCTGCCCGCCTTGGCGTTCGCCGCCAAGACGCTGGCCCGGGCGGGCGAATCCGCCGGGCCGTCGGAGGGTGCACCGGGCGGTCGACCGGAGGGTGGTCCGGAGAGCCGATCGGTCGGTACGCAGCAGGGAGAGGTTCCGCCCGGCGACGAAGCCACCCTGGGCCAGGCCCTCCTGGAGCTGACCCGCCGGGCGGTCCACCTCGGCCTCGATCCAGAGCGCGCGCTGCGCCGGGCCGTGCTGGAGTACCAGGCGGGCTCGGAGCGAGGGTGAGACCGGCCGGGTCGCTGCGGCATCCTGATCGCCGCCTGACCGGTTCCCCGCACGCGCGGTGCAGCGTGGACGGGGCGATGCGGCGCCGCGTCACACGTCGGGTTCCCACCCGACGTCCGGAAGCCGCGTGAACTAGGCTGGGAGCAACACCTCCGTTGCTCCGACAAAGACGTCCCAACACGATGTGAATCCCGATACTCCAACGAAGAGGAGCAATTCCATGGCCATCATCGATGCCATCCACGCGAGGGAGATCCTCGACTCCCGCGGCAACCCCACGGTCGAGGTCGAGGTCCTGCTCGACGACGACACCTTCGGCCGCGCGGCGGTCCCCTCCGGTGCGTCCACCGGAGCCTTCGAGGCCAACGAGCGTCGCGACGGCGAGAAGGACCGCTACCTCGGCAAGGGCGTCCTGCAGGCCGTCGAAGCCGTCATCGAGCAGATCCAGCCGGCCCTCCTCGGCTTCGACGCCGCGGACCAGCGCGCCATCGACCAGGCGATGATCGACCTGGACGGTACGGAGAACAAGTCGAACCTGGGCGCCAACGCGATGCTGGGCGTCTCGCTCGCCATCGCCCGCGCTGCTGCCGAGTCCTCCGCCCTGCCGCTCTACCGCTACCTCGGCGGCCCCAACGCGCACGTGCTGCCCGTGCCCCTCATGAACATCCTCAACGGTGGTTCGCACGCGGACTCCGACGTCGACATCCAGGAGTTCATGATCGTTCCTCTGGGCGCCCAGACCTACTCCGAGGGCCTCCGCTGGGGCGTCGAGGTGTACCACGAGCTCAAGTCCGTGCTGAAGGAGAAGGGCCTCGCGACGGGTCTCGGCGACGAGGGTGGCTTCGCGCCGAACCTCCCGTCCAACCGCGATGCCCTGGACCTCATCACCACCGCCGTCGAGCGGGCCGGCTACACGCCCGGGACCGATATCGCCTTCGCCCTCGACGTCGCCGCCTCCGAGTTCTACGAGGACGGCGCGTACCAGTTCGAGGGCAAGGCGCTCAGCACCGAGGAGATGAGCGCCTACTACGTGGAGCTCGTCCGCGACTACCCCCTGGTCTCCATCGAGGATCCCCTCGACGAGGACGACTGGGAGGGCTGGAAGCACCTGACCGACGCGATCGGCGACAAGGTGCAGCTCGTGGGTGATGACCTCTTCGTCACCAACCCCGTCCGCCTGGCCAAGGGCATCCAGAACCAGACGGCCAACTCGCTGCTGGTGAAGGTCAACCAGATCGGTACCCTCACCGAGACCCTGGACGCCATCTCGATGGCCCAGCGCGCCGGCTACACGACGATCACCTCCCACCGCTCCGGCGAGACCGAGGACACGACGATCGCGGACATCTGCGTCGCGACGAACGCCGGACAGATCAAGACCGGAGCGCCCGCGCGGAGCGAGCGCGTCGCGAAGTACAACCAGCTGCTGCGCATCGAGGAGGAGCTCGACGACGCCGCACGCTACGCCGGTCGCTCCGCCTTCCCGCGTTTCACCGCCTAGGTGATCCTCGGGTGAGCGGCTGGGCGGTTACCCTCGTTAGACGGGTTCCGCGAGGAATCCGACGCGAACCGACGCGACTGCACTGACGAGGAGCTCCATGACTGCCCGCCGCCCTAACGTGCCGCGAGCCGGCCGACCGACGCCAGTGGCGGACGATCGGCCGGTTCCCGGAGCGGCCAAGGGCCAGACCTCACCGCACGGAGATCACCGATCCGGCGTGGCCACGCCCGGAGCCGGCTCCCGGCAGGGGACGCATCCGTCCACCTCCCGCGGGTCGGAGCCCCGGTCCGGGGGATCGTCGCAGCGGGCGCCCGGGGTGCCGCGGACGGTGGGCCCCTCCGCGACGAAGGATCCACGGGACGCTGCGAAGACTGTTCCGGCCCGGAAGGGCACGGCCCCTGCGGGGGCAGGCTCCACCCGGAAGCCCGCGGCGACGACTCCCTCGGACGTGCGTGCGGCCGAGAGGTCCCAGCTGGCCGCGAGCATCCGCCGCGGCCGCCTCGGATCGCGCCGCGCGGAGTCGCCGATCCAGCCTGCCGAAGAGGCGACGCCCATCCCGGCGAAGTCGTTCTCCGGCCGGCTGCTGGCCCTCGCCGTCGTCCTGATCGCCGTGATCGTGCTGCTGGCACCCTCGGTGAGCCGTTACGTCCAGCAGCAGTCCGAGCTCGATGCCCTCCGCGCGGACATCGCCCGGCAGGAGCAGCAGCAGGCGGACTACCAGTCGGAACTGGCCCGGTGGGACGACCCCGCCTTCGTGAAGCAGCAGGCGCGCGAACGGATCTTCCTCGTGATGCCCGGCGAGACCCGCTACCTCGTCAAGGGCAGCGAGGGCATCGAGAAGGGGACGGGCGAAGGATCGGCCGCCGAGCCGGCCGATCTCCCCTGGGTCGATTCCCTGTGGAGCTCGGTGGAGCGCGCCGCGACGGATTGAAACCGGATGGATCGGGCGTCGGGACGAGCGGCCGGACCGGTCGTGCCTGACCGGCACGGTGGAGACCCGGCACGGCCGGGAAGTGGCACGGCCGAGAATCGGCGCTCGCGGAGCGCTCCCCAGGAAGGAACAGCGTGACCCAGCAGGACCACGACGACCAGCACGACCAGGACGGTCAGCCCGACGGGCGGGCCGGACAGTCCCGGCAGCCCGATCAGGTTGGACCCCGCGACGATCCCAGGACCCCGAGTGAGCATGACCTCGACGTCCTCAGCCGACAGCTCGGACGCCCGGTGCGTGACGTCGTGGAGATCGGCGCGCGGTGCGTCTGCGGCAACCCGCTCGTCGCCACGACGGCACCCCGCCTCTCGAACGGCATCCCCTTCCCGACCACCTACTACCTCAGCCACCCCGTCGTGACAGCGGCGGTGTCCCGTCTCGAGGCCGAGGGTGTCATGACCGAGATGAGTGAGCGCCTCACCGCCGATGCCGGTCTCGCAGCGGGCCACCGGAAAGCGCATGCGGCGTATCTCGAGGCCCGGAACGACGTCGGGGCGCGTGCCGGGACCGGCGCGGTTCCCGAGATCGACGGGGTATCGGCCGGCGGCATGCCGACGCGCGTGAAATGCCTCCACGTGCTGGTGGGCCACGCGCTCGCCGCGGGGCCGGGAGTGAACCCCCTCGGGGACGAGGCGATCGAGCGGATCGCCCCGTGGTGGACACGGGAGCGATGCTCCTGCGACGGTGCCTGGGACACCACCGGCCAGGCTCCCGACGCCGACCTCAGCAGGCACACCCGGACCCAGGGGCTGACCGCCGAGGAACTCGCCGCGAAGCGGGACGCCCGACGGCGCGGGGGAGCAGATGCGCCCGACACCACCCACACCCCCGACACGTCCGACGTACCCGGGACCATCGCACCCTCTGAGGAGACGTAATGCGCACAGCTGCCATCGACTGCGGGACCAATTCCATCCGGCTCCTGATCGCGGACATCGAGGACGGCGTGCTCACCGATGTCGTCAGGCTCATGCGGGTGGTCCGGCTCGGTGAGGGGGTGGATGCGACGGGGCGTCTCTCGGAGGCCGCACTCGAGCGCACCTTCACCGCTGCCGAGGAGTATGCGGCGCTGATCGAGCAGCACGGTGCGCCACCGGTGCGGTTCGTCGCCACCTCGGCCTCCCGTGACGCGGAGAACCGCCAGGTCTTCGTCGACGGCATCCGGGAGCGGCTCGGCGTGGAACCCGAGGTCATCACGGGCGACGAGGAGGCGCGGCTCTCCTTCGACGGAGCGGTCAGCGTCCTCACGACGGCGGACGACGAGACGGTCCTGGTGATCGACCTCGGCGGCGGCAGCACGGAGTTCGTGGCCGGGACCGCAGGCGGCCTGATCGCGGCGCGCAGCACCGACATGGGCTGCGTCCGCTTCACCGAGCGCTTCCTCCGGGACGACCCGCCGGCCGAGGCGCAGATCGCGTCGATGACCACCGCGGTGGGCCTCCTCATGGACGAGGCAGCGGCACAGGTGCCCTTCGAGCGGATCACGAAGCTCGTCGGTGTGGCAGGGAGCGTCACGACGGTCACGGCGCACGCCCTCGACCTGCCCGCGTACGAGCCGGACTCGATCCACGGGGCGGAGCTGACGGTCGACGCCATCTCCACTGCCGCGGCGGACCTCCTGCATCTGGCGCGCGGGGACCGGGCGGCGCTTCCCTACATGCACCCAGGACGGGTGGACGTCATCGGTGCCGGCGCCCTCATCTGGATGTCCATCGTGCAGCGGGTGGCAGAGGCCACCTCCGGCCGCGTGTCGACGGCCGTCACCAGCGAGCACGACATCCTCGACGGGATCGCCCTGAGCGTCGCCGCGCGGGGCGTGTGACCTGATGGACACCCGGGCAGCCCGGGCGGCCGGGTCCGTCGTCCTGTCGTTCGCCCTGCTCCTGCCCGGAGCCGTGCAGGCCTCCGCCGACGACATCCGGGCCAAGGAGTACTGGCTCGAGGACTACGGCATCGCAGAAGCCTGGAAGAGCACGCGAGGGGAGGGCGTCACCGTCGCCGTGATCGACAGTGGTGTCGACGGTACCCACCCCGACCTCGTGGGTGCGGTGGTGGGCGGGACGGACGCCTCGGGTGCCGGTGACCCCGGCGGGCAGCGCGGCCTCGGCGAGGTGCAGGGCCACGGGACCCTGGTCAGCACGCTCCTCGCCGGCCGCGGGCACACCGCTGCCACCGGTCCCGACGTCCCGCGACCCGAGGGCTCCGGCGCGCCGACGGCCACCGCCGGAGCGGACGATGACCGGGACGACGCCGGCGGGGGTGCGGAGGATCCCGCGACCCGTGCTCCGGAGACCCCGGCGCCCGGGCCCTTCGCCCAGTACGGCGAAGGTCCGGACGGTATCGTCGGCGTCGCGCCCGCAGCAGACCTGCTGGCGATCTCCCTGTGGATCGAGGGCCCCGGCAGCGGCCCCAACCCGGCGGGGATCCCGGTGGACGAGCAGGTGCCGAAGGCGGTCCACTGGGCGGTCGACAACGGGGCCGACGTCATCAACATGTCCCTGGGCAGTACCAGCACCGCGTGGCCCGAGAGCTGGGACGAGGCGTTCCTGTACGCCGAGCAGAACGACGTCGTCATCATCGCCGCCGCCGGGAACCGCGCCGGAGGACTGACGCAGGTCGGAGCGCCGGCGACGATCCCTGGTGTGCTCGCGGTGGCGGGACTCGACCGGGCGGGCCGCGCGAGCGCCGAGGCGTCGTCCGAGGGCATCAGCATCGCCGTCGCGGCCCCGTCCGAGAACCTCGTGGGAGGGCTGCCGGGCGGGCTGTACGCCGACTGGTCCGGGACATCGGGGGCCGCCCCGCTGGTGTCCGGGGTCGCCGCCCTCATCCGCTCGCGGTACCCCGAGCTGTCGGCTGCGGAGGTGGTCAACCGGATCGTCGACACGGCGCGGGACGCCGGCGAGCCCGGCTTCGACACACTGTACGGCTACGGCGTCCTGGACGTCGCGGCGGCGGTCGGCGAGGACATCACGGTGCCCCAGGAGAGCCGCCTCGGCACCATGGCCGACTGGATCGAGCTGTACCGGCGCCACAATCTGACGCCCACTGCGCCACCTGCCCCACCGAGCGAGGAGCCGGCCGAGGTCATCCCCGCCCCGGCGCCTCCGCAGGCGCAGGACCCGCTGCGTCCGATGCACGATGTACCGGCCCTGGTCGTCCTGGGTTACGGCGGGCTGGCGCTCGCCGTCGTGCTCGCCGGGGCATTGCACGTCACCCGCGTCCGACGGCGCCAGGCCGCCCTCCCGGAGGAGGTCTCCGATGACGCCGAGCCGGGCGGATCGGCCGCGAACGAGCGGGCCGACCGGGGAGTTCCGGAGGCACCCGCGAGCTAGTGAAGATTTTCACAAAGTCCGGTAGCATCGAGGAATGGCATCGAATCCACATTTCTCCGACCGCCCGCGCATCCTCGTCGTCGGCGGCGGTTACGTAGGCCTCTACGTCGCGCACAGGCTCCAGAAGCAGGTCAAGAACCACGGCGGCATCGTCACGCTGGTCGACCCCCTTCCCTACATGACGTACCAGCCCTTCCTCCCCGAGGTCGCGGCCGGCAGTATCGAGCCACGCCATGCGATCGTCTCGCACCGCAAGCACCTGAAGAAGACGGAGTTGATCTCCGGCAAGGTCACCTCGATCAACCACGCGGGCCGCACGGCCACCATCGCCCCGACGGGCGACGGTGAGCCCTTCGAGCTGGCCTACACGGACGTCGTCGTCGCCGCCGGCTCCATCACCCGCACCTTCCCCATCGACGGTCTCAAGGACCAGGGCATCGGGCTCAAGACCATCGAGGAAGCCGTCGCCCTGCGCAACCGCATGTTCGAGCGCATCGAGACCGCCTCCGTCCTCCCCGAGGGCCCCGAGCGGGACCGTGCGCTCACGTTCGTCGTCGTCGGCGGTGGGTTCGCCGGTATCGAGACCATCACCGAGATGGAGGACGCCGCACGCGACGCGGTGAAGGCCAACGCCCGGCTCGACCGGTCGGACCTCCGCTTCGTCCTCGTCGAGGCCATGGGACGCATCATGCCCGAGGTCACCGCCGAGCAGGCGGAGTGGGTCGTCGGCCACCTCCGCTCCCGCCAGATCGAGGTCCTCCTCAACACCTCGCTCTCCAGCGCGGTCGACGGCACCCTGAAGCTCATCAACATGCCGGACAAGACCCCGGCCGACCAGTTCGAGACCGACACCCTGATCTGGACCGCAGGTGTCCAGGCCAACCCGGTGGTGCGCTCCACCGACTTCCCCGTCGACGAGCGCGGTCGCGTCCGCGCCACTCCCGAGCTGCGCATCACCGGCGACGACGGACCCATCGACCATGCATGGACCTCCGGTGACGTCGCGGCGGTGCCCGATCTCACGGGTGGGGGAGTGGGGGGCTTCTGCGTCCCCAACGCTCAGCACGCCGTGCGCCAGGCGAAGCTGCTCGCCGCCAACATCCTCGCCGCCAACTACGGCATCGGCGAGGTCAAGGAATACCGCCACACCAACCTCGGCGCGGTCGCGGGCTTCGGCCAGTTCAAGGGTGTCGCGAACATCATGGGCTTCGGCTTGAAGGGCTTCCCGGCCTGGCTGGCGCACCGTGGGTACCACGGCTTCGCCATGCCGATGTACGAGCGGAAGGCGCGCGTCATCATCAACTGGAGCATGAGCTTCCTCTTCGGTCGCGACCTCGCCCCGATCTCGGACCTGCAGGAGCCGAGGCGCCAGTTCCGCGAAGCGGCCACCCCGCCGCCGAAGAAGGACACCGCCCTGCAGAGCCAGCCTCCGATGCCCGCCGGCAAGGCCGCTTCGGCGAAGGCCTCCGCCTGACGCACGGCCCGAGTACCCCTGCATGAAGCGACGGCGGCTCCCCCCGAGGGGCCGCCGTCGCCGTGTCCGCCGATCGCCGTGCACGCCTGATCGGCGCCGCCCGGGCGGACGCCCTCACGGGGTAGGCTGATCCGGCGGCCGGCCCCAGTAGCCCAATGGCAGAGGCAGCAGACTTAAAATCTGTTCAGTCAGGGTTCGAGTCCCTGCTGGGGCACCGGAGGCTCCTCCCGGACCGGTAGGCGGGCGCCCCTCCATGGCAAGGCCCTGCCTCCGGCGGCGCCTACTGTCAAGAGTGCCGATCATCGCTTGTGACGAGCGTTACAAGGATGTAACCCGATTCGCTTACCTCAGACACAAATGTGGATTAGCTTTTCCTACAAGCCAGGAACACCTGGCGATCGCATCAAAGGCAGCAAGAGCCTTTCGGTCGAGGAGAACAATTCATGACTGCAACACGCAACTCCGCGCGGTTCGGCATCGGGGAGAATGCCCCGCGCGCGGCGAAGGTCGCTGCCCTGAGCCTGGGTATCGCGCTCTTCGCCTCAGGCTGCGGTGGCGGCGGGACCACGGGTTCCGAGGGTGAGGGTGGCGACACCGAGACCACCGCTGCGGCTGCCACATCGGCCCTGGCATGCCCCGAGAGCGAAGGCGGCACCGGCGAGGAGCAGGGCGAGAAGGGTGACCCTGCAGCCGTACCGGCCAGCACCACCACCAGCCCCACCCCGCTCAAGCTCGGCTCCATCCTGCCCACCACCGGAACGCTCGCGTTCCTCGGCCCGCCGGAGATCGCCGGCGTCAACCTCGCTGTCAACGAAGTCAACGAGGCAGGCGGCGTCCTCGGCCAGGACATCTCGATCACCCACCGCGATTCCGGTGACACCACGACGGACATCGCCACGCAGTCCGTCACGGACCTGCTGTCCCAGGACGTCAGCGCCATCATCGGTGCCGCGTCCTCCGGCGTCTCGAAGACCGTGATCAACCAGATCACCGGCGCGGGAGTCATCCAGTTCTCGCCCGCCAACACCTCGCCCGAGTTCACCGACTGGGACGATCAGGGACTGTACTTCCGTACGGCTCCCTCCGACGTCCTCCAGGGCCGCACGCTCGGCAACTACATCATGACCTGTGGTGCCCAGACCGTCGGCATGATCACCCTCAACGACTCCTACGGCACCGGTCTGCAGACCAACATCCAGGAGACCGTCGAGTCCGCCGGCGGCGAGGTCGTCGCGAACGAGATGTTCAACACCGGTGATTCGCAGTTCTCGAGCCAGGTGGACGCCATCGCGGCGGCGAAGCCCGACGCGATCGTCCTGATCAGCTTCGACGAGGCCAAGAGCATCATCCCGCTGCTGGTCGCCAAGGGCGTCGAGGCGAGCTCGATCTTCATGGTCGACGGCAACACCACCGACTACAGCAAGGACCTCGATCCCGGAACCCTCGAAGGGGCCCAGGGCACCATCCCCGGCCCGTTCACCGGTACCGGCTTCCAGGAGGCCCTGGCCACGGTCGACCCGGCCCTGACCAGCCTGGCCTACGCCGGGGAGAGCTACGACGCCGTCAACCTGATCTCGCTCGCAGCGGAAGCCGCCGGCAGCGTCGAGGGTGCCGAGATCGCCAAGCAGCTCGAGAGCGTGTCGAAGGACGGGACGAAGTGCTTCGACTTCGCCGGTTGTGTCACCCTGCTGCGCGGCGGCGAGGACATCGACTACGACGGCATCTCCGGACCGGTCTCCTTCGACGCGAAGGGTGATCCCACCGAGGCTGCCATCGGTATCTACAAGTACGATGCCGACAACGTCCCCCAGCCGAGCCGTTCCGAGGTCGGACAGCTCTAGGGTTCGCGCCGGGGCACTGCCCCGGTCGTCGACAGCAGTACAGAGGCCCCGGCCGCTTCCGTGAAGCGGCCGGGGCCGCTGTCATGTCCTCGGGCAGTCAGGCGTCGCCCGGCGCACGCCTGGACAGGGCGTAGGAGGGCTCCCGCACCCGCCGGGCCCATCCATAGGTCCGGGCACCCGCGAGCGGGTGGAGGACGGCGTCGAAGCGCAGGTCCGTGTCCTCGGCAGCGGGACCGAGGGTCAGCGTGAGTGTTCCGAAGTGCTGCCATGGGCCACGCGGTGTCGCGAAGTAGAGGCCCAGGTGCCAGGACGATGATCCCAGCGAGCGGCGGAAGGCGGGCAGGGACGAGGGAAGGCCCGCGGGGCCGACGGTACGGGCGCCGATCAGGACGGGGCCGTCGTCGCCCCGATAGGGCATCATCGTGCCCAGCGGCGCCCGTGAGACGCTGAGCCGCGGGAGGAGCAGGTAGCGGCCCGGGACGGACCACCCCGTGGAGGACAGGAGGACGTCCGAGAACGTGGACGGTGCTGGACCCGGCTCGGGGTGATGCAACCGCAGGGCGAGCCCGATCACGTCCGGTAGCCCGTCGGGCGTTCCCGCGGAGCGGGAGATCCGGGCCGTCGCCGGGCTCCGGCCGGGCGCGTCGATCCAGGAGATACCGCTGCGGAGCCCGTGTGCATGCACCATCACGTGCCCCTCGAGCCGGAGCCCCCTCGTATGGATGGGGCGATTCCTGCGCACCTGCTTGATGCCCCTGAAGAGGACCTCGAAGCCGGTGCCGATCGCGCTGCTGAAGATCCGTGCCATGTGCCGGGCGTCCCTCCCGAAGTGTCGCCTGTCGTCTCCTTCAACGTAGCGGGCCGGAACGACGATGGGCGGGACCGTCTCCGGTCCCGCCCATCCTTGCCATCCGCCGCATCGTCCGCAAGCACCGGGCGTCCGGGGTTCCGTGACGCCCGCCCCGCCGGACGTCCCGCGGGGCGGCGACTCCCTGCCGTCAGGGCGTCGCCGTACCCCTCGGCTCCGCCCTAGGCGGTGTCGGCGAGTGTGCCGAGGTAGAGCTGGATGACCTTCGGGTCCTTCATGAGCTCGCGGCCCGTGCCCGTGTAGGCGTCCTTGCCCTGATCCAGGACGTACGCGCGGTCGCAGATCTGCAGGCACCGCCGGGCATTCTGCTCGACCATGATCACCGACACGCCCGCGCGGTTGATCTCGTGCACGCGGAGGAAGGTCTCGTCCTGCTTGACCGGGGACAGACCGGCCGACGGTTCGTCGAGGAGCAGCACCGCCGGGTCCATCATCAGGGCCCTCCCCATCGCGACCATCTGGCGCTCGCCGCCGGAGAGCGACCCGGCGCGCTGGGCTCGCCGCTTGCCCAGCTCGGGGAACAGCCCGGCGACGAACTCGAAGCGCTCCTTGAAGTCCTTGGGCCGCTGGTACATGCCCATCTGGAGGTTCTCCTCGATGGTCAGGGTGGCGAAGACGTTGTTGTTCTGCGGCACGAAGCCCACGCCGCGGCTCACGAGCCGGTTCGCCTTCAGCCCGGTGAGATCCTGGCCGCGCACCACGACGGTGCCGGAGTGGACCTTGACGAGCCCGAACATCGCCTTGAGCAGCGTGGACTTCCCCGCGCCGTTCGGGCCGATGATGCCGATCAGCTCACCCCGGCGGGCCTCGATGCTGCAGCCGTTGAGGATGTTCACGCCCGGGAGGTAGCCGGCGACGAGGTCCGTGACCTTGACGACGGAGTCGCCCTCGAATTCTGCCTCGGTCATCGCTTCGTCTCCTCATCCGTGTGCGTGGGTCCGGCGGCGTGCGCGCCGCCGACCTCGGTGACGCCGTGCCCGAGGATGCCCTCGTCCTCGGTGCCGACCACCGACTCGGCGTCGTGGGCCAGCTCCTCCTCCAGGCGCTCGATCCCGGTGGAGTCACCGAGGTCGACGTCGTGGTGGGCGCCCAGGTACGCGTCGATCACCGCCTGGTCCTTCATGACGATGTCCGGCGGCCCTTCCGCCACGACCTTGCCCTCGGCCATCACGACGACCCAGTCCGCGATGTGCCGGACCATGTGCATGTCGTGCTCGACGAAGAGGACGGTCATGCCCTCGGCCTTCAGGTTCTTGATGTGGTCCAGCAGCGACTGCGTCAGTGCCGGGTTGACGCCGGCCATCGGCTCGTCGAGCATCACGAGCCGCGGCCGGACCATCAGGGCCCGTGCCATCTCGAGGAGCTTGCGCTGGCCGCCGGAGAGCGAGGCCGCGTAGTCGTCGCGCTTGGTGTCGAGCTTGAACTTGGTCAGCAGGACCTCCGCCTGCTCGGTGATCTCGCGCTCACGTCCACCCCAGATGCCCTTGAAGAGCGCCCGGGCCAGGCTCTCGCCCGGCTGGTCCGTGGCGCCGAGCCGCATGTTCTCCATGACGGTGAGCTTGCCCATGACCTTGGTGAGCTGGAAGGTGCGCACCATGCCCATGCGGGCCACCTTGTGCGAGGCGACCTTGGCCAGCGGCTTGCCGTCGAACTCCCAGTCCCCACTGTTGGGGACGTCGAAGCCGGTCAACAGGTTGAACAGCGTGGTCTTGCCGGCGCCGTTCGGACCGATGAGTGCGGTGATCTTGTGGCGGGGGATCTCGAGGTGCTCGACGTCGACCGCGTTGATCCCGCCGAAGCTCCGCGTGACGTTCCGTGCGATGACGATGGGATCCCGCTTGCGGCAGCCCGGACGGGTCTCCTCCTCGGTGATCGGCGAGGCGTCGGTCATGTAGTCGTGGCCGCCACCGACGGCGTCCACAGGGGCGTCGGCGGCGTGCGCGCCGGCGGGCTGGGTGCCACCGGCGGAGGGTCCGCCCGGTGCGGGATTGCCGTGCTCGTTGTCGGAGGTCATGCGAACGCCAACTCCTTCTTGTTACCCAGGACGCCCTGCGGCCTGAAGACCATGAGCAGCATCAGTGCCACACCCACGAGGATGTAGCGCAGCTGACCCGCCTGCGAGTTGGACAGGAACGTGATGGCGCCGATCTCGATGGCGCCATACAGCAGCCCCTGCGTGAGGGAGAGGACCACCCAGAAGATCATCGCTCCGATGACCGGCCCGAGGACGGTGGCCATGCCGCCGAGGAGGAGGCAGGTGTAGAGGAAGAACGTCAGCTCCGTGGCGTAGTTGGCCGGCTGCACCGCGCCGCGCGGCAGGGTGAAGATGATGCCGGCCAGCGACCCGAGCACACCGCCGATGACGAGGGCCTGCATCTTGTAGGCGTACACGTTCTTGCCGAGCGAGCGGACCGCGTTCTCGTCCTCGCGGATGCCCTTGAGGACACGACCCCAGGGGCTCCGCATGAGGAGCCACACGACGAGGCACGCGACGATGACGACGGTCCAGCCGACGATGCGGATCCAGAGATCGCGCTCGTTCATGGCCAGGGGGCCGACGTTGTAGGTGCCCGGGGAGAACGGGTTGAGGGAGAAGAAGCCGCCCTCGAAGGCCGCGAGTCCGTTCGCGGAACCGGTCACGTCCGTGAGCCCGTTGGTGGTGACGATGTAGCGGATGATCTCCGCCGCGGCGATCGTGACGATGGCCAGGTAGTCCGCCCTGAGGCGCAGGGTCGGGATGCCGAGGACGATCGCGAAGACGACCGAGGCGAGGATCGCCACCAGGACCGCCACCGGGAGCGGCGCGTTGAACGTCAGCGTCGAGATCGCATAGCCGTAGGCTCCGACGGCCATGAACCCGGCCTGCCCGAAGTTCAGGAGGCCCGAGTAGCCGAAGTGGACGGCGAGTCCGAGGGCCGCAAGGGCGTAGGCCGCCGTCGTCGGGCTGATCAGCTCGCCGAAGGCGTTGATGAGGATGTTTCCGAAGTCCATGAAGAGTCCCTAACCTATGCGCTCTCGGCGGCCGAGGATACCCTGCGGCCGGAACAGGAGAACGAGAATCAAGATCAGCAGCGCTCCGACGTACTTGAGGTCTGCCTCGAGCCAGATCGTGGAGATCTCCACGAAGAGGCCGACGATGATGGAGCCGACGAGGGCGCCGAAGACCGTCCCCAGGCCGCCGAGCGTGACGCCGGCGAAGATGAGCAGCAGGATCTGCTGGCCCATGTTGTAGGAGACACCCGGCCGGTAGTAGGCCCACAGGACGCCACCGAGCGCAGCCAGCATGCCGCCGATGACCCAGACGATCCTGATGACGCGGTCGACGTCGATACCCGATGCCGCGGCCAGGGCCGGGTTGTCGGCGACGGCGCGCGTGGCCTTGCCGATGCGCGTACGCAGCAGCAGGAACGCCACGACCAGGATGATCACGAGGCTGACGACCAGCGACGTGAGGTTGTTGCGGGAGATGGACACCGAGCCGAGGTCGATGATCGGGCTCTGCGAACCCGGCAGCTGCTGCGTCGCACCGCCGAAGAAGAACTGGATGATGTACCGCAGGGCCAGGGCGAGGCCGATGCTGACGATCATCATCGGCACCAGGCCCGTCCCGCGCCGGCGCAACGGCTTCCAGAGCCCTGCATCCTGCACGTAGCCGAGAAGGCCTCCTCCGACGACCGCGAGGACGATCGACACCGCGATCGGCAGCCCCATCGCCGCGAAGGCGAAGGCGAGGACCGCACCGAGGGTGACCATCTCGCCGTGCGCGAAGTTGGTCAGTCCCGTGGTGCCGAAGATGAGGGAGAGGCCGACGGCGCTGAGTGCGAGGAGGAGACCGAAGCTGAAGCCCGCGAGGGCACGCTCGGCCAGCGTCTCGAGGAACGGCGTCTGCTGCGCGACGATGCCCTCGCCGAACAGGAACAGCGTCGAGGCGCTCGAGGTGTTGGCGAAGGTGACCTCACGCGGGTTCTCCTGGCCCTCCGCCAGGGCGATGCCCTCGGGCAGGGTCTCCTCGTCGATCGCCACCTCGTACGTCCCCTGCTCGGGTACGCCGATGCTCCAGGCACCGTTGGGACCGGACGTGGCCTCGCCGTCGAAGCCGTTGCCGGTCGCCGTCACGGTGACGTCCGCGATGGGGCCGTCGACGCCGCGCAGCACCCCGCTGATGCGATTGTCGAATTCCTGGGCCTGGACGCTCGTAGGGGTCTGCTGATGGACTGCCGTGGCGCTCATCGCGTGCGCGGGCGGGTGGGTGAACGCCTGCGCCGCGGGGGCGCCGACCAGCACGAGCAACAGGAGACCGAGCATCAGGAGCAACGACCTCCTGATCCGTGCAGGCGTCGATAGGGTGAACAAGATGGGAACCTCCACGGTGGGGGCAGACCCGGCGGCTGTGCACCGGGAGCAACAGTTGTGACGAGTGTCACGGACGTGGGGATCATGTTACTAGCGGCATGTTTCGACAATTCGCAAAAGTACCGGGACAAGGTAGCGATTCGGTAACGAAAGTTTTACCAAGGAGCCTTCCTGTTGTAATTCCGCAGCTCGACGGGAAGGCGTGCCGGTCGTCGAGGGAACAAAAAATGGGCCGGACCGTTGCCATTGGTAGGGTTGAACAACCACGCAGCCCCCTATTGGAGGACAAAGACACCATGGCACTTGGCGGTAATCCGGTCTTCAACGGAAAGACCTTCCGTTCCGCGACCCGAGGCAACCAGGCGGCAGGATTCGGCACCGCGACCTATGCCGGGCAGGCGGTCGCGAACCAGCAGCAGCTGGAGCACATGTACAACCAGCCGTCGGCGGGTCCGGCCCAGACCGGACGGATGACGTTCGACGACGTCATCGTGAAGACCCTGCTCTGCCTCGGCGTCGTCCTGGTCGGTGCGGCGATCCCAGCGTTCGTCCTGCCCGGGCTCGCGCTCCCCCTCATGGTGGTCGGAGCCCTCGGTGGATTCGTCCTCGGGCTCGTCAACGCCTTCAAGCGGGAGCCGTCTCCCGCGCTGATCATCGCGTACGCGGCCCTCGAGGGTCTCTTCGTCGGTGGCTTCACGATGTTCCTCGAGGCCCAGTTCCCCGGGATCGCGATGCAGGCCGTGCTCGGCACGCTCGTGGTCTTCGGCGTGACCCTCGCGCTGTTCAAGAGCGGCAAGGTCCGTGCGACCCCGAAGGCGATGAAGTTCTTCATGATCGCGATGATCAGCTACGCGCTGTTCTCGCTCGTGAACCTCGGGCTGATGCTGTTCAACGTCACCGACGATCCCTGGGGCCTTCGCGGCGCCGAGATCGCGGGGATCCCGGTCGGTGTGATCATCGGTCTCCTGGCCATCGGTCTGGCTGCATTCTCCCTGATCATCGATTTCACCTCGATCAGTGAGGGCGTCCGTCAGGGCGCGCCGATGAAGTACTCCTGGACCGCTGCTTTCGGCCTGACCGTCACGCTGATCTGGCTGTACGTCGAGATCCTCCGCGTCCTCGCGATCCTCCGCGGCAGCGACTGAGGCTCACGCACCTGGCTCCGGGCAGATCCGGGGCCGGAGCGCACTCCTACGACGAAGGACCCGCAACCGGAGGGTGCGGGTCCTTCGTCGTTCCCGGCCGGGATCCGACCGGGTCTGCTCTGCTCAGGCCACCCGCGCGGCGCCGGCGCCGGGAAGCACGCTGAAGATCACCGGGGACCGGAATCCGGCGGCGGAGAACGCACCTTCGACGGCGTCCCGGATGGCGGTGACGTCACCGACCCGCGCCAGCGCGATCGCCGCACCGCCGAAGCCGCCACCCGTCATGCGCGCCCCGATGGCTCCCGCGTCGAGCGCGGTGTCCACGGCGGTGTCGAGTTCGGCGCAGGAGATCTCGAAGTCGTCCCGCATCGATGCATGGCTCGCCACGAGGAGCGGGCCGATCTCCGCGGGTCCCTTCTCCCTGAGCACCCTCACGGTGTCCTCGACCCGGGCGTTCTCCGTCACGATGTGCCGGACGCGCCGGAACGTCTCCTCGTCCAGCAGCCCCGCGGCCTCCGCGAGGTCCTTGACGGACAGGTCCCGGAGCGCAGGGACTCCCATCAGCTCGGCGCCGAGTTCGCAGGAGCGGCGGCGGGCCGCATAGCCACCCGTCGAGTGCGAGTGGCTGACCCGGGTGTCGATGACCACGAGCTCCAGTCCGGCGCCCTCGAGGTCGAGCGGCACGAGCCGGGATTCGCCGGAACGGCAATCGAGGAACACGGCATGCCCCGCCTCGCCGAGCAGCGATGCGGACTGGTCCATGATGCCGGTCGGCGCCCCCACCATGCGGTTCTCGGCGAGCTGCCCGATGCCCGCGAGTTCCCGCCGGGAGATGCCGGCCTGTGCGAGGTCATTGGCGGCGACGGCCACGGAGCACTCGAGGGCGGCCGAGGAGGACAGTCCGGCGCCCACCGGCACCGACGAGTCCACCAGGAGGTCCATGCCCTGGATCCGGTAGCCCGACTGCTCCATCGCCCACAGGACGCCGAGCGGGTAGGCGGCCCAGCCGTCCACGCCGCCTTCCTCGAGGGTGTCGAGGTCCGCGGTCACGGGCGCCTCGTCCGGCGCAAAGGTCGAGGCGACGCGGACCAGGCGGTCGGTGCGCAGTGCCGCGGCGACGGTCGTCGAGTGGTTGATGGCGAAGGGGAGGACGAAGCCGTCGTTGTAGTCGGTGTGCTCGCCGATGACGTTGACGCGGCCGGGGGCGGCCCACAGGCCGTCGGGCTCCGTGCCGAACCGATCGGTGAAGGCAGCTGCGAGGTCGTGCGGTGTGGAGGTCATGCCTGGTCCTTCCGGGCTGGTGCAGAGCGTGGTGCCGATACCTGAACCGGCGTGAGCGGCGTGGCTGCGCGGAGCGCGTCGGCGACCTTCTCGGGGGTCGTGTCGTTGATGAAGGCGCCCATCGCCGCCTCCGAGCCGGCGAGGAACTTGAGCTTGTCGGCAGCCCTGCGCGGCGAGGTCAGCTGCAGGTGCAGGTAGCTCGCGGGGCGGAGCAGGTCATCGATCGGTGCCTGCTGCCAGGCGGCGATGTACGGCGTAGGAGTGGGGTAGAGGGCGTCGAGCCGGCCGAGCAGTTCGAGGTAGACGGTGGTGAGCTCGTCGCGCTCCTCGCCGGTGAGGCCGGCGATGTCCGCGACCTGGCGATGGGGGACCAGGTGCACCTCGAGGGGCCAGCGGGCCGCGAACGGCACGAAGGCGCTGAAGTGCTCTCCCTCGATCACCATGCGGTCACCGGATGCCCGCTCGGCCGCGAGGGCATGACCCATCAGGGTCTGCGTCCCG
The DNA here is from genome assembly GCF_053470025.1 of Arthrobacter sp. CP30. Taxonomy (NCBI): domain Bacteria; kingdom Bacillati; phylum Actinomycetota; class Actinomycetes; order Micrococcales; family Micrococcaceae; genus Arthrobacter; species Arthrobacter sp. CP30. The sequence continues at coordinate 204,111 of NZ_JBQEMM010000004.1, forward strand.
TCGGAAGCCTCGAAGAACGCGTGCGCCCGGGCGGCGAGTGTCGCCGCACGCGGCGGGATGAACGGGTAGGCGTAGATCTGGCCGTGCGGGTGGAGCAGGGTCACACCGATGTCGGCGCCGCGGTTCTCGAAGCAGAAGACGTGCTTGATGCCCGGCATCGCGGACAGGGCCTCCGTCCGGTGGGCCCAGGCGTCGATGACGGTCCTGGCCCGCTCGGGACTCAGCGACCCGAAGGACCCCTCGTGGGCCTGATCGAACGCGACGACCTCGCACCGGCCGAAGGCCGTCGTCGTCGTACCCCATTCCGGTGCGTCCGGCAGGTGGCCGAGGTCGGGGCCGAAGGAGGAGAACCGGTTCTCGAATACCACCACCTCGTAGTCGGAGGCGGGGATCTCGGACAGGTTCGCGGGCGTCGTCGGGCACAGGGGGCACTGATCAGCGGGGGGCAGATGCGTGCGCGACTGCCGGTGCGCGGCGACGGCGATCCACTCGCCGGACAGTGCGTCGAACCGGGCGGTGCCGGACGGGCCTCTCGGCGGGAGTCCGCGGGCATCGTGGACGGCGGCGGCGTCGCGGTGCCGCGCGGTGCTCTCCTCCCGCGCATCGAAGTAGATCAGCTCGCGCCCGTCGGACAGGCGGGTGGGGGTGATGTGGGTCATGGGCGTTCTTCCGGATCGGGGTCGGGGACGGGGTCGAAGAGGATGCGGGTCAGGGCGGTGTAGTCGTCACCGGGCGGATGGTCGGTGACGAGCACCGCGGCGGCGTTCAGCGGAGCCACGCGCGCGAGGCTCACGACTCCGATCTTGCTGGCGTCGGCGAGGACCACGAGTTCTCCGCAGGTCCGCGCGAACGCCTGGTTCGTGTCCGCCTCGGCGAGGTTGGGGGTGGTGATGCCTGAGGACGCGTCCACCCCGTGCGCCCCCATGAAGCAGAGGTCCGCCCGCAGGGAGGAGATGGCGCGCGTGGCGAGCGGACCGACGAGCGCCTTCGACGGCGTCAGCTGGCCACCCGAGAGCAGGACCTGAGGCCGGTCCCCGCCCGGCGTTCCGGCGTCGAGCCGGTGCAGTTCGTCCGCGAGCGGCAGCGAATTGGTGATGACGGTCAGGCCTGGCACCCGGGCCAGGAGGGGTGCGAGGGCGTAGGTGGTACTGCCGCCCGTGATCGAGACCGTCATGCCCGGGCTCAGCAGGGACACGGCCGCCTCGGCGATCCGCTGCTTCGCCTCCCCGCCACGGGTCCTGTTGACGTCGAAGCCCGCCTCCACGGAACTCAGGCTCCCCGGGCGGACGGCTCCGCCGTGGACCCGGACGAGAGCGCCCCGCGCCTCGAGGACGTCGATGTCCCGCCGGACGGTCATCTCCGACACGCCGAGGTCGAGGGCCAGGCCGCTGACGCGGACCGCAGGACTCCGGACCAACCGGTCGAGGATCATGGCGTGGCGTTCCGCTGCGAGCACGACTGTTCCTCCCGTCCTTTTTCTCCCGATCATCCGAACGAGTCCGCACGGAAACGAACAAAACCTATCATGACGCGTGACGCCACCACCAGAGCCGGGCGCTCGGGATCGGTGGGCGCAGTAGCATCGCTGCATGACCACGCCGGCCCCCGATGCCACCTCCGCCGTCACCTCCGCTGCCGTCTCCGACCCGTCGACCGGGCAGTCCCCGCACGCGCCCCGACCCGCCAGCGGCATCAATGTCACCCTGCGGTCGGGACCCGCCACCGCCGTCGTCGCGAGCCTGGCGGCAGCCCTGCGCTCCTACGAGTACGACGGCGTCGCGCTGACGGAGACCTGGGGCGATGCCGACATCCCGGCCGGAGGCGGCGGGATCCTCCTCGCGCCCTGGCCGAACCGCGTGGCGGGCGGGCGCTGGATGCTGGACGGGAAGGAGCAGCGGCTCGACATCACGGAGCCCTCGAAGGGCAACGCGAGCCATGGGCTGCTCCGCAACACCGGCTACCGGGCAGTGGACGTCGGGCCGTCGAGGGCCGTGCTCGAAGCGGAGATCTTCCCGCAGCACGGGTATCCGTTCCACCTGATGCACCGCGCCACCTACGAGCTGACGGAGGAGCAGCTGACCGTGACCCAGCACCTGAGCAACCTCTCGGCCACCCCCGCTCCCTTCGCACTCGGAGCGCATCCCTACCTGAAGATCTCCGGCGTACCCACCGAGGACCTGACGCTGACGGTGCGCGCGGACAGCCGGTTCGAGACCGACGAGCGATCCATCCCCACGGGCAAGGTCGCCGTCGCCGGCCAGTACGACCTGCGGCAGGGGCAGCGCATCGGCGACATCCGCTTCGACACCGCCTTCACCGACCTCGCACCCACGCGGGAGCGTCATGAGCATGTGATCTCGGCTCCCGACGGCCGCAGCGTCACCCTCTGGGCCGAGGCCGCCTTCGCCTACGCCCACGTGTACATCAGCACCAGCTACCCGGGCGTGGACACGGCCGTGGCGATCGAGCCCATGACGGCACCGGCCGATGCGCTCAACTCGGGCGAGGGTCTCCGGTGGCTGCAGCCGGGTGCCTCCTTCGCCGCTTCATGGGGCATACTGCCAGGTCTCGAATAGGGGAGGGGCCGGCCTTCTATGGAAGGATTGGCCCCATGCAGCGCCTCCCCGGAGCGAAACCACAGCGCGTGCTCCAGCGTGCTGTGAGCCGCGGCGCTGCGGCACTGCCCGAGCCCCTGCCGCAGCCTCCCACCGGGCTGCGTCCCCGGCGTGTCGAGGACCGGAGCGACGTCCCCTTCGCCCTCCGCGTCGCCGCCTCCTGGTCCTGGCGCCTCGGGCTCGTGATCCTCGTGGCAGGAGTGCTCATCTTCCTGCTGAGCCAGGTCTCCCTGCTCGTCATACCCCTCATGATCGCGGGTCTGGTCGCGGCACTCCTGATGCCGCTGACGAACATCCTGCGGCGTCGGCTGCCGAACGGACTGGCCGTCGGCGCGACACTGGTCACCTTCTTCGGTGTGATCACCGGTGCGCTGCTGCTCGTCGGCCAGCAGCTCGCCGTCGGGTTCGCCAGCCTGTGGAGCCAGGCGCGGGAAGGTCTCCAGCAGACGCTCGACAGCCTGGCCCAGGGTCCGCTCCGGCTCACCACGTCGCAGATCGACCAGTACCTCCAGGACCTCGGCGGTGCCGTGCAGAACAACAGTGCCTCGATCCTCAGCGGCGCCCTGTCCTTCGGCACGACCGCGGGGCACGTTGCGGCGGGGACCCTGCTCACGGTGTTCGCCCTGATCTTCTTCCTGCTCGACGGCGGTCGTATCTGGCGGTTCGTCGTCGGGCTCGCGCCCTCGAGGGCCCGCGCAGCCGTGGACGGCGCGGGCCGCCGCGGTTGGACGTCGATGGCGAGCTACGTCCGCGTGCAGATGCTCGTCGCGGCCGTCGACGCCGTCGGGATCGGGGTCGGCGCAGCCATCATCGGTGTCCCGCTCGCCCTGCCGCTCGGGGTGCTGGTCTTCCTCGGCTCCTTCATCCCGATCGTCGGCGCGCTCGCCACGGGATCCGTCGCCGTCCTGCTCGCGCTGGTGGCGAACGGCTGGGTGAACGCGCTGATCATGCTGGCCATCGTGCTGCTCGTGCAGCAGGTGGAGGGCCACATCCTGCAGCCCCTCATCATGGGACCCGCCGTCGCGCTCCACCCGCTCGCCGTCGTCCTCGCGGTGGCCGGAGGGACGCTGCTCGCAGGGATCCCCGGTGCGCTGTTCTCCGTGCCGGTCCTCGCGGTGCTCAACACGTCCGTCCGCTACATCGCGCACCGGGCCTGGGAGTACGATCCGGTCGTGACGGTGGAGGGCGGACCGTACACCGGTGGATCCGGGATTAGGGAGCCGGCGACGGCGGGGCACGAGAGCCCCGCAGCGCCGGCCAGCACCCCGGATCCCCGCGCCTCCGAGGCGCCCCTCCTCCAGGAAGAGACCGCACCGTGACCGACCAGACCGTCGCCCTCCGCACGAGCACCCCGGGTTCGCCCGACCCCACCCACGCCGGCAGCGCCGTCCGCACCCACCCCGACGCCGCCGTCCCTGCCCTCTCGGTCACGCTCGCCGACGTCGAGGCGGCCCACCGCACGCTCGACGGCGTCATCGCGCGCACACCCATCGAGCAGTCACGCGCGCTCGGACGGCTGACCGGGTCCACGGTGTCCTTCAAGTGCGAGAACCTGCAGCGCGCCGGATCCTTCAAGGTCCGCGGCGCCTACAACCGGATGGCGAAGCTGACAGAGGCCGAGCGAGCCCGCGGCGTGGTCGCCGCCTCGGCCGGTAACCACGCCCAGGGCGTGGCGGTGGCCGCCGCCCGCCTGGGCATCTCCGCACGGATCTACATGCCGCTCGGCGTCGCCCTGCCGAAGCTGGCGGCGACCCGCGGGCACGGCGCGGAGGTGATCCTGCACGGCCACACGGTGGACGAGGCGCTTGCCGAGGCGAAGAGGTACGCGGACTCCACCGGCGCCGTGTTCGTGCACCCGTTCGACAATGTCGACGTCGTGGCGGGTCAGGGCACCATCGGACTCGAGATCCTCGAGCAGGTGCCCGACGTCGACACGATCCTCATGGGTGTCGGCGGCGGCGGACTGCTGGCCGGCGTCGCCGTGGCCGTCAAGGCGCGGGCGAAGGAACTGGGCCGCGAGATCCGCATCATCGGTGTCCAGGCGGAGAACGCGGCGGCGTATCCGCCGTCCCTCGCGGCGGACGCGCTCGTCCCGCTCACCAAGGTCTCCACGATCGCCGACGGCATCGCCGTCGGCCGGCCGGGCCAGCTGCCGTTCTCGATCATCCGCGAACTCGTCGACGACGTCGTCACCGTCAGCGAGGACTCCCTGGCCCGCGCCCTGATCTTCCTGCTGGAACGCTCCAAGATGGTCGTCGAGCCGGCCGGTGCCGTCGGCGTGGCGGCCCTGCTCGACGGCAAGCTGACCGAGGACGGAGCCGATCCGGGGAACACCGTCGTCGTACTCTCGGGCGGCAACATCGACCCGATGCTGATGCTCAAGGTCATCCAGCGCGGACTCGCGGCGGCGGGACGCTTCCTCGTGGTGCGCATGCTGCTCGACGACCGGCCGGGATCCCTGGCCACCATCTCGCGCATCATCGCCGAATCGGATGCGAACGTGACCGGCGTGGACCACACGCGCGTGGGCGGGTCGATCAGCATGGGCGACGTCGCCATCACCATCAACATGGAGACCAAGGGCGACGAGCACTGCGAGCAGGTCCTCAGCAACCTGCGCGCCGAAGGCTTCCAGCCGGTGGTCATCCAGGGCTGATCGACGGCACCATGACACTCCTCGCGCGTCGCGCCCGCACGGGCCTGATCACCGTCCTCGGACTCGTCGGCGTCATGTGGGCCGTGTTCTTCCTGAATCTCCTGCTCGGCAACCGTCTCGTGCGGACGCTCGGGATCGGACCACGCGAGGTGGACGGACTCGACGGCGTCGTCTTCGGCCCGTTGCTGCACGGCGGCGTGGAGCACCTCGCGAGCAATTCCTTCCCGCTCGTGGTGCTCGGCTTCCTGGCCTTCCTCGAGGGCGCGCGGCGTTTCGTGGTCGCGGTCGGGATCAGCTGGCTCGTCTCGGGCCTCGGCACGTGGGTGTTCGGCGGGGGACTGACCATCGGTGCGTCCGGCGTCGTCTTCGGCCTGTTCACCTACCTGATCACGCGCGGCTTCTACAACCGGGACTGGAGGCAGCTCCTGCTCGCCGTCGTCCTCTTCATCGCCTACGGGTCAATCCTGTGGGGCGTCCTGCCGACCGTCGGCTCGAACATCTCGTGGCAGGCGCACCTGTCCGGGGCCGTCGGCGGGGTGATCGCGGCCTTCCTGCTCAAACGGAAGCGGCCCGCCCCGGTGGGGGCGGACCGCTTCGCGTCGGACCGGTAGCGCGCGGGGATCAGCCGGCGTACGGGGTCGCGGAGATGATCTCGACGGTGATCTGCTTACCGTTCGGCGCGGCGTAGGTGACGGTGTCGCCGGCCTTGGTGCCCTGGATCGCGGCACCCAGCGGGGACTTCTCGCTGTACACGTCGATATCGGTGTCGCCTGCGACCTCGCGGCTTCCGAGCAGGAAGTTCTCGACGTCGCCCGCGATCTTGGCGGAGACCATCATGCCGGGCTCCACGATGCCGTCGTCGGCAGGCGCCTCGCCGACGTGCGCGTCGTTGAGGAGTTGCGTGAGCTGGCGGATCCGGGCCTCGGACTTGCCCTGCTCCTCCTTGGCGGCGTGGTATCCGCCGTTCTCCTTGAGATCGCCCTCGGAGCGGGCCTGCTCGATGCGGGCCACGATCTCGGTGCGCCCGGGACCGGACAGGTGTTCGAGTTCGGCCTTGAGCCGGTCGTAGGACTCCTGCGTGAGCCAGGCGGCGGCGCTGTTCGTGGACACGGATAACTCCTTAGGTACGGCCTCCGCCTGGTGCGGCGTGGCTCATGGTCGCTCCGCCGGCGGTGACACGGGGTCACCGCCCGGCAAGCAAACACCCCGCCTCGTGGGACCGGTTGCCCGGTACGCCGGTGAAGCGGGGCGATACGTATCCGTTCATTCTAGAGCGGGGCGGGCCAGAACCCAAGAAGTGCCGGTCTCTAGCTCAGTCCTCGACGACCCAGCAGGCGTTGACGCCACCGGAGACGCCCGGCGAATCCGTCCGCACGTCCGTCCGGTGCGCCGTGGTGCCGCCGCCGTTGGCGCCGTCGTCCGCGCTGTTCGGTCCGATGGTCACGACCGTCCAGCCGACCACCGCATAGTTCTCACTGAGGACCTGCACCGCGCACTGGGCCGTGGCCGCGCGGTCCTTGGTGACCTCGAAGTCCACGCTGGCCCGTCCGTCGCCGATCAGGGCGAACCCCACATCCTTGGAGGACACCTCGGGGCTACCCGTCGTCAGGGCGACGGCGGCGACGGCCGCCACGGCGGCGAGGAGCACGGCGACGACCAGCGTCCGCACGCGGCCGAGGGGTTTCCTCGGCTTTGGGGTGCCGTAGCGATTGGCTACTCTTGGTGGTGGCGCATAGGAGGAGCTCACCCCTCCATTTTACCGCCCACCGATGGCGTCCCGATCCGGTCGCCGTCCCACTCGCAGAGCCAGGAGCACGTGTTGCCAAGCCACGATCAATCCCGTGTGTCCCGCGAGGGCTTCCGCCTCCTCGCGGTCCATGCCCACCCCGACGACGAATCGAGCAAGGGTGCGGCCACCATGGCCGGCTATGTCGCAGCAGGTGCGGAGGTCATGGTGGCCACCTGCACGGGTGGCGAGCGGGGAGACATCCTGAACGCCGCCATGAACGACGATCCGCGCGGTAAGCGGGATCTGCCCGGGCTGCGACGGGTCGAGATGGCGAACGCCGCCGCGGAGCTCGGCATCCGGCAGCGCTGGCTGGGATTCACGGACTCAGGCCTGCCCGAGGGGGATCCGCTGCCGGACCTGCCGTTCGGGTGCTTCGCCCTCCAGCCCCTCGAGCGTGCCGCGGCGCCTCTGGTGAAGCTGGTCCGCGAGTTCCGCCCGCACGTGATCATCAGCTACGACGAGAACGGCGGGTACCCGCACCCCGACCACATCATGGCGCACCGTGTCGCCGTGGAGGCGTTCGAGGCCGCGGCGGATCCCGCCCGCTATCCGGGGACCGGTGAGGCGTGGGGCACGTCCAAGCTGTACTACGACCGCGCCTTCAACCCCGAGCGTTTCCGAGCGCTGCACTTCGCGCTGGAGGAGGCCGGGCTGCAGTCGCCGTACGCGGAACGCCTGGCGCAGTGGCTCGAGGCCGACGCCGAGGGCCACCAGCCCCCCGTCCCCGTCCACCCCACCACCACGCAGATCGACTGCGGCGACTACTTCGGTCACCGGGAGCGGGCCCTGCTGGCCCATCGCACGCAGGTGGATCCTGAGGGCTTCTTCTTCGCCGTGTCGGTCGAGATGCAGCAGAAGGTGTGGCCCTGGGAGGACTATTCGCTGATCACCTCGAGGGTGGAGACGCAGCTGCCCGAGGACGACTTCTTCACCGGCATCACCGCCGGTTCCTAGGCCCCGCAGAATTTCTATCGAGCATAGAATTGCAGGCGGCGGATCACCCCGGCCCGCTGCGAGCTCCGAAAGTGGTACCTGTGTTCCTTGATCTCCGCCTGGCCGCGACGACCACGCCCTCGGGCGACCCGACCCTGCGGCCGGGGCTCGACCCCGCGTCGGTGACCCCGGGTACCCTCGGCTTCCTCGCGACCCTGTTCATCGTGGTGCTGGTGATCTTCCTGATCCGGGACATGGTCAAGCGCATCCGCCGCGTGCGCTATGCCGCAGAGGTGGAGCAGGCGCGCGCGGAGCGCACCGGACGCACCGGTGATCGTCCTGCAGAGCCGGGTGCGTCGTCGACCACCGACGGACCTGGCGACGGGCCCGCCGGTGGAGCTGCGGGACCTGCCGGCGGATCCTCTGAGCGCCGGGACGGGCCGGACCGGCCGATGCCCGGCGGGAAGCACGGCCCCGACCGCCAGGGGTAGTGGCGGTCAGCCCCCGACCGGCTGCAGGACGGCGCGCATGATCGCGATGAAGTGCGCCGCGAAGGCTGCGACGGTGAAGGCGTGGAACAGCTCGTGGAATCCGAAGACCCGCAACGAGAAGTTGGGTCGCTTGATGCCGTAGAACACCGCTCCCGCGATGTAGAGGGCACCGCCCACGCAGATCAGGATCCCGGCCGCGAGGTCGGCGGCGAAGAAGTCCGGCATGTAGAAGACCGAGCCGAGCCCCAGTGCCACGTAGATCGGCACGTACAGCCAGCGGGGTGCGTCCACCCACAGATTCCTGAAGAGGACCCCGGCGATCGCCCCGCTCCAGATGATCCACAGCAGCATCTCGGCCTTGCCGCGTTCCAGCAGCGCCCACGCGAGCGGCGTGTAGGACCCGGCGATGACCAGCATGATGTTCGTGTGGTCCAGTCGCTTGAGGACCACCCTCACCCCGGGGCTCCAGTTGCCGCGGTGGTAGACAGCGCTCACGCCGAAGAGCAGGATGCCCGTCAGGGCGTAGATGCCGGATGCCACCTTCAGCCCTGGCGTCGGTGCGAGGGTGATCAGCACGATCCCGGCGGCGATCGCCAGCGGAGTGGCGACGGCGTGGATCCAGCCCCGCCACAGCGGCTTGGTCGCCAGGGCATCGGCGAGCGGACCGGTCACCGAGGCGACGGTGTCCTGCAGGGTCGAGGGACGCGCATCGACGGGTTCCGAGGGGCCTGGGGCAGGGACCGGAGGGCGCGGGGTCATCCCCGGATTCTAGCCCACCGCGCCTGATGCCACCCGGCGGTAGCCCTGCCCGCGGCCCCCACGCTCGGCAGGAGTGCAGCCCTTTGTCAGCCAACTGCCGGTACGGTAGGGACAGGTGCGCGGGGCGGATTCGTCCTGCGGGATGTGCAGCCTCCGGCCGGACCGGAGCGGGACCAGGGGAGGGCAGCCGGGCGTGACGTGGAACTTCCCCGAGGTCGGCTACAGCTTCTACGAGCGCAGGCTCCAGCGGAACCTCGCTCCCGAGCGGATCCCGCACCACATCGGCGTCATGGTGGACGGCAACCGGCGCTGGGCCAAGCTCGCGGGGGCTCCGACCAGTCACGGGCACCAGGCCGGGGCGGACAAGATCCACGAGTTCCTCGGCTGGTGCGAGGAACTCGGAGTCGACGTGGTGACGCTCTACATGCTGTCCACGGACAACATGGGCCGCCCCCAGGAGGAGATCGACCAGCTCCTGGACATCATCGCCAACACGCTGGACCGCCTCGGCGAGAGCAATCGTGTCCGTGTGCAGCCCGTGGGAGCGCTCGACCTCCTGCCCGAGGACCTCGGCGCGAAGCTCGTGAGCCTGGCGGCCTCCACCGCGACCATCGACGGCCTGCACGTGAACGTCGCCGTCGGCTACGGGGGGCGTCGTGAGATCGTGGATGCCGTCAAGGAACTCATGCGCGATGCCGCGGGCAAGGGGGCCTCGCTCGAGACCCTGGCCGAGGAACTGACCGACCAGCACATCTCCTCCTTCCTCTACACGCGCGGCCAGCAGGATCCGGACCTCGTGATCCGGACGTCGGGCGAGCAGCGCCTGTCCGGATTCCTGATGTGGCAGAGCGCCTACAGCGAGTTCTACTTCTGCGAGGCGCTGTGGCCGGATTTCCGGCGCGTCGACTTCCTCCGGGCCCTGCGGGATTTCGGTCGCCGGCAGCGCCGCTTCGGATCCTAGTGTTCACCGGGTCTTGACCTCCGACACGCTGGACAGGACCTGTGTCACGCGGCTCGACGGCGTAGGGTCGAGCCATCGACGGCAGCCCAGAACCGTCGACGGAAGGCCGCTGATGACGCCGACGATGCTGACAGGCATCTCGTACGAGTCGGGGAGGCCGCGTCCGGCCTCCCGGCCGGAACGCACCACCCCAACCCTACGAATTCGGGGTGTGCCCACCCCGGAGCGGAGTCCACGTGGCCACACCGATCACCTCCCAGCAGGACCCCACCACCGGTACCGCCGCGCACATGGCGCATGACACCGGCTCCGCTTCCACCTCACGCCGGAGCTACGTCATCGACACTTCTGTCCTGCTCTCGGATCCCCGCGCGGTCCTGCGGTTCGCCGAGCACGAGGTGATCCTGCCCGTCGTCGTCATCAGTGAGCTCGAGGGCAAGCGGCACGATCCGGAGCTGGGGTACTTCGCGCGGAAGGCGCTGCGCCTGCTCGACGATCTGCGCGTCGCGAACGGCGGTCTCGACCGGGACGTGCCCCTCGGCGACGAGGGCGGCACGCTGCGTGTCGAGCTGAACCATGTCTCGGCGGAGGTCCTGCCCGTGGGGTTCCGCAGCGGGGACAACGATGCCCGGATCCTCGCCGTGGCAAAGAACCTGTCCGTGGAGGGAAGGGCCGTCACCGTCATCTCCAAGGATCTGCCGATGCGGGTCAAGGCGTCCGCGATGGGTCTGCAGGCCGACGAGTACCGCAACGAGTTCGTGAAGGACTCCGGCTGGACCGGCGTCGCCGAGCTCGACGCGACCGTCGAGGAGGTCAATGCCCTGTACGACCACGAGGCCGTCTTCGTGCCGGCCGGCGCCGAGCAGCCGGTCAACACAGGTGTCATCATGCTCTCACCGCGCGGCTCCGCCCTGGGGCGCGTGGGTGCGGACAAGCAGATCCGGCTGGTCCGCGGCGACCGCGACGTCTTCGGACTGCACGGACGGTCCGCGGAACAGCGCCTGGCGATCGACCTGCTCATGGATCCGGACGTGGGGATCGTCTCCCTGGGTGGCCGCGCGGGAACCGGAAAGTCCGCCCTGGCCCTGTGTGCAGGCCTCGAAGCGGTCCTGGAGCGTCGGGAACACCGCAAGGTGGTGGTCTTCCGGCCGCTCTACGCCGTGGGCGGCCAGGAACTCGGTCACCTGCCCGGGAGCGAGAACGAGAAGATGAACCCCTGGGCGCAGGCGGTCTTCGACACGCTCGGGGCCCTCGTGTCCCAGGAGGTCGTCGAGGAGGTCATGGACCGCGGGATGCTGGAGGTGCTGCCGCTCACGCACATCCGCGGACGCAGCCTGCACGACTCCTTCGTGATCGTCGACGAGGCGCAGTCACTCGAGAAGAACGTGCTGCTCACCGTCATGAGCCGCATCGGGCAGAACTCCAAAATCGTCCTGACGCACGACGTCGCCCAGCGGGACAACCTGCGCGTCGGCCGGCACGACGGCATCGCCGCCGTCGTGGAGACGCTCAAGGGGCACCCGCTCTTCGGCCATGTCACCCTGACGCGATCCGAGCGCTCGCCGATCGCGGCCCTCGTGACGGAACTCCTCGAGGGCGCCGAGATCTAGATGGTGGCGGGGCGGGCCTCCTGTCCACAAGGGTGCGGGCAGGGGGCGACGCCGTCTGGGGTCCCGTAGCGTGGGGGCGTGATCACCGCACTCGCCGCGTATCCGGGGGACGCGCCCGTCGCCTTCGGGCTGCTGGTCGCGGCGCTCACCGCCTTCGTGGTCGTCGGCGTGCGCCTGAGCGTGATCGACGGCCGCACGCACCGGCTCCCGAACGGCATCGTCCTGCCGTCCTACCCCGCGGCGGCCCTCCTGCTCTCAGCGGCCGGTGGGAGCGCGGGTGAGTGGCACCGGGTGCTCGGCATGCTCGGCGGGGCGGCCGTGCTCTGGCTGGCCTTCGGGGCGCTGCACCTGCTGTACCGGCAGGGACTGGGCTTCGGCGACGTCAAGCTGGCCGGGCTGCTCGGTCTCTACCTGGGTTTTGCGGGCTGGGCCGCGGTGTGGTGGGGTCCGTTCCTCGCGCTCCTCCTCGGGGGCGCGTGGAGCCTTGTCCTCGTGGTCACCCGGAGGGCCACGCTGCGCTCCACGGTGGCCTTCGGTCCGTTCCTCGTCGCGGGTGCGGCGCTCGCGCTGGCTGTACTACCCTGACAGCCGTGCCCACTCCAGACTTCGTCCTCGCCCTCCGCAGCAAGATCGGCCATGATCCGCTCTGGCTCCCCGGCGTGGGCGGCGTGGTGTTCGACGGCGACGGCCGGGTCCTCCTCGGCCAGCGCGCCGACAACCGGGCGTGGACCATCATCACGGGCATGGTGGATCCGGGGGAGGAACCCGCCGTCGCCCTGCGCCGCGAGGTCGAGGAGGAGACGGGGGTCCTCGTGGAGGTGGAGCACCTGCTGGACACCGGCGTCGTCGGGCCCATCACGTTCCCGAACGGGGACGTCTGCACCTTCCTGAACCTCGACTTCCGGTGCCGAGCGATCGGCGGGGAGGCGCGCGTCAACGACGATGAGTCACTCGACGTGCAGTGGTTCCACCTCGACGACCTGCCGGACCTCAATCCGAGGCACAGGGCCCTCGTCCTGGGCGCCGGGGACTTCGACGGCCGAACCCGGTTCGTGTCCTGATGAGGCGGCGCCGGGCGGCGCCGCCTCATGCGTGTCAGGGGTCCGAGCGGTGGGGCGGGCCCGCCGGGTCCGTGAGCGGGGCAGGAGCATCCGGTACGTCCGGCCCGTGCGGTGCGGTGGTTCTCGACGCCGCCACCCCCGCCAGTCGCTCACGCTCGAGCCGGACGGCCTCCTCGCCGCCGATGGCCTCGCCGCGGGCCACCATGCCCGAGGTCGCGGACAGCGGGATCTCCCGCAGCAGGAGCGCCAGGACCAGGGCGATCACGAGGAACGGCACGAGGTAGAGGAACACCGGCGCCAGGGACTCCGCGTAGTCGCTGACCACCGCGTTCCGCACCTGGTCGGGCAGGGCGTTCAGGGCCGCGGGATCGAGGGTCGACGTCGCCTGGCCGGCCGCCTCCGGGCTCGCGCCGAACGCTGAGAACGTCCCGTTCAGGCGCTCGGACAGCCTGCTGGTGAAGATCGCGCCGAAGACGGCGACGCCGAGGGACGCGCCGACCTCGCGGAAGTAGTTGTTCGTGCTGGTCGCGACACCCACCATGGTGGGTGCCACCGAGTTCTGCACGACGAGGACGATCACCTGCATGATCAGGCCGAGTCCGGCGCCGAAGAAGAACAGCATGGTGCAGATGATCCAGATCGGTGTGCTCGCGGTCAGCGTGGACATCCAGAGCAGCGTGGCAAGGGTCACGGAGACGCCGATGATGGGGTACCTCCGGTACCGCCCGGAGCGCGAGATGGCGATGCCCGAGTAGATGGACGTGCCCATGAGGCCCACGATCATCGGCACGAGGAGCAGCCCCGAGACGGCGGCCGAGGTGCCGGACGCCATCTGCAGGAAGGTGGGCATGAACGCGAGGGCGGCGAACATCCCGAGACCGAGCGTCAGGCCGATGCCCGTGCTGGTCACGAAGGTGCGGTTCCGGAAGAGTTCCAGCGGGATGATCGGGTCCTCGGCGCGGCGCTCCACCAGCACGAAGGCCACGACGGCGATGACCAGGCCGGCACCGAAGGTCCAGGTGAGCGGCGACGTCCAGCCCTCGGCGGCGTCGCCGCCGAAGTCGGTGAAGAAGATGAGGCACGTGGTGGCGAGGGACAGCAGGACGACGCCGGCGACGTCGATGCGCTTGGTGGCCTTCTTCGACGGCAGGCGCAGCGTGAACCAGGCGATCGCGAAGGCCGCGATCCCCACGGGGATGTTGATGTAGAAGGCCCAGTTCCACGTGAGGTGGTCCACGAAGTACCCGCCGAGCAGGGGGCCGGCGATGGCGCTGAGGCCGAAGATGCCGCCGAGGGGGCCCATGTACTTGCCGCGCTCGTTGGCCGGGACGATGTCCGCGATGATCGCCTGAGAGAGGATCATCAGTCCGCCGCCGCCGAGGCCCTGGATGGCGCGGAAGATCACGAAGGCCCAGAAATCGGTGGCGAAGGCGCACGCGATGGAGGCGACCGTGAACAGCGCGATGGCGAAGAGGAAGAGGTTCCGGCGACCGAGGATGTCGCCGAACTTGCCGTAGATGGGCATCACGATCGTGGTGGCGAGGAGATACGCCGTGGTGATCCACACCTGGTGTTCCACGCCACCGAGCTGGCCGACGATGGTCGGCATGGCGGTGGAGACGATGGTCTGGTCGAGGCTGGAGAGCAGCATTCCGGCGATGAGCGCCGAGAAGATGATCCAGATGCGCTTCTGCGTCAGGAGGAGGGGGCCGTCCGGCGCCGTCGTCGTACTCATGCGGGGTCCTGGTTCTCGATCGGTTGGAGGGGGAAGAGATGGCGCAACGCATCGATGTTCCGGCGGAACACCGTCGCGTAGGTGTGGGTGTTGCCCTCGGCGAAGAACTCGTCGAGGGACCGGCGGGCGAGCCCGCCGAGGACGAAGGTGGCCACGCGGGGCATCGGATGGTCCGCGGGCAGGCCCTCCCGCTCGACGATGACATCGGTCAGGAGCTGGGCCTTGGCCTCGGCCCGGGCGAACATCCTCGCGAGGAGTTGCGGTTCGCGCTGCAGGACGGCGGACAGGGTGCGGTACTCCTCGCGGGAGATGGCCATCCTGTCCCCGAAGTCCGAGAAGAGGAGCGTCAGGGCCTCCAGCAACGGCACGGGCGGTTCGGCGCCGCCCGACGCCAGGAAGGATTCGAGGAGTGCCTCCTCCGGCCGGCCGTCCTCGGAATGACCGAGGACGGCGTCCTCCTTGGCGGGGAAGTAGTTGAAGAACGTGCGGCGCGAGATACCCACCCGCTCGCACAACTGGTCGACGGTGAATCCCGTGAGCCCG
Organism: Arthrobacter sp. CP30; assembly: GCF_053470025.1. Lineage (NCBI taxonomy): Bacteria > Bacillati > Actinomycetota > Actinomycetes > Micrococcales > Micrococcaceae > Arthrobacter > Arthrobacter sp. CP30. Next base: position 219,264 of record NZ_JBQEMM010000004.1, read on the forward strand.
CCCTCGAGCGTCAGCGCCCTGGCCTCCGAGACCAGGGCGGACCGGGTCTGGAGGCGCTTGCGTTCACGCAGTCCCGGTTCCGTAGTTGTTGCACTGTCAGGCATGGAGTACATATTTGCACTATGTAGTTCAAGGTGCAAATCATTGCGGGACAGGGAAGGGGTGCACCGCAGCAGCGGCGCACCCCTTCGATGGAAGCTCCGGGGTCAGCCCTGGGGCGGGCGGGTCATCGAGAGCACGTCGAGGGCGGAGTCGAGCTGCTCCTCCGTGAGCTCGCCCCGCTCGACGAAGCCGAGGGCGATGACCGCCTCGCGGACGGTCAGGCCCTCGGCCACGGCCTTCTTGGCGATCTTCGCTGCATTCTCGTAGCCGATGTACTTGTTCAGCGGCGTCACGATCGACGGCGACGCCTCGGCGAGGAATCGGGCCCGCTCGACGTTCGCGGTGATGCCGTCGATCATGCGGTCGGCGGAGACCCGCGTGGAGTTGCTGAGCAGGCGGATCGACTCGAGGACGTTGCGGGCGATCACGGGGATGCCCACGTTGAGCTCGAAGGCGCCGTTGGTACCCGACCACGCGACGGTGGCGTCGTTCCCGACCACCTGGGCGCAGACCATGATGACCGCTTCGGCGATGACCGGATTGACCTTGCCCGGCATGATCGAGGAACCGGGCTGCAGGTCGGGGAGGGCGATCTCGCCGAGACCGGTATTCGGACCGGAGCCGAGCCAGCGGAGATCGTTGTGGATCTTGGTCAGTGAGACCGCGATCGTCCGCAGCATCCCCGAGATCTCGACGAGGGAGTCGCGGTTCGCCTGGGCCTCGAAGTGGTCGCGGGCCTCGGTCAGGGGGAGACCGGTGTCCTCGGCGAGCAGGTCGATCACGCGGGCCGAGAAGCCTGCGGGGGTGTTGATGCCCGTGCCGACGGCTGTCCCGCCGAGCGGCACCTCGGCCACGCGCGCGAGCGAGGCGTGGATGCGCTCTATCCCGTAGCGGACCTGCGCGGCGTAGCCGCCGAACTCCTGCCCGAGCGTCACCGGGGTGGCGTCCATGAGGTGGGTCCGGCCGGACTTCACGACGGTGCTGAACTCGGCGGCCTTCCGCTCGAGCGCCTCGGCGAGATGCGTGAGCGCCGGGACCAGGTCCTTGACGAGTGCGGAGGTGGCGGCCACGTGGACCGAGGTGGGGAAGACGTCGTTGGAGGACTGGGACGCGTTGACGTGGTCGTTCGGGTGGACCGTCGTCGTGCTGCCCGCGGCCTCGAGCGCGCGGGTCGCGAGCGTCGCGATGACCTCGTTGGCGTTCATGTTCGAGGACGTGCCGGAGCCGGTCTGGTAGATGTCCACCGGGAAGTCGCCGTCGTACCTGCCCGAGGCCACGTCCTCGGCGGCAGCCTCGATGGCCCTGGCGCGCTCCTCGTCGAGCACACCGAGCTCGGCGTTGGCCGTGGCGGCGGCCTTCTTGATACGGGCCAGCGCCTCGATGTGCGCACGCTCCAGGGTGGTGCCGGAGATGGGGAAGTTCTCGACGGCGCGCTGCGTCTGGGCGCGGTAGAGGGCATTGACCGGGACGCGCACCTCACCCATGGTGTCGTGCTCGATGCGGTACTCCGCGGCATCCTCCGTACCCGGCGTCGCGCCGGTCGGGGAGCTGGGATCAGGACTGGCTGCAGGCGTTGGAGTCATGCCGCAATTCTCGCCGTTCGCGTTACGGTGCGCCAAATCCCGACACGAGCACGGCCTTGCCCTCGTCGAGGCGGTAGGAGACGCCGATGACAGCCACCTCTCCCCGCTCCACGGCATCGGCGATCACCCGGGAACTGTCCACGAGACGCTGTGTGGTCTGCTTCGTGTGCTCGATGACCGTCTCGTTGAGGTCCGTCACCCCGTCGCGCCGCGCGGTGAGCACCGAGGGTGTGATCCGCTCCACGAGGTCACGCAGGAACCCGGTGGGCATCTCTCCCGAGTCGACGGCCTGCATGGTGGCCGTCACCGCGCCGCAGCTGTCATGGCCCAGGACCACGATCAGCGGCACGCCGAGCACGCTCACGCTGTACTCGAGCGAGCCGAGGACGGCGTCGTCGATCACCTGGCCCGCGGTCCGCACCACGAAGACGTCACCGAGACCGAGGTCGAAGATGATCTCGGCGGCGAGGCGCGAATCGGAGCAGCCGAAGATCACCGCGAACGGGTTCTGCGTGTTCACCAGGGCCGTGCGGCGGGACGCGTCCTGGTTGGGATGCGAGACGTCCGAGGCGACGAAGCGGTCGTTGCCCGCCTGGAGGCGGGACCAGGCGGCGGCAGGGGTCAGTTGCTGGGTCACGCGCCCACTGTACTGTCCGCCCGTCGAGGCGGTGCGCTCAGGACCCGTCCGAGTCCGAAGATGACAGCCGTTCGGCCTCCTCGACGGCATTCCGCCGCACGTCGTCGATCACGGCCTCGCCCATGGTGTCGAACTCCGTGAGCGACGCCTCGCCGTTGAGGATGACGGTGGACCCGTCGATCTCCGAGGTCAGCACGCTGTCGCCGTTGGGGGCGTCGAGCAGCTCCCAATCGAGTCCACCGATGGTCCGGGTGCCCGAGACCTGGGCGTCGCCGATCCGCTGGGCGGTCCATGTCGGGTTGGCATCGTCCGTTTGGGTGAGCTGGATGAACCCCGTGTCGGACGTCAGGAAGCCGACCTCCCAGAAGTCGACGCCGTCGCTCCTGCCGGTGACCCAGCGCGCGTAGTTGGAGGACCAGCCCTCGGGGAGATCCGGAGAGGCCGGCAGATAACCGGCGTCCCCGGCGGCCTGGCGGGCGATCGTGCTCACATCGATGTCCCGCTTGTAGGTCTCGGCCGTGTACGTCGGGTTGAGGAAGTAGACGGGGAGCACGACGGCGATGGTCGCGCCCGTGGCGATCAGCATCCCGCGCGCGGACGAGCTGGCACGCTTGGCCTGGTTCGGGGTGAGGGTGATGGGCGGTGCGTCGTCGTTCAGCTTCGCCTCGAGGCGCGCCTCGTCGGCCGCCCGCCGCGCACGGTCGCCGGCGCCGTCCTGTCCCTCGACCGGACCGTTCCCGGCCCCGGTGATGTCCCGTTCCCCGCCCTGAGTGCTCACCGATCCATTTTCGCTGATGCGGAGCGCCCCGCCTAACCGGCCGCCGCGTCCCGAGGTGCACGTATCCACCGTCACAGGGTGGGAGGCACGGGGCCCGCCTATGATGGCACCACGGAACAGGCACGCCTGCGCGCTGCCGAGCCACCTTCGACGATGAGGATAGACGTGTCCCAGAACGCGACCAATGCCCAGTATTCGACGCTGTCACCGGCCCTGGCGGTCGGGGACGACGAGCCGGACCGGAACCTCGCCCTCGAACTCGTCCGCGTCACGGAGGCCGCCGCCATCGCCGGTGGGCACTGGGTGGGCTTCGGCGACAAGAACCTGGCCGACGGCGCCGCCGTGGACGCCATGCGCTCCCTCCTGCAGACCGTGCACTTCAACGGGATCGTCGTCATCGGCGAGGGCGAGAAGGACGAGGCGCCGATGCTGTTCAACGGCGAACGCGTCGGGGACGGCAGCGGGCCGGAGTGCGACGTCGCCGTCGACCCGATCGACGGCACCCGCCTGACGGCGCTCGGCATCAACAACGCGCTCGCGGTCCTCGCCGTGGCCGAGCGGGGCTCCATGTTCGATCCCTCGGCGGTCTTCTACATGGAGAAGCTCGTGACGGGTCCGGAGGCGGCCGACATGGTGGACCTGCGCCTGCCGGTCAAGCAGAACCTGCATCTCATCGCGAAGGCGAACAACAAGAAGGTCAGCCAGCTCAACGTCATGATCCTGGACCGCGACCGGCACAAGCCCCTCGTCGAGGAGATCCGCGCTGCGGGGGCGCGGACGAAGTTCATCATGGATGGCGACGTCGCCGGCGCCATCGCTGCGGCCCGGGAGGGCACCGACGTCGACGCCCTGATGGGGATCGGCGGCACGCCCGAGGGCATCGTCGCGGCCTGCGCCATCAAGTCCCTGGGCGGCGTCATCCAGGGCCGGCTCTGGCCCACCAGCGATGACGAGAAGCAGAAGGCGCTCGACGCCGGCCACGACCTGGACCGTGTGCTGTCCACCAACGACCTCGTCACGAGTGACAACTGTTACTTCGCCGCCACGGGTATCACCGACGGCGACCTGCTGCGCGGGGTGCGCTACAGCAAGGACAAGGTGCTGACGCAGTCGATGGTCATGCGCTCGAAGTCCGGGACCATCCGCGTGGTGGACGGCGAGCACCAGGCGCACAAGTGGGAGACCTACGCCCGCGTCAGGGACTGAGGCGCGGCCCCCGGGCCGGGCCGACTACGCCGCCGCGCCGCTATAGGCTGATCGGATGAGCCTTTCCGTCACGCCCTGCTCCGACCCCGATCTCTGGGACGCCACCGTCGACCGCCTCGGGGGACACCCGCAGCAGCTGTGGGGATGGGGCCGGACCAAGGCGGCGCACGGGTGGAGCGCGGACCGCGTGCTCGTCGCCGAGGGCGGCGAGGTGATCGCTGCGGCGCAGCTGGTCCTGAAGAAGCTGCCCGTGCCGCTGCACAGCCTCGCGTACATCCCCCGCGGCCCAGCGACGGCCGAGGGGCGGGGGGTGGAGGTGCTCCTGGCCGTGGCGGGATACGTCCGTGCCGCGCACCGGTCCGTGGCGCTCTCCGTGGAACCGGACTGGGACGCCGACAGCGAGGTGATGCGTGGCCTGGCCGCCGCAGGGTGGAGAAGCAGCACCAACACCATCCTCATCGGGCGCACCCTGATCCTCGACCTGTCGCACACCGAGGACGAGCTGCTGGCCGGGATGTCCAAGAAGCACCGGCAGTACATCCGGAAGTCCGGGCGCGAGGGCCTCGACATCCGGCGGGTCGGCCGCGGCGAGCTCGGTGCCTGCCTCGACGTCTACCGGCTGACCGCACAGCGCGCCGGCTTCGGCATCCACGAGGACTCCTACTATCTGGACATCTTCGACAACCTCGGCGACGCCTCGCCGGTCTACGCCGCGTTCCGGGGCGAGGACGTCGTCGCGTTCCTCTGGATCTCCGCGAGCTCCACGACGAGCTTCGAGCTCTACGGCGGCATGACCGACGAGGGGGAGCGGCTCCGCGCCAACTATGCGCTCAAGTGGTTCGCCATCCAGGCGATGAAGGCCCGCGGCGTGACGCGCTACGACTTCAACGGGCTGCTCAACGACGGCGTATCGCGGTTCAAGATGGGCTGGGCGGGTCACGAGAACCAGCTCGCGGGCACCTGGGACCTGCCGCTCTCGCCCTTCTACCCCGTCTTCAGCCGCGCCCTGCCGCTCGCCAAGCGAGGCATGCAGGTGGGGCGGCGCCAGGCGTCCCGAGCGCTGGAAGCGGTCCGCAAGGTCCGGGCCGGGCGCTAGGAGCAGGGACCTCCGCGCCGGGGCGATGGACCAGATCCGTCGACCTCCGGATCCGCTCCTAAGGCCTCCCTGGGCCGGATCCGCTCCGACGAGAGTGGCTGACGCCTCCGGTCCCGGTAGAGCGCCGCGGCCCGCCGCCGGCAGGTCCTACAGGTCCCGGCTGTCTCCGACCGTGACGGCGAAGGCGAGGACCGGGCCGTCCGTCGACCCGTGGGCGTCGGCGGCCGGCCGAACGATCAGGGGGGCCTCGCCGGCGGCAACGAAGGCGCTGGCGCCACGGGGCACGAGGAGCGTCGCGTTCGGGGTGTCGAGCAGGACGGCCCCGCTGACCGCCAGGACCACCACGGGCCCGTTCTGCACGACCGGGACGTGCGCGGGGGTGAGGCTCTCGCCCGCCGGCAGCGCGCTGGTGGCGGAGCCGTCATCGGCGCCGTCGGCCGAGCGTCCTCCCGGACCTGCCGAGGGATCGGTCAGGAGGATCCGCTGGAGCTGGAACTCGTCGAACGGCGGGCGGTACAGCTCCTGATCGAGCAGCGTGAACTCGGCCACGAGCGACGGCGGCGCGAGCGGTTCGAAGACCACGGTGGCGAGGAGCTCGCCGGTGTCCACGTGCTTGGGGGTGAGCCCGCCGCGCAGGACGTTGTCCGACGACGCCATGACCTCGATCCCCAGGCCGCTGAGATAGGCGTGGATGTTCCCTGCCGGGAGGTAGAGGGCCTCGCCCGGATGGAGGGAGACGCGGTTGAGCAGCAGGGCGACGAGCACGCCCGGATCACCGGGGTACTGCTCCGCGAGCTCTGCGATCGTCGCGAGGTCGCGGTCCACCGCGCCTGCAGGTTCCGCAGGGGATCCGGTGCCGGCCGCCCGGCGGGCGGATGCAGCGGCGACGTCCCAGACGATCTCCGCGGGCGCTTCGAGGAGTGTGGTGAACGCCGAGCGGAGCGACGTCTCGCCGCCCGTGGCGAGGAGCGCCGAGACGGCGTCGAGGAGGTCGTGCGAGCGTGAGCCCGGCGCGACGGCGGCGGCGAGCACGGTGAAGATCCCGACGGACTCGGGCAGGGGCCGGAACCCGCAGAGCGCCTCGAACGGCGAGAGTGCGTAGATCATCTCCGGCTTGTGGTTGCGGTCGCGGTAGTTGCGGTGGGGCGCGTCGGAGGGGATCCCGGCGGCCTCCTCGGCGTCGAACCCTGCGCCTGCCTGCTCGAGGCTCGGATGGACCTGCAGCGACAGCGCGGAGCCGGCGGCGAGCACCTTGAGCAGGAAGGGCAGCCTGCCGTCGTACCGGTCCGCCACGTCGTCGCCCAGCAGTGCACGGGGATCCTCGCCGATGAGGTGGTCGAGGCCGCGGCGCGAGCCGTCCGCGCCGACGACGGCCGAAGGGGAGTCGGGATGCGCGCCGATCCACAGTTCTGCCTCGGGGCCGCCCGACGGCTCACGGCCGAGCAGATCCGCGATGGCCCGCTCCGAGCCCCAGGCGTAGGGCCGGAGGGTGTTGTCGAGGAGGTGCATCGTCGGGGGTCCTTCGGCTGGTGGGTCGGGCGGCGTCGTGCGGCGTCTCGGCGACGACGGCTGAGCTGGCTGCGGGCTGCGGGCTGCGGCGGGTGGTCAGCCGCTCGGAAAGGGCATGCCGCGGTGGGCGGCCGTCATGCCGGGGAACACTGCCCGTTGTCCGAGAGCAGCTCGCCCAGCGTGAGGTCGTCGCCGATCGTCGCGAGTTCCTGCAGATACTCCTCGGTGATGCCGTCGTCGGTGCTCTGCGCGGGCACCTGAGCGGGTACCCGGGAGACGACGACGGCCCGTTCCAGGGGGAGTGGCGCCATGGCCGCGGAGTCGGCCCCCTGCGCGAACATGTCCTGCACGCGGCTGTGGATGGCGTCGACGTCGGGGTAGGTCACGAAGTTCTCCGCGGGGGTGCCGAAGTCGGGCGGGCCTATGGTGAGGCGCCTCGTCTCCTGGCCCTGTGCTTTGAGTCCGAGGTCCACGAAGCTCGCCAGCTGGTCCTGGGGGATGTCGGTCTCGACGATCTGCGTCCCTGCGGCGGCGATCGACTGGAACCGCGTCAGGACGGTCGCGGGGTCGAGCTGCGCGATCATGGCCTGCTGGACGCACTGCTGGCGGGCGATGCGGTCGTAGTCCGTCACGAACTCCCGCGACCGCGCGTACCAGAGCGCGTGGTAGCCGTCGAGCGTCTGCACACCCGGCTTGATCCAGCCGTCCGGTGGGTAGTGGCGGATCGGATCGGTGCCGGGGATCTCGCCCGCGGTGATCGGGACCCACCCGCCGGCATCGATCCGGATGCCGCCCATCGCGTCGACGAGTTGCTCGAAGCCGCCCATGTCGACCAGGAGGTACGCCTGGAGGTCGATGCCCAGCACGCCGCTCGCGGCGTCCATCATGGCCTCGGCCCCGGGGTCCGCCGCGTCGGGGTAGAGGTCCGTGTAGTTCTGCGCCACCTCGGTGTAGAGGCTGTTGATGATGCAGGGGTCACCGCAGTTGTACCCGTCCGGGTAGACGTCCCACAGGGGGGAGTCGGCGGAGAACGGGGCGTTCTGGAAGTTGCGCGGGATGCTGAAGGTGACGGTCGATCCGCTCTCGGCGTCGACGCTGATCACGGAGATGCTGTCGGGTCTGCGCCCCGTCCGGTCCTCCCCGGCGTCCCCGCCCATCAGCAGGAAGTTGTACCGGCCGTCCACCGGGTCGAAGGCCGGCCCGGACTGGAAGATGGAGCCCACTGTCGACCGGCCGACGGTGAGGACATAGGCGCCGTAGAGGAGTGAGCCGCTGGTCAGCAGCATCAGGAGCGCCAGGGTGGCGGCGACCAGCGGACGGACCCCGCGCTCGAGCAGGGGCAGGCGGATCAGCCGCAGCGTGTTGACGAACACGAGCGCCCAGCCCAGGGCGATGCCGAGCAGGACGACGATGAGGACGAGGGACCACCAGCGGTGGGTCACGATCCCGACGACGAGGGTCCGGTCCGTCACCGCGAGCACCAGTCCGAGGACGAGGAGTGCCCAGGCCGCGAAGGTGGTCCTCAGGGAGCGGCGTCCGAGCCGCCGGTCACCGGCGACGATCTGTGCCGAGCCCGGCAGGACGAGGGTCATGACGAGCAGGACGAACGCCCGCTTGGTGCGGACGGCCGGTGGCGCGGACTGCGGGTACCGCACCGGGTCGGTGAGCCCCCTCGTCCCCGTGCCGGGGGAGCCCTCGACCCGCGTCCCGGCGATCATGCGCCCTCCGCCGTCGAGCCGGCGATCCGGGTCCTGAGCGCGGCGCCCTTCTCCTCCGCACTCACGCGCAGGGCGTCCGCGAAATTGACGAGGCGGTCACGGAGCATACGCGCCTCGGCGTCGGTCCCGGCCGCGAGCATGCGGACGGCGAGGAGGCCCGCATTGCGGGCCCCCCCGATGGATACCGTCGCCACGGGGACCCCTGCCGGCATCTGCACGATCGAGAGCAGTGAGTCCATGCCGTCGAGGTACCGCAGCGGGACGGGGACGCCGATCACGGGCAGGGGAGTCACGGAGGCGAGCATCCCGGGGAGGTGTGCCGCGCCGCCGGCGCCCGCGATGATGACGCGCAGGCCGCGCTCGTGGGCGGTCCGCCCGTACTCGATCATGGCCGTGGGCATGCGGTGCGCGGATACGACGTCTGCCTCGTAGGGGATGCCGAACTCGGCGAGGGCGGCCGCTGCGGCCTCCATGACCGGCCAGTCCGAGTCCGAGCCCATCACGAGTCCTACCTGGGCGTTCGTCACTGCGTTCCCTTCGGTCAATCCTGGTGGGTCGAGGGCGGCGCCGTGCCGTCGCGGAGGATCGCGGCGACCGTCGTGGCCCTCTGACGGACGGAGGCGAGCGGTTCCCCCGGGCTCGCCAGCGCGTTCACGTGGCCGATCTTGCGGCTCGGACGGACGCCCTTGCCATAGAAGTGCACTTTAGCGGATGGTCCTGAGGAGAGTGCCGAGGCGTAGGCGGCGTAGATGTCCGTGTTCTCCCCGCCCAGGACGTTCTTCATGACGGTGTGCTCCGCCACCGGATCGGTCGATCCGAGGGGGAGGTCGAGGACGGCGCGGAGGTGCTGCTCGAACTGGCCGGTCAGGGAGCCGTCCATGGTCCAGTGGCCCGAGTTGTGCGGACGCATGGCGAGCTCGTTGACCAGGAAACCGGGGTCCGTACCAGGCGTCTCGAACAGCTCGACCGCCATCACCCCGGTGACCCCCAGCTGTTCCGCGAGCTGGAGTGCCGCCCTGGTGACGGCGTCCGCGATGCCCTGGGGGAGGTGCGGCGCCGGGGCGAGCACCTCGTCGCACACGCTGTCCACCTGGATGGACTCGACGACGGGCCAGGTCACGGCCTCGCCGGAGGGTCGGCGGGCCACGAGGACGGACAGTTCGCGGCTGAAGGGGACGAACTGCTCGACGAGCAGTTCCCCGCCCGTGAACCACGGCTCCGCCGCCGTCAGGGCTTCCTCGTCGCGGAGGACCAGCACGCCCTTGCCGTCGTAACCGCCCCGTGGGGTCTTGAGGACCACGGGCCAGCCGGACTCGGCGGCGAACGCCGCAAGCTCCGCAGTTCCCGTCACCGCACGCCAGCGCGGGTTCGGCAGCCCGAGCTCCTCGACCGCCCGGCGCATCACGAGCTTGTCCTGCGCGTGCAGGAGCGCGGCAGGCGACGGATGGATCACCACACCCTCCCGGGCGAGCTCCTCGAGGAGCTCGCCCGGGACGTGTTCGTGGTCGAAGGTCACGACGTCCACCCCGGCGGCGAAGGAGCGGAGGGCATCAGGATCCCGGTAGTCGCCGATCTCCGCACGCGCCACGGCGGCGACGGCGGAGACGTCCGGTCCTTCCGCGAGGACACGGAGTTCGAGGCCGAGTTCTGTGGCGGGGCCTGACATCATGCGAGCGAGTTGGCCGCCGCCCACCACGCCGATCACGGGAAAAGTCACCATCACAGGGTACCCACGCAGTCTTCGGACGCCTTCATCGGGCGTCCGGCGCATGCACTGTCGGAGGGCGGCAGTGCGGGCGGGGGCGGGGCGGCTCCCGGTGAGCTCCCAGCCGGTGTCCGGCCGATTCCTGACGCGGCGATGTCATGATGCCCGTAAAATGGTCCGAAACACGCCATGCAAGGGTCAGCCGGGCGGTCAGCCCAGCCGACCCCCATGTCGATCGATCCAGGGGAGCGCAGGAGCAGCACGCTTCCGGCGGTGCACGGTGTTCGTCCCCAGACCGCGGAGGTAAGCAGTGGCAGGAATCATGGACAGGATCAGGGGCCTCGCGTCCCTCTTCTGGCGCGAGGTGGCGAAGTTCGGCGCCGTCGGAGGTGTGGCCTTCGTCATCGACAACGGCCTGTACTGGTATCTGATCCACGGGCCGATGAGCGGCAGCGAGGTCAAGGCACGCTTCGTCTCGGCCGGCGTCGCGACGATCTTCGCGTGGGTGGCCAACCGGTACTGGACCTTCCGTCGGCGGCGTCAGCCGAATGCGGCGCGTGAGCTCGTCATGTTCGTCTTCATCAATGTCATCGGTATGGGCATCGCCGCCGGCTGCGTGGCGATCGCGAAGTACGGCTTCTCGGTGTCGGACACCAGGACCATCTTCGTCGTCGGCATCGCCGGCACGGTCCTCGCAACGCTCGTGCGCTTCGTCGCCTACCGCTTCTGGGTCTTCAACGTCGAACTCGACGAGGAACCCGAGTTCAGCCACGACAAGGAGATCCTGCACCCGCACGCCGCACCTGCCCCATCCACCCCGGAGGCGACCCGGCAGGGCGATCACCGCCCGGTCAGGAAGGCCCCAGCCGGTCAGTGACCCGCTCGCCGGCGAGCATGCGGTCGGTGACGGGGACGCCTTCCTCCACCAGCACGAGAGTCCCTTCCTCCTGCCACACCGCGAGGGCGACGGCGAGGGACCGCAGCGGATCGGTGCCGGCTTCGAGGAGCACCGTGGCCGGGCCCGCCGACCGGTCCGCGGTAGGGATGCCGGCCGGCGCCAGCAGTTCCGGAGCCGTGATCGCCCTCCCCGCGTGGACGACCAGGACGGGATCGACGGCGTCGTCATCCTGCGAGGACATCGGATCCCCGAAGAAGACGTCCCCGTGGGAGCGGACCTCCGCGGCGTAGTCGACCGCTCCGCGGGGGAGCGGTCCGTCCCAGCGCAGGGCGAGTGATCCCAGCGCGACGCAGGCCAGCAGCCTCGGCGGATCGAGCGGCGAGCGTTCACGCGAGGTCATGACGATGTCCGCATCGTCCGGGCCACTGCCTGTCGCCGGACCGCCGTCGCGCGCCTCCTCGGCACCGAGGACGACGACCGCCCCGACCTGCCAGCACGCAAAGGCCAGCGCCAGCGTCTTCCAGTGGGGCGGGAGGTCGAGCGCAATCCTGGTGGACGCGGTGGCATCGAGCTCGTCCACCAGCAGGTTGGCGCTCTTGGCCACCCAGTTGTCGAAGACACGGCCGGACAGCTCGATCCGGCCGTCGGTACCGTGCCAGACGAGCCGGGGTGACGAGGTGCTGATGGACCGCATCCTGGTCAGGACGTCGGCGGGTGTGCGTGGCATGAGAGCCTCTTTCGGAAGGGTCGGTCGACGGCGGCGGGCCGGCGCAGGGAGGGGCCGGACCGTTCGTCCGACGCGCCCGCCAGAACAGGTAGTCGGGTCGGCGTGGCGCCCGTGATTCTCCGGATCCGACTCTATAAGATCACCCCCGTCGCTTGACGTGCATCGACTTACACCCGTGTAATTAGACATCGGATTTGTTCCAGCAGCGGGGCGCGAGGGTCGACCCATGCTTGATGTTGGAACGGCAACACCGGGAAGGCTGACCATGGGGCAGGCAGAACGCACACAGGAACGACCAGACATCGCAGCGCAGGCTTCTGCCCGCTACGGCTCCAGGGGTGTTCCTGCCGACTGGTTCCTCGATCCCGCAGATCCGCTCGCCGGCGATCGCTACCGGGCGGGCTCGCTGTCCACGCTGGAGGACCAGGCCACCGCCTTCCTCGCCGCCCACGAGGCGCTCGCCGACCTCCCGGACATCGAGGAGGGTCCCAGCAGCCTGCTCGTCCTGCCGACCCCGGGTCCCGCCACCTCTCCTGTCCTTCCGGGCGTCCGCGAGGACGCCACGCCGTCGGCCGCACCGGCAGCCCGCCCCACCTGGATCGGGCTTCCCCTCGCGCCGGGCAACGTCGACGACGACGGCGAGCTGTCGTGGCAGGCAGACTCACTGTGCGCGCAGACCGATCCCGAGGCGTTCTTCCCCGAGAAGGGCGGCTCCACGCGTGACGCCAAGAAGGTCTGCGGGTCCTGCATGGTGAAGTCCGAGTGCCTGGAGTATGCCCTGGAGAACGACGAGCGCTTCGGCATCTGGGGCGGTCTCTCGGAGCGCGAGCGCCGCAGGTTGCGGAAGCGAGCGGTCTGATCCGGCACAACCTCCGCGTCACCGCCGTTGTCGTAGCCCACAACGGTGCCGAGTACCTTCCGGAGACCCTGGAGGCACTTGAACGCCAAAGCCGCCCGGCCGACTTCTGCGTCGGCGTCGACGCCGGATCAACGGACCGCTCCGCCTCGATCCTGCAGCTCGACCTGCCGGTCGGGAGCCCCGTGGTCGGCGCCCCGGCGCGAGCGGGCTTCGGCACGGCCGTCCGCTCGGCGGTCGCCGAGATCCCCTCCCGCCCGTCCGGTGTGGAAGCCGATGACGACTGGCTCTGGCTGCTGCACGACGACGCGGCCCCGGAACCGGATGCCCTCGCCGAGATGCTGCTCGCCGTCGAGCGCGCGCCGTCCGTGACGGTGGCGGGGGCGAAGCAGGTCGCCTGGGACGATCGACGCGAGCTGGTCGACGTCGGACTGTCCATCAGCAGATGGGCGGAGCGCCTGACCCTGATCGACGTGGACGAGCATGACCAGGGCCAGTACGACGCCCGCAGCGATGTCTTCGCGGTGAACTCCGCCGGCATGCTGGTCCGCCGCGACGTCTGGGACGAGCTCGGCGGCTTCGATCCCGCACTCCACGGCGTGGGCGACGACGTCGACCTCTGCTGGCGGAACCGCCTCGCCGGTCACCGCGTCGTCGTGGTGCCCTCCGCCACAGTCCGCCACGGGGTCGCGAGGCCCCATCCCGTCTCGACGCCGCACGCCGCACGCTCGGCCGAGGTGTACCTCAGGCTCAAGCACGCACCGTTCTGGGCCGTTCCCTTCCTCGCCGCCGGCGCCGTACTCGGCGGCGTGGGACGATTCCTGCTCGGCCTTCTGGCCAAGGACCCGGCGCATGGAGCAGGGCAGCTGCTGGGCAGCCTCGCCGGCGTCTCGCGGCCCGTCCTCCTGTTCCGTTCGAGGCGCTCCGTGGCCCGCACGCGGCGTCGGCCCCGTTCCATCGTCAGGCCCCTGATCACTGCGCGTCGCGACGTCTGGTCCCATCGGAGATCGGTTCTGGACGCCTTCACGTCGCGCGGTGCCGCCGGCGGTCAGCAGGCGCCCCAGCACCTGGAAGAGTACGTCCCGTCGGGCGACAGCAATGACGACTTCGCCGCCCTCGCGGCCCCTGCGAGGCCCTGGGTGGGCCTGGGAGCGGTGGCCGCCGTGGTGCTGCTGCTCGTCACGGCGTTCGTGGGCCTGCACAGCCTGATCGGTGCCCCGGCGCTGGCCGGCGGCGCCCTGCTCCCCGTCGCGGCGACACCGGGTGCCGTCTGGGACAGTGCGACGTCGTGGTGGACGGTCCTCGGCACCGGCATGGCTGCCCACGCGTCCCCGTTCGCGTTCGTGCTGTGGCTGCTGTCCCTGCTCGCGCTCGGTTCGGCCAACACTGCCGTGGTGGTCCTGGTCGTGTGCGCCTTGCCGCTCGCGGGCCTCTCCGCCTGGTTCGCCGCCGGCGGGCTCACGAGGTCACGAGGGCTCCGGCTGTGGGCGGCGCTGCTCTGGGGCGCCGCGCCGACCCTGCAGGTGGCGCTCGGCAGTGGCCGCCTCGGTGCGCTCATCGCGCACATCCTGCTGCCCCTGGCGCTCCTCGGGGCGGTCCGGGCCGTCGGCGCCGCGCTGGGGTCGCGTCCTGTTCCGGAGGGTGTCTCCGCGCCCGGGACCGGCGGGGTCCGCAGCTGGACCGCCGGGGCGGCGACCGGTCTGCTCCTGGCGCTCGCGACGGCGTCCGCCCCTTCACTGATTCCTTTCGTGGCCGTCGGACTGGCCTGTGCGCTGCTGATCGGACGGCGACGGACCCGCACGCTCTGGTGGGCGCTGCTCCCGATGGTCGCGCTGCATCTGCCCTACGTGCTGTCGGCGATCGGTGATCCCCGGGGGCTGCTCGGAGATCCCGGCGTCCCCACGCCCTTCGAGGCGGCAGCGCCCTGGCAGCAGCTCCTCGGGTTCCCCGTGGACTTCGACCCGATGCTGCCGCTCGCCGGAGCGGATCTCCTCGGGCAGGGTCCCTGGGCCCTCGTCGCGGCTGTCCTGATCGGTGCACCGGTGGTGCTCCTGGCCGCGGCCGCCCTCTTCCTCCCGGGGGGACGCGGCACGGCGGTCCGGTGGTTCTGGGTCCTCGCGGTGCTGGCCTTCGCGCTCGCGGTGGCCTCGTCCGCCCTGCCCGTGGCCGCCGGTGCGACCAGCCTGATCGGGATCTTCCCCGGACCGCTGACCTCCGTCCTGGTCCTGTGCCTGCTCGCTGCGGCCCTGTCGGGCCTGCCCGGGCGGCCGGACGACGTCGTTCCTCCGCGCCAGGAGTCTGCACGACGCCGCCGCCTCGCTGCTGTCGCGGGAGGGCTCGCCCTCGCTGTCGGGCCCGCACTCAGCCTCGGGCTGTGGCTCGCCCCGGAGCTCGCGGGTCCACCCGCCGGCGTCGTCGAACCCGTCGTCATCCCGGGCAGCCCCACCGAGGCGGCGCCGCTGCCCGGGCCGGGCACCACCGCCTTCGGCACCGCGCTCGGCCTCGAATCCGCAGCCGAACGTCCGCTGCCCGCCACTGCCTCGGACCGCGGGACCGGGGCCGACCGGACGCGCACGCTGGTCATCACGGTCGACGACGACGACACGGTGGGCGCCTCGCTGATGCGTGGTGCCGGGACGACCCTGGACGCGCTCAACCCGCTGTACGCCGCGAGGGACCTGCAGGGTGGCGGCCCCGTCACCGTGCGCGAGGACAGCGCGTCGGCACGGATCCTCCGCACGAGCGTCGCCATGATCGTCGGCGCCACCGGCGCGGATCCCCGGAACGACCTGCGGGACCTGGGAGTCGGCTTCGTGGTCCTCCAGCAGTCCGACACCGCAGGAGATTTCCTGAGTGCCCGGATCGACTCCGTGCCCGGCCTCACGGCCGTGGGGGACACGGATTCCGGCCGGCTGTGGCGTGTCACGCCCGCCACGCTCGAGGACGGGACCGAGGATGCCGGCGGCAGCACGGCCCGTGTCCGGGTGCTCGACGCCGACGGACTCACCCTTGCCGCGGTACCCTCCGGCCCGCTCCAGGCAGAAGGCGTCATCGATCCCGGGCCCGCGGGCAGGACGCTCGCCATCGCGGAGGAGGCCGATCCGGGGTGGCAGGCGACGCTCGACGGTCGACCGTTGGAGCGCTCGTCCGATGGCTGGCGCCAGTCCTTCGCGCTGCCGGCCGAGGGCGGGGACCTCCGGGTGACCTACGCGAGCCCGTACCAGCCGTGGTCCGAAGCCGTCCAGGCCGTCGTGATCGGCCTGACGCTGCTCCTTGCGATCCCGCTCCCGACGAGGCAACCGGTGACGAAGACCCGGAGCGCGCGCGGCGCCCGGAGGAATTCCGCCCGCCCACCGGTGGACGGACGCCCCGGATCCCGACCCGCGGACCGTGACGCCCGGACATCCGACGGCCAACCCGACGGCGACGGTGCGGGACGCGATGACGACAGGGTCCAGCCGGTGGCCAGTGGAAGTGGGTCCGTGTGATGTGGGGACGCAAGAGGCAGGCCGCGCCGACAGGCGACGCTCGCTCGGGAAGTGATGCGCAGGCTCCTGGCGGAAGGACCGAGGATTCAGCAGCGGACCGCCCGCCAGCGGGCACCGGGGCGACGGCCGCGTCGACGATCCCGTCGTCTGGTGCGGCGGTAAACGGCACTGCCACTGATCCTGCAGCCACCTCCCCTGACCGTGTCGCGTCCGCCGTCGAACCCGTCGCCGAGCCCGTCGCCGAGCCCGTCGCCGGGCCCGTGGGGCGCGTTGATGACGCCGTCGAGCCCGTCGCCGACCGTGACCCTGACGCCCCCGATGCTCCGGAGCTCCCCGTCGTCGAGCCCCGGACCGTTGGAACCCCCTCCCCACCGGTCGACTCCGCGGTGGCCGCGCGCGCCGTCGCCCGGGACAGGGCGGCAGGAACCGGCACCGCCGCCGGTCGCCGGGCCCGACTCGGGGTCGCTGCAGGTGCCGCGACCGGCGTCGTCCTGCTGGCCGCGACGGCTGGCATCGCGTCCGGCGCCGTGGGAGACGTGCTCCCGCGTCCCTCGGCGCAGACCCTGGCCGTCCCGGCCGCTGCGGTGCCCGCGGGCGACTACTCGGCCGTCTGCCCGGCGCCGCCCCGTCTCCTCGAGGCGACGGTGGACGGCGGCGATCCGCAGTTCAGTCCGGCGTCCTCGACCGCGAAGACCACGGCGTCGGGCCTGGTGCTCAGCGACCTGAGTGCCACCGTGACCGGAAGCGGACTGGTGCCGGTGGGCGGTGAGGAGCCGCTCGCGCTCATCCAGCCGTTCGCGTCGGAGTCCTCGCAGGTGGGCGACGCGCCCGCCAGCAGCGGTGAGGACGGACTCACGACCCGGATCGCTGGGACGGTGGGCGCGGTGGCGGTCGACGCACCGTCGGTCCTCCGGGCCCAGCCCCAGGGTGGGCTCACGCCCGTCGCGGCGGCGACCACCACCTACTCGGCGAAGGACGGCGACCTGCGCGGCCTCGCAGCCACCGCGTGCCAGGTGCCGTCGAACGATTTCTGGCTCATGGGGGCGTCGACGACGGTGGGGGAGACCTCCGTGCTCACCCTCACCAACCCGACGGTCACCCCCGCGACGGTGACTCTCGAGCTGTTCGGACGGGAGGGCCCCATCGATGCGGCCGGCCTGCGCGGCCAGCTCGTCGCCCCCGGCGAGACACGGCAGGTCGTGCTCGCGGGACTCGCCGGCAACCAGGACCATGTTGCACTGCGCGTCCGCAGCGACGGCGGACGCATCGCCGGCATCATCCAGCAGAGCGTGCTCCGCGGACTCACGCCCGGCGGTATCGAACTGCTGTCACCGACCGCCACCGCCGGGGTCACGCAGGTGGTACCCGGCGTCGTCGTCCAGGATCCGGACACGGCCCGGCGCATCCGCGAGCAGGAGGGCTACGCGACCGCCGCCCCTGAGCTCCAGGTGCTCGTCCCGGGGTCGAGCGACGCGGTGCTCGACATCAAGGTGTACGGCCCGGACGGGGAGGTGCCCCTGCCCGACGGCGGTGTCGCGACCGCCGCTGCCGGCTCCGTGACCACGGTTGAGCTCGCCGCGTTGCCGGAGGGCAACTACACGATCGCGGTGACCGCGGACGTCTCCATCGTCGCCGGTGCGAGGGTCACGCGCGGCATCGACGACGGCGACGCGGTCGACTTCGCGGGAGCGCGCTCGGCCGTACGGCTCGGTAGCGACCATGCCGTGGCCCTGGCCGAAGGGGTCGACACCGCTCTGGTGCTGGGGGCACCGACGGGCAGGGGAGAGGTGACGCTGACGCCCGTCTCGGCCGACGGCGCGCTCGGTCAGCCGATCGTCATCGGCATCGCCGGGGGTACCTCGATCACGGTGCCCTCGTCCGCGCTCGGCGCGACGGCGGCGGGAGTGGTGATCAACGCGACGGGCGATCCGGTGTACGGCGCGCAGGTCATGACGACGCGGGGCGCCGTTGCAGGGCTCTCGGTCGCGAGCGTCGCACCCAGTGCCAGCGGACCGCTGAGCATTCCCGTGGAGCTGGGCTACTGACCGGGTGATCGCGCACGGAAGCGGTCCTGGTGACGCCCTCCGGGTGCGGCGGGGGACCCGCGTGCCGGCGGAAGCGGTAGCCGGGCGCCGGTGGACTCAGGCCTGCGAGCGCCCGTAGGCCGGGTCCACGGCTTCGGGAGAGAGACCCATGAGTTCCGCGGTCTGCTCCACCACGACATCGTGCACCAGCTCGTTGACCGGCATGAGCGACTTGGCAGCCATGAGGACCGGGTGCCGGTAGATGGTGATGACGGCGGGCCGGCCGGGAGCGGCCGGGGTGCACGAGCCGAGCAGGTCCTTCAGCTCGTCGGCGGTCATCTCCTCGAGGCCGTCCGGGATCTCCTGCACCACGATCTGGAGGTCGTGGATACGCTCGCCCCACAGCCGCTCGAGTCGCTGCGCGGACTCCATCACCCAGTCGTCGAACTGCTCGGACCGGGAGCGTGATCCCGGGAGGTGGGGCGGGAGCAGCGTCCCGCGCATCCCACGGCCCCGCCGGTTACGGCGGCGTTCGTAGAAGGACCTCGCGGGACGTCCCTCGGCGGACGACGGATCGGTCAGATTGACCGAAAAAGTGGGCTCATCCTGCATGTAAAGACTCTAAGCCTTCGATCACGGGCCCGCACTCCATCGGTCGGCGGACACCGGGCGGGTGCGCCGGTGGCGGCCGATGATCTCGCAGGCCGGTAGGCTTGCCGATCGTGGGATCACTCCGTCAATGCTCCAGATCAGCCTGCCAGCGGTCGGCGGTTGCCACTCTGACCTATGTCTACGGTGACTCCACCGCCGTCCTCGGCCCGCTGGCCACCTACGCCGAGCCGCACACGTACGACCTCTGCGCCATCCACGCTGAACGACTGACCGTCCCGCGCGGATGGGAGGTCGTCCGACTGACCCTTCCCGATGCCGTGCCCGAGCACAATTCGGACGATCTGCTGGCGCTCGCGGACGCCGTCCGCGAAGCCGCGGCGGAGCCAACCGCCGAGCCGGCCGTACCCCAGCAGCGGGGCAGCAGGGCCCCGATGGAACCGCCCGCGGGCGCCGGTCCCCGCCGCGGCCACCTCAGGATCCTCCGGGAGCCCTGAGGCAGGTCCCGCGGTCGTCGGACAAGGAGTCCGTCGATTGAGGCCGTCGGAAGGCCCCGCGGTAGAATCGACGGAGTGTCTCCATCCCCGAGCGAAAGCTGAACCATGGCGCATCTCCCAGCACGGCTGCTCGACGTCCTCCGGTGTCCCGTGACGGGCGCGAAGCTCATCCAGGACGGTGACGTGCTCAGGTCGGCTTCGCCGGGGCCCGACGGCGAGACCCCTACCTACGGGCTCGACGAAGGCATCCCGGTGCTTCTCCGCGCCGAACTACTGGACGGTGCCGCCCGCTCCTGACGACGGAAGCATCCCCGTGAGCAGCACGGCCCCGCACACTCCGAACCACAGCTAGGAACCGCAGACCATGACGTTCGACTTCAAAGTTGCCGACCTCTCGCTCGCCGAGGCGGGGCGCCACCAGATCCGCCTGGCGGAACACGAGATGCCGGGCCTGATGGCCCTCCGCGAGGAGTTCGCCGACGCGCAGCCCCTCGCCGGCGCGCGGATCGCTGGTTCGCTGCACATGACCGTGCAGACCGCCGTCCTCATCGAGACGCTGACCTCCCTCGGTGCCGAGGTCCGCTGGGCCTCGTGCAACATCTTCTCGACGCAGGACGAGGCCGCCGCAGCCGTCGTCGTCGGAACGGGCACCGCGGACGAGCCCGCCGGCGTCCCCGTGTTCGCCTGGAAGAACGAGACCCTCGAGGACTACTGGTGGACCGCCACGCAGATCCTCACCTGGCCCGGCCAGGCGCAGGGACTCGGCCCCAATATGATCCTCGACGACGGCGGGGACGCGACCATGCTGGTGCACAAGGGCGCGGAGTTCGAGGCACTCGGGGCGGTTCCGGCCAACCCGCAGGAGGGCGACGCCGACTACTCCCACGAGTACACCGTCTTCCTCGACACCGTCCGCTCGACCTTCGAGTCGGAGCCGCACAAGTGGACGACGATCGCCGCCGGCATCAAGGGCGTGACCGAGGAGACGACGACGGGCGTGCACCGCCTGTACCAGCTCGCGGCCCAGGGCAAGCTCCTGTTCCCGGCCATCAACGTCAACGACTCCGTGACGAAGTCGAAGTTCGACAACAAGTACGGCATCCGCCACTCGCTCCCCGACGGGCTGAACCGGGCGACGGACGTGCTCATCGGTGGCAAGGTCGCCGTCGTCTGCGGCTACGGTGACGTGGGCAAGGGCGCAGCCGAGGCGCTGCGTGGCCAGGGCGCCCGCGTCATCGTCACGGAGATCGACCCGATCTGCGCACTGCAGGCGGCGATGGACGGCTACCAGGTGACCACGCTCGAGAAGGTCCTCGACCAGGGCGACATCTTCATCACCACCACGGGCAACAAGGACGTCATCATGGCGCGCCACATGGCGGGCATGAAGCACCAGGCGATCGTCGGGAACATCGGCCACTTCGACAACGAGATCGACATCGCCGGGCTCGCCCGCATCTCCGGGGTCGAGAAGATCGAGATCAAGCCCCAGGTGCACGAGTGGGTCATCCCGGCGAACGAGGCCGAGGGTGTCGAGCAGCACTCGATCATCATGCTCTCGGAGGGTCGGCTGCTGAACCTCGGCAACGCGACCGGCCACCCCTCGTTCGTCATGAGCAACTCCTTCGCCAACCAGACCATCGCGCAGATCGAGCTGTACACGAAGTTCGAGCAGGATGACGCCGAGGGCAAGCGCGAGTACGAGAACGAGGTGTACGTCCTGCCGAAGATCCTCGACGAGAAGGTCGCCAGGCTCCACCTCGACGCACTCGGGGTCGAGCTGACGGAACTCACCAAGGGCCAGGCCGAGTACCTCGACATCGATGCCGCCGGGCCGTACAAGCCGGAGCAGTACCGCTACTGATCGCCGGATCCGTCCGGCGTATCGACGGGTCGGCAGCCGCCGGAGTCCGAGGGCTCTGGCAGCGGCCGAATCGTTGTCGGAAACGGGCCGGTACCTGCGGAACCCGGCAGCGGCCGTCGCGTAAAATCGCTGGGGGCAGCTACGGTGAGGGGCACACGCATGCGCATGAAACAGGAGTCCGGCAGGGATGCGGCACGCCGTAAGGGCTGGAAGGTCGCGGCGATCGGCGCTGCCGCGGTCGTGGTGATCGGCGGTGGCGTGGGCATCGCCACGGCGTCGCCCTGGGACGACGGGACGCCGTCGTCCTCGTCCGGCCCCTCGTCAGCACCTTCGTCGACATCGCCCACCTCGGCCGGAGCCGGTGCCGATCCCACGGCCGGCACCTCGCCGAAGCCCGCCGACCCTTCGGTGACCACAGCAGCCCCGGCACCGGACGCCGCGCAGCTCATCGTCGGTCTCACCCCGACCGATCAGGCCTACTCCGTGAATCCGGCCACCGTCGCCGCGATCACCGTCACGGGTGGCACCCTGGAGGCGGTCGAGCTCGTCCCGCGAGCGGGCGGAACCGCTGTCGCCGGCGAGATCTCCGCGGAGGGCGGCTCCTGGACGGCGACCGAGCGCCTCGCCTTCAACACCGAGTACGTGTTCTCCTACACGGTCCGCGACTCCGCCGGCCGGTCCCAACGGCAGACCTCGTCCTTCGTGACCGTCGAACCCGCCAATGAAGCGGATGCCGCGATGTTCCCGCGTGACGGCAGCACCGTCGGCACCGGCCAGCCGCTCGAATTCACGTTCAGCGAGCCCGTCGTGAACCGGGCCGAGGTGGAGAAGGCCATCACCGTGACGAGTACGAGCGGCCAGCCGGGCGCCTTCTACTGGATCTCCGACACCAAGGTCCGCTACCGGCCGGAGACCTTCTGGGCCCCGAACAGCACCATCACGGTCACCGCGAACCTCTTCGGTGTCGACCTCGGCAACGGCATGATCGGCAACGGTGACACCGCCATGACGGTGAAGACCCACAACACGCGGCTCGCCGTCGTCGACAACGCCACGAAGACCATGAACGTCTACCTCGACGGGACGCTGGACCGCACCTTCCCCGTGACGCTCGGCACCGAGGACTGGCCGTCCACCGAGGGCTACATGGTGGTCATGGAACACTACGAGTCGACGAGGTTCACGGCCGAGTCGATCGGGTTGAAGCCGGGCGATCCCGCCTACTACCCGCCGACGGTGGTGAACCACGCCAGCAGGCTCAGCCTGGGCGGTGCCTTCGTGCACGAAGCGCTCCCCGCCGCGCAGGTGGCGCTCGGCAGCATCAACGTCTCACACGGCTGCATCGGCATGTCGCCCGAGGGCGCCGAGTACTTCTACAACACCTTCGGCCCGGGCGACGTGGTGCAGATCCTGAACACCGACTACGGACCCATGTACGTGTGGGACGGGTTCGGCGACTGGAACGTCCCGTGGAATGAGTGGGTCAACCAGCCCTAGGACCCGTCCACGGTCCTGCCGGAAGGCTCCGCGCGCTCGCCGAACGGCAGCGTGTGGAGCCTTCTCGCTGTCGCCTCCGCCCGCTCGCGCTGGCGCAGCATCGAGGCGTAGTCCCGGTCCCGACGCGCCGCGATCACGGCGTGCACGAACTCCTCCGGGTGCGTGTCCGACGGCGGTGCCGGGGAGACGTGGTGGCTCGCCTCGGCTGCCAGGTCGAGTGCGAGGGTGTGCCGCGCCTGCGGGGTCAGTTTGGGCGCCTGGGAGAGGAACTGCGACATCCGGCGGGCGAGGGCATCGGGCAGCCGCCCGATGTCCGCGGTCGCCGACCACTCCTGCAACCGCGGCGGCGTGACCGCCAGGGCACGTGGCCTCGCGACAACCCGCTCCCGCATGGCGTAGGTCCCGGCCAGGAGGTCACCGATCCGCTTCGAGCGCTCGTTGAACAGCGAGACGAGGAACGCGAGCGAGCCACCCAGCATGTAGATCTCAAGGATCGCCAGCATGCCCCGGATGAACGCGTGCCGGAAGCGGATGGCCCCGCCGTCGTCGCGCACGATCCGCAGCCCCATCACCAGCCGACCCAGCGACTTGCCGCGCGTCAGGGTCTCCACGGTCACCGGCACGACGACGAGGAGCATGACCACGAGGACGAGCAGCAGGGCCGTGGTCAGCGCCTCGTCGAGCACACCCCCGAAGACGTTGCCCACCAGGAGGACCAGGAGGATCGCGACGACGAACTGGGCGATGATGTCGATGAGCACGCTCAGTCCCCGCGCCGCGAATCCTGCCGGCTTCAGTTCGAGGACGACGGCCTCCCCGGTGACGACCGAACTCATGACTACCCCCTGATCACCGGCCGCGGACGCGGCGTGTGCACCCAGCCTAGCGGCGCCGCCGACGGCGCCACCGTGCCCTCGCCGGCGACCCCCTGGCCCGCGCGTCCGCGGGCTATAGGGTGGGCGCATGGACGTTGACGCATTCATCGCCGTGCACCGCAGCGACTGGCAACGCCTGGACGACCTCGTGCGTCGCCGGCGGCTCGACGGGGCCGAGTCGGACGAGTTGCTGGTGCTCTACCAGCGCGTGTCGACGCACCTGTCGATCATCCGGTCCGTCGATCCGGAGAGTGCGCTGTCCGGTGCGCTCTCGACCCGGCTCTCGCGGGCCAGGACCCGCTTCACGGGTGCCCGCTCGAACGTCATGGAGGACGTGGCGCAGTTCTTCGTCATCTCCCTGCCTGCTGCCTTCTACCGCATCCGCTGGCTCACCGCCGCGGTGGGCGTGATCTTCATCGCCGTCACGTGGCTCTACGCCGCCTGGGTGGTGAACACGCCGGGCGTCATCCCCGCGCTCGGGACGGACGAGGACCTCCGACAGTTCGTCGAGGAGGACTTCGTCAACTACTACTCCGAGAACCCGGCGGCCTCGTTCGCCGGGCTGGTCTGGACCAACAACGCCTGGATCGCCCTGCAGGCCGTGGCCTTCGGCGTCACGGGGATCTGGCCTGCCTTCATCCTGTACCAGAACGCCCAGGGCATCGGTCTGGCCGCGGGCATGATGGCCTCCTACGATCGGCTCGACGTCTTCTTCGTCTACATCCTGCCGCACGGCTTCATGGAGCTCACGGCCGTCTTCATCGCCGCCGCCGCGGGCCTCCGGATCTTCTGGGCGTGGGTGGCACCCGGCCGTCGGCCCCGCTCCGCCGCCCTGGCCGAGGAGGGGCGCGCCCTGATCACGGTGGCGCTCGGGCTGGTGCTCGTGCTCCTCGTCTCGGGCCTCGTCGAAGGTTTCGTGACACCGAGCCCCCTGCCTGCCTGGCTCCGCCTCGGCATCGGGTTCCTCGTCTTCGCCGCCTACTGGGCGTACACGCTGATCCTGGGACGACGGGCCGTCGCGGCCGGGCACCGCGGAGACCTCGGCGTCGTCGACCGGGGAGACGCCGTCATCACCGCCTGATCCCACCGCAGTGGAGTGCCGGGGAGTCTCCGGGCCGCGCGCGGGCATGCCCGGTATGGTCGGATGACGCCGACCGAGTGCCGGCGGGCATCGAACGAGGAGACAGCGCAGTGGCAGAGACCGAGAGTACCCGAGCAGCGGCCGGCGAGCGGCGACCGGACCACGACGACGCCGGGGCGGGTCTCGGCACCGACGAGGCCTCGTCCGCGGCCGGCGATGACCGCAGCGCCGGTCCCGGTGCCGACGATGCCTCGTCCACCGGTCCGCGTTCCGGCCCCACCGATGCATCGGTGTCCCACTCCGGCGGGATCGCCCAGCGTCACACCCTGCCCATGCGGAGGGCGTCGACCATGCCCGACGTCCCGGGCAGCCACGACGGGGAGGCGGAACGCGAGCGGGCGTCCGGTATCCCCGTTCCGGCTGATGCGTCGGCCATGGACGCGTCCCCGTCGACAGCCGTCACTCCGACCGTCGATCCTGCCGGCGAGGGAACGTCGTCGGGCGACGCCCCACGGGAGGGGCCGCCGGCTGACGACCGCCACACGGCCGGCGGGACCGGCGTCGCTCCGACCGCTGCAGGGGCGGCGGCAGGGTCCATCGCCGGTGCATCGACGGCCGCGGGGTCGCCCGCAACCGGGTCGCCTGCGACCGGGTCCCCGGTCGCCGGGTCGTCTGCTGCAGGTCGGACCGTGAGCGGCTCGTCCGACACGGGCCGTGCATCGACGGCTGCGGCACAGCCTGCACCGGACGATTCGCCGGACAACTCGCCGGACGACTCGCCGGCCGGTCGGGAGCGGCCCCGATCCAGGGTCGAGCCCACGACCGACACCGGTGCGCTGTCGGTCCGGCCACCGGACGAGGACGTCGCCCGCCGGGCCGCGGTCCGGGACCAGGCCGTCTCGGCGAAGCCGGCCCTCCCGCGCTTCCTGCAGGTCGTCGTCGCCCTGTTCTTCCCCGTCATCGTCGTCGCTGCCGCCGTCCGCGCCGTCGCGACGTCGTCCTTCCTGTGGCTCGAGTACAACCGGCCGGGGTTCCCCGCCGACCAGTTCGGGTTCTCGCTCGACGATCGGATGACGTACGGCTCCTACGCGCTGGACTACGTCCTGAACTTCGCGCCGCCCCGCTACCTCGGCGGGCTCGTGACGCCCGAGGGGGAACCGCTGTTCCTCGAGTCGGAGGTCGGGCACATGGCCGATGTGAAGGGGGTCCTCGGGCTGTCCTTCTTCATCGCGCTGGTGATGTTCGTCCTGGCCGTGATCGCGTGCGTGTATCTCGCCCGACGGTACAAGGGCGGCATCAGGCGAGCGCTGTTCTCGGGGGCGGTCCTGACGCTGGTCGGGATCGTCGCGCTCACGGTGCTGGCGGTCATCGGATGGCAGACGTTCTTCACCCAGGTGCACGCCCTGTTCTTCGCTGACGGGACGTGGACGTTCCGGGTCGACGACACGCTCATCCGCCTGTTCCCCGAACAGTTCTGGACCGATTCGGCCGTGACCATCGCGGTCCTCGTCCTCGCGGCGACGATCCTCACGCTCGTGGCGACGTGGCCGACGAAGGCGCGCCGTGATCGCTCGATGCTCGCCCAGGACTCCGCCCAGGCCAGGTACCGCGAGGCGCTGGAGAAGTCCTGACCCGTCGTCCTCGCCGGACGTGGCACGCCGCGTGCCGGACCCGGCCGGACTCCGCCGTGGACAGGGCGGACCCCTCCTTTCGGGGCCGCGGGCCCCGAAAGGGGGGTCAGCGCTTCGCGTAGAGCTCGTCGAGTGCTGCTGCGTGGTCGGCGACGACGGCGGCCCGCTTCAGTTTCAGCGTCGGTGTCAGGTGGCCCGACTCGACGGTGAACTCCGCCGCCAGGACCGTGAACCGCCGGATCTGCTCGGCACGTGACACCGTCGCATTCGCGGCGTCGACGGCGGTCTGCAGTTCCGAGCGCACCTCGGCGTCCCGTGCGGCTTCCTCGACGGTCAGTCCCTTTCTGCCGCGGCCCGCGGCCCAGCTGTCCAGTGCATCCCGATCGAGGCTGACGAGCGCTCCGATGAAGGGTCTGCCCTCTCCCACCACCACGGCCTGTGCGACCAGCTGGTGCTCCCGGAGCCTCTCCTCCAGCGGACCGGGTGCCACGTTCTTGCCGCCGGCGGTCACCAGGAGGTCCTTCTTCCGGCCCGTGATGGTGAGGAAGCCGTCCTCGTCGAGCGATCCGAGATCACCGGTACGGAAGTAGCCGTCCTCGGTGAAGGCCTCCGCCGTCGCCTCGTCGTTCCGGAAGTAGCCGGCGAAGATCCCCGCGCCCCGCACCTGCACCTCGCCGTCGTCGTCGAGCCGGACGCTCGTGCCGGGCATCGGGATGCCGACGGACCCGACGCGCGTGAGCGCCACCGTGTTCACGGTGCACGGCGCCGTGCTCTCCGTCAGTCCGTAGCCCTCCTGGATCATGATGCCCGCGCCGCGGAAGAAGTGTGCCAGGTGCTCGCTGAGCGGGCTCGCCCCCGACACGGTGTAGGTGACCTCGCCACCGAACACGGCGCGAAGCCGCGGGTAGAGGATGCGGTCGAACAGCGCGTGGGAGCCGCGCAGGAGGGGGGAGGGACCGCGACCGCCCCGACCGCGCGCATCGAGGGCGCGTGAGTAGGCGACGGCGGTGCGCTCGGCCGCAGCGAAGAGCCGGCCCTTGCCGGACTCCTCGGCCCGCTGGGCAGCGATCGCGTGGATCTTCTCGAAGATGCGGGGGACGGCGAGGAGGAACGTCGGCCTGAACGTCGTCAGGTCCTCGAGCAGCTGGGCGGCCGACCCGGAATGGGCCAGCGTGATACCGCCGGTGAAGCAGACCACCTGGACGGCACGGGCCAGCACGTGCGCGAGCGGCAGGAACATGAGCGTCCGGGCGTTCTCCTGCTTGAGGAACTCCGGCAGGAACTCGAGGGTGTTGACGGCGAAGAGGGCGAAGTTGCCGTGCGTGATGACGCAGCCCTTGGGCCGTCCGGTGGTCCCGGAGGTGTAGACGATCGACGCGGCATCGGCCAGACCCCGCGAGGAGCGGGCGTCCTCGAGCCGTCCGTCGGCAACCGACGCACCGTCCGCCATCAGGGTGCCGAGCGTCGGGGTGGCAGGATCGACCTGCGCGTCGCCGTCGCCTTCGCCCGGATCGACGGCGCCCAGGGTCAGCCGGACGACGGCCGTCGTCTCCGTGCGGCCGCTGCGCGCCGCGGCGTCGAGGACGACCTCCGCCTTGGCCCGGTCCTCCACGAGCACGACGGCGGGCCGGGCGTCCTCGAGGATCCAGGCCACCTGATGCGCTGACGACGTCTCGTACACGGGGACCGTGACGGCTCCCGCGAACCAGATGGCGACATCGGCGAGCGTCCACTCGTACCGCGTCCTCGACATGACGGCGACGGCGTCACCCGGCTGGACGCCGTGCGCGATCAGGCCCTTCGCCACCGCGGCGACCTGCTGGAGGAAGGACGCGGCGGAGACGTCCGTCCACGTACCACCGGTCCGCCGTGCGTAGAGCGGGCGCTGCGGATCGGCGTCGTGCGTCCGCAGGAGCAGGTCCGTCACGTTGCCGGTCGGGGGGAGGTCGACCAGGAGGTCGGTGATGGCTTCGCGCACCAGGGCTCGCTTTCGTTCCGCAGGCAAGGGGAGGGGTCGGTCCTAGATCCAGCTGGGCAGCCACATGCGTGATCGCCACTGGTCGTAGGGGATGATCTCGGCTGTCCAGATGGGCAGGAAGTAGGCCGACAGCGCGACGGCCGCGGCCAGGAAGACCCCCACCAGCACGATACCCCGGCGGCGTCGGGCCGCATCCGCTCCCGGTCCCCCCAGGACCAGGCCGAGGCAGTACACGAGCGCCAGCACGAGGAACGGCTCGAAGGCGACCGCGTAGAAGTAGAAGGTGGTGCGCTCCGGATACAGGAACCACGGCAGGTACCCTGCAGCGACGCCCGTCAGGATGGCTGCGGCCCGCCAGTCGCGGCGGCCGATCCAGAAGAAGAGCAGGACCACGAGGGAGAGCGCGGCGCTCCACCAGATCAGCGGGTTGCCGAGCACGGTGACGGCCTGCGAGCAGGAGTCGGTGCCGCATCCGCCGGGCGTCTCGTAGAAGAACGACGTGGGGCGCCCGACCACGAGCCACGACCAGGCGCTCGCCTCGTAGGGGTGGTCGGAACCGAGGCCCTGATGGAACGTGTAGGCGCTGCGGTGGTACTCGGCGAGGGATCGCAGTCCGTCCGGCACCCAGCCCCAGCCATCGGCGGGGTTCGTCGCGGCCCAGGTACGGTCGTAGGCGTCCGTGGAGCGGAACCATCCGGTCCAGGTGGCGAGGTAGGTCAGCAGCGCGACCGGCACGAGCGACACGAAGGCGAGCAACCCGTCCTTCAGCGCTCCGCCGAGCACCCAGTGATGCACTCCGGCGATACGCCGGGCGCTCATGTCCCAGGCGACGGTCAGGAGGCCGAAGGCCGCGATGAACGGGATCGCCGACCACTTGGTGCCGAGCGCCAGGCCCAGGCAGATACCGGCGGCAACCCGCCACGGACGCAGCCCGAGGAACGGTCCGTAGGCGAGGTGCCGCGGGGCGGGGACGCCGTCGTCGCGCTGTCCTGCCAGCGAGGCGAGGCGGCGCGCGAGGCGCCGTCGTCCGTCGTCGCGGTCCAGCAGGAGCGCGGCGAAGGCGAGCAGGAGCCAGAAGCTCAGGAAGATGTCCAGCAGCGAGGTCCGGGACTCGACGAGGTGGTGACCATCCACGGCGAGCAGCAGCCCCGCTGCGCTGCCGAGCAGGGCCGAGCCGAACATGCGCTGCGCGACCAGGGCGAGCACCAGGACCGAGAGGGTCCCCACGAGGGCGGCCGAGAAGCGCCACCCGAAGGCGTTGTCGGAGCCGAACAGGAGCATCCCGAACGCGATCATCCACTTCCCCACCGGCGGATGGACCACGTAGTTGGGGGAGTCGAGCAGGACGTCGGGATTCCCCGCGTTGAAGGAGTCGTTGGCGTCCTCGGGCCACGCGCGCTCGTAGCCGGACTGCAGCATCGAGTAGGCGTCCTTGACGTAGTACGTCTCGTCGAAGACCAGGGTGCCGGGCTCGCCCAGGCGCACGAACCGGAGGACGCCGCCGAGCAGCGCCATGATCAGGGGCAGGATCCATCGGTGCGCCCCGCCGGGCGCCGCGAGGCCGAGGAGCCGGCTGCTCAGCGCGCCGTACCCGAAAGCAAGAGCCGGGGGCCTGACCCACGAGACGCCGCGGTGCGGAGAGTCCTCTCGGGGACGGACGGCGGTAGGGCTCACCCTGTCATGCTACCGGCGGTGCCTGCACGCTCCCGGCAGGCCGGGAGGTGCGGAGGACACCGCGGCATCTCCCGTCGTGGTGCGTCCCGCGGCGGCACCGTCAGGGCCTCTGCGGTGCGGCTAGGCTGGGGCCGTGAACCAGCCATACGACGACTCCGTGTCCGACCCGTCCGACGACGCCACCGAGGGGATCGCCGTCGACACCGCCCGGGACGAGACCGGGCAGGAGTCCGCCGGAGCTGGCGCCGACGCGCAGGAGGACGTGCAGGAGGAGCCTCAGGGACAGGACGACCAGGACGACCAGGACGACGACGCGCGGCCCGACGACGGGACCACCGTGGCCCGCGCGCCCATCACCGCGTACCGCGGTACGGCGGGGGACGGAAGCGGCCGCGGTCGGATCGTGCTCGCCGCGACCCCCATCGGCAACATGGGCGATGCCACGGAGCGCCTGATCGGCCTGCTCCACACTGCCGACGTCGTCGCAGCCGAGGACACGCGCCGTCTCCACCGGCTCGTCCAGGCGCTCGGCGTGACCGTGACCGGGCGGGTCATCAGCTATCACGAGCACAACGAGGTCGAGCGCACCCCGGAGTTGCTGGACCTCGTGCGTGACGGCGCCACCCTCCTCATGGTGACGGACGCGGGCATGCCCTCCGTCTCCGATCCGGGCTACCGGCTCGTCGAGGCCGCCGTCGCGGAAGGGCTGGACCTGACTTCCGTGCCCGGAGCCAGCGCGGTGCTGGCGGCGCTCGCGCTGTCCGGTCTGCCGACGGACCGGTTCTGCTTCGAGGGCTTCCTCCCGCGGAAGCCGGGCGTGCGGGCGGGCCGGCTCGCCGATCTCGCCAGTGAGCGCCGCACCATGGTCTTCTTCGAGGCACCGCACCGGCTCGAACCCATGCTGCGGTCCCTGCAGCAGGCTTTCGGATCGGACCGTCGGGCCGCCGTCGGGAGAGAGCTCACCAAGGTGCACGAGCAGGTGGTGCGTGGTCCGCTCCTGGAACTGCTGCAGTGGGCCCAAGCCGGTGAGGTACGCGGCGAGGTCGCCGTCGTCGTGTCCGGCGCTCCCGAGACGGCGCCCACCAGGCCCGAGGACCACGTGGGCAGTGTGAATGCGCTGATCCAGGGCGGGATGCGGCTGAAGGACGCGGTGGCCGCCGTGGCCGCGAACGGACAGGTGAGCAAGCGGGAGCTGTACGCCGCCGTGATCGCCGCACGCTGAGCTCTGTGCATTCGTCCAAAGGAAGTGCCCCAGCGGGGTGCAGCCTCCACTGGACACCCCTCCGACGCCAGGTCTAGCGTGAGCGGGAATGCCCCTCGTGGCATACCCACCCACCGTCGCGAAGGAGAACCAGCATGGCCGTCACCGCCGACCAGGAGAAGGCAGTACTCGACAAGGTGCCCACGGGGCTCCTCATCGGCGGACAGTGGCGGGACTCCTCGTCCGGGGCCACCTTCGACGTGGAGGACCCCGCGACCGGCAGGACGCTCCTGACACTGGCCGACGCGACGCCGGAGGACGGCATGGCCGCGCTCGACGCCGCCGTCGCAGCACAGGCCGAGTGGGCACGCACGGCACCGCGTGAGCGCGGGGAGATCCTGCGGCGGGCCTTCGACCTCGTGACCGCGAGGGCGGACGAGTTCGCCCTCCTCATGACACTCGAGATGGGCAAGCCGCTGGCCGAGGCACGCGGTGAGGTGACCTACGGCGCGGAGTTCCTGCGCTGGTTCTCCGAGGAGGCCGTGCGCGCCAACGGCCGCTACTCGATGGCACCGGACGGCAGGTCACGACTGCTGGTCAGCAAGAAGCCGGTGGGCCCATGCCTGCTGATCACCCCCTGGAACTTCCCGCTGGCCATGGCCACGCGCAAGATCTCCCCGGCCATCGCCGCCGGCTGCACCATGGTGCTCAAGCCCGCCAACCTCACGCCGCTGACGTCCTCGCTCTTCGCGACGGTGCTGCAGGAAGCCGGGCTCCCGGACGGGGTGCTCAACATCGTGAACACCACCACGGCCGGTGACGTCACCGGGCCGCTCATCGAGGACCCGCGCCTGCGCAAGCTCTCCTTCACGGGGTCCACGCCCGTGGGACGCAGCCTGCTGGCTGCCGCGTCGAAGAACGTGCTCCGGACCTCCATGGAGCTCGGCGGCAACGCCCCGTTCCTAGTGTTCGAGGACGCCGATCTCGATGCCGCGGTGAACGGCGCCATGCTCGCGAAGCTCCGCAACATGGGGGAGGCGTGCACGGCGGCCAACCGCTTCATCGTCCACGAGTCCGTCGCGGACCGCTTCGCCGAGGCGCTGGCCGCGCGCATGGGGGCCGTGACCCCTGCCCGTGGCACCGAGGACGGGTCGACCCTCGGTCCCCTGATCGACCGCAGGAGCCGCGACAAGGTGCACGAGCTCGTGTCCTCCGCCGTCGGCGACGGGGCGACGGCGGTCACCGGTGGCAGCCCGATCACGGGTGACGGCTACTTCTACGAGGCCACCGTCCTCACCAACGTGTCCCGCTCCTCGCGCATCCTGAAGGAGGAGATCTTCGGGCCGGTGGCCCCGATCGTCACCTTCAGCACCGAGGACGAAGCCGTGGACCTGGCGAACGACACCGAGTACGGCCTCGTTGCCTACGTGTTCACGAAGGACCTCAACCGCGGACTGCGCATCGGCGAGCGGCTGGACACCGGCATGATGGGCCTCAACGCCGGGGTCGTCTCCAATGCCGCGGCTCCCTTCGGCGGTGTCAAGCAGTCCGGGCTCGGCCGCGAGGGCGGCGCAGAGGGCATCGAGGAGTACCTGTACACCCAGTACGTGGGTATCGCGGACCCGTACGCGTCCTGACTCCGCGCTCCTTGAGCGTCAGGAGGCCGGCTCCCCGAGAGGGGGTGCCGGCCTCCGTCACCATGGGGCCCGGTTCCACCCGTCCGTCTCTGCGGGAGATGCGTTGCCGGCGGGCCGGCCCGGCTACCCGCGGCGCGAACCGGACCGGAAGCCGTTGAGCAGCGACTGCGGGAACAACCGGGCCTTGACCCTCGTGGACCAGGGGCTTCCACGCCGCAGCGCACGGGTGACGATATCGACGTCGTCCCACCGCGGTGCGGAGGGACGCGCGAGCCTGGCCGAGCCACCGGTGCCGCCCGCGCCGAACCGCCGGACCGGCGGGATCGCTCCGTCCGCCGCCGGGATCCGTTCGGCGTACTCCTCGTGCTCGTAGGCATTCCTGAGCCGGGCCAGCGACTCCGCAGGCTCGCCCGCGAGATCCGCCTCGCGGGTCAGGCGGGCTGCGAAGGTGCGCGGGGTGTCGGTCTCGTCGAGCGGGTGTCCGTAGTCGCCGGCGATCTCCGTCGTCTCGGCCCAGGCCGCGGTCGCGGCTCCGTCGACGGCCGACACGTCCGCGACGGCGACGGTCCGGCGGCGTGACCGGGTCCTGGCCGTGCGCAGCAGCAGGGGGACGAGGGCGAGCAGGGCGATCCCGCCGAGAGCGGCCGCGCCGGCGCCGGGCGAGGCCTCGTTCTGCGGTCCGGCACCCGGGCCGCCCGCCGCAGCATCCGAGGGTTCCGCCGACGCTTCGGCCTCCGCTCCGACCCGGGGAAGGCTTCCCGGGTTCAGGGCGTCGGAGTCGTCCGCACGGGGTCCCACCGGCGAGAAGGCCCGCTGCGCGTAGGTCGGCACCACGCCACGGGACGGCGTCGGTTCGAACTGGACCCACCCGATCCCCTCGAAGTACAGCTCGGGCCAGGCGTGGGCATTGCGGGAGTCGACGACGAACTCGTTGAGCTCGGTGCCGTCGGGGCCCTTCTCGGTGTCGCCGGTCGGGCTTCCCGGCGTGTAGCCGACGGCCACCCTGCTGGGGATGCCGGCCGCCCGGGCCATCACGGCCATGGTCCCCGCGTAGTGCACGCAGTATCCCGACTTCGAGTCGAGGAAGCGGGCCATGACATCCATGCCGCTGCCGTCGTACCCGCCCTCCACGGGGGCCTCGACCGAGTACGTGAACTCCGGTCCCCGCAGGTAGTTCTGGATGGCCATCGCCTTGTCGTAGGGGTTCACGTACTCCCCGGTGATCTCGTCGGTCCTGGTGCGGACGATCTCCGGGGTGTCGTCGGGCAGCTCGCTGAAGATCGCGGGAACGGACTCGCTGTCCGACGGCCCGATCGCCCCCAGCCCCTCCCGCGTGAGCGCCGCGGAGCGGGTTTCCACCAGGTACTCCTGCCGGGCCGTCGAGCCGCCATCCGTCGCGAGGATGGACAGATTCGCCGGATCCCAGGCCCAGCTGCCCGCGAGGTTCGAGACACCGACGGGTGCGTACGGGGACAGCAGCCAGGGGCTCGCATAGCTCTGCGTCGTGATGCGCGTGAAGACCTGCTCGGTACCGGCGCCAGCAGCAGGCGCCCCCGTCTCCGCGCCGATCTCCTCGACGCCCGCCTCGCGTTCGCCCCTCCGCTCGTCCGGCTCCCAGCGGCGTCCGCTGAAGTTCTCGAGCGTCACGGCCCGCAGGTAGA
The DNA here is from genome assembly GCF_053470025.1 of Arthrobacter sp. CP30. Taxonomy (NCBI): domain Bacteria; kingdom Bacillati; phylum Actinomycetota; class Actinomycetes; order Micrococcales; family Micrococcaceae; genus Arthrobacter; species Arthrobacter sp. CP30. The sequence goes on from NZ_JBQEMM010000004.1 coordinate 253,796, forward strand.
CCGGGGTGTCCGCGTTGGTGGAGTAGGCGATGCGCCCGAAGCCCGTCGGGTTCCGGAGGTCGTTGCCGAGGGTGACGGCGGGATTCAGCCCCGTGGCATTGCCCCACAGGTTCAGGCGCGCGCCCTGCGGGAAGGCTCCCGAGGTGAAGCCGGGCACGAACATCGGCAGGACCACGGCGACGGCCAGGGCCGCGGCTCCGATCATCGCGCTGCGCCCGGCGAAGCCCGAGGACGCTCGCGCCCCGCCCGACGCGAGCCGATTCCCCCGCCACTGCGCGACGGCGAGGAGGAGCAGGAACGCGAGGACCGTGGTGATGAAGGCGAACATGCCCACACCGGTGGGCTTCACGACGGCCGGCGAGATCATGACCGTGATCAGGGCCAGGCCGCTGGCTGCGGGCATGCGCAGGGTGGTCGAGAAGAGGTCGACGACGATCGCGATGAGCCCGAGCGCGGCGCAGACGATGAGGAAGATCCCTGCACTCGGCAGGACGGGAGCGACCTGGGACACCACCGTCTCCTCGGCCTGGGCGAGCAGGCGCTGCAGTTCCAGCGAGGTGCCCGGACCGGGTACCACCCCGAGGATGCTCTGGCGCGGGAAGAACTGGGCGGTCAGGGACCCGATGAGGGCGAGAACCCCCACGAGAGCGGTGATGATGCTGCCGAGGCGGAGCGCCCGCGTGGCGGCCATCGCCACCAGGACGGGGACGAGGGTGCCGACCACGGGCGCGAGCCACGTCCAGGGTTCGACGACACCGTTGAGGCTCGTCGCCGCCGCGAGCACCGCGAGGAGGCAGGCACCCGTCACGGCCCAGTGCCACGGGTCGGCCGACGGCGACCGTCGGGGAACGGCCGACGCGGTGCCCGGAGCCGTCGCGGGGCGGGTGAGAGTCGAGGTCATGCTGATCCCCTGGAGATGTCGCGTGCGGGTCGGTGCTGCTCGGACGGGCGCCCGGCGCCCGGGGCGGCGCCTGCTCCGGAAGGAACAGGACCGGCGGGCTGCTCGAGACCGGCCCAGACCGTGGGAAGGGATGCCATGGGTGACGCCGCGGTCGCATGCCAGCCCGCATCGCGCAGGATGTCGATCTGTCTCCGGGAGTCCGCGGGGCGCTCGGTCGCGATGATGGCGTACGACGGGGAACTGCCGTCCGCCGCAGAGGCGAGCGCCTTCGCTTCCTCGGTCGTCAGGACCCCGACGACGGCGATGAGGGGGCCGCGGTGCCGCGTCGCGGCGAGCTTGTCCAGGAGATCGTCGCCGTACGCCGCGTGATGGGCTGTCTGGGCAGCTTCCGCCGTCGACCGCCGGATGCGTCGTGCCGCCGCCCGCGCGGCCTCGCCGGCCCGGACCGCGCTGCTACCGGTGCCGTCCTCTGCCGAGGACCGCCGCCCGGTTTCCGGCGCGAGTTCCAGGGCGGCCAGGCCCTCGGCGATGCCGGCGACCGCGCCCTGGCCGTGGTGCTCCTCGTCGGACGGGAACGGCGCGGAGGCGGAGTGCAGCAGTGCAGGCGCCCCGTGGTGGTCGAGGAAGCGCAGGGCGTAGTTACGCTCGAGGAGGTGCGCGCTGATGGACATGACAGCGGTGACCGCCCACTCGAACGTCGGCGACGTCGTCAGGCCCGTGCCGTCCCCGCTGCCGAAGGCGGCACTGAACCCCGTGGCGAAACCGTGGTGGCGCTGGTCCATCAGCAGGGTTGCCTGCGGCGTGGTCACTGATTCCTCCTGCCGGACCATCAGTTCGCTGTGGCGGGCGGTGGCGGCCCAGTGCACCCTCCGCATCGAGTCGCCGTGCCGGTATTCACGCGTCATGACGTCGTCGTCGCTGGGGTTGGCCTGCCGCCTGGTCGCCGCCATGCCGTCACTGCCCCGCGAGCCGGACAGCGCGGTGCCGAGCAGGTCCACCGGCGCTGGCGTCACGACCAGCGGATCGCTGCCGCCGAGGACATGGCGCGAGATGCACAGTCCGAACGGGTCCGTGAACTCGGCCGTCACGGGCCCGATCCCGTACACGCCCCGGGAGGCCGATCTGAGCCGGTACTCGTAGAGGGACACGCCGTCGCGCGTGGGGTTGCGTGACGGATAGGTGAACTGGGGGGCCTGCCCGAAGCGGGCCGGGAGTTGCTCCTCCATCGCAACCGTCGCACCGCCGGCCACCGAAGCGGTCAGCGAGAGGGTGACGGTCGTCGTCGCCCCGATCTCCATGGACTGCGGCTGGAAGCGTCGCGCCACGGTGAAGCGCGGCTTGACGATCCGGAGGACGATCAGTGAGGCCAGGGGCAGGGCGAGCAGCAGTACGCCCACGTACAGGAGGTCACGCCGGCCCAGGATCTGCGCCGCCAGCAGCGAGACGATCGCGGTGAGGACGAAACTCCAGCCGCGCACGGTCAGGATGCGCGAGGGGAGCTTGTCGAGGAGGGCCATCGGAGATCCGCCGGACCTAGGAGGGGACCGAGTCGGGGGTCGGACGCGTCATCGCCGCTGCACCTCGCGGGCCACGGGGACGCGCGCGAGGACGTCCGCGACGATGGTGGATGCGGTGTCTCCGGCACTGGTGGCCTTGCGGTCGAGCAGGAGGCGGTGGGCGAGGACGGCGTCGGCGATCGCGGCGATGTCATCGGGCAGGACGAAGTCGCGCCCCTCGAGGGCTGCGCCCGCCTTCGCGGCGCGGAGGAGCTGGAGCAGGGAGCGGGGGCTCGCGCCGAGCCGCAGCCTGGGGTGCTCGCGCGTGGCGCGGCCGATCGAGACGGTGTAGTCCTTGACCGCGGGCGAGACATAGACACCGCGCACCTGCCGCATCATGCCCGCGATGTCCGCGACGCTCGCCACCGGCCTGATCGCCTCGAGGGGCGAGACGGACTGGTGGGTCTCCAGCATGTCCGCCTCGGCCCGCGCATCGGGGTAGCCCATCGAGATGCGCGCCATGAAACGGTCCCGCTGGGCCTCGGGCAGGGGATAGGTGCCCTCCATCTCGATGGGGTTCTGCGTGGCGACCACCATGAACGGCGCCCCGAGCGGGTGCGTGTGGCCGTCGACGGTCACCTGGTGCTCCTCCATGCACTCGAGCAGCGAGGACTGTGTCTTGGCGGAGGCCCTGTTGATCTCGTCGCCGATGACGATGTTCGCGAACACGGGTCCGCGCCGGAACTCGAAACGCCGCGAGTCCTGGTTGAAGATCGAGACGCCCGTGACGTCGGACGGCAGCAGGTCGGGGGTGAACTGGATCCGGTTCACGGTGCAGTCGATCGTCCGCGCCAGGGTCTTCGCCAGCATGGTCTTGCCCACCCCCGGGACGTCCTCGAGGAGCAGATGGCCCTGTGCCAGCAGAACCGTCAGGGCCAGCCTCGCCGCTTCGGGCTTGCCGTCGATCACGGTGTCGATCGCATCGAGGATGCGGGTGCTGATCTCGTGGAATCCTGCTCCCGAGACGTCCGGGACGTCCTGGGCCGCCGATCGCGGATCGTCGGCGACCTCGGCGATGTTGTGCTGGACGTCCATGGGTACCTTCCACGCGAGAGCCTGCACCGGGACCGTCGGCCGGGGCGGCCGGGATCGACGACACAGGGGACGGCCGCGACCGATCCGGCGCGGGGCAGGACAGACCGGGCTGCTGGATTCAACAGATTACTAGCTCAACTTGTCCCCGGGGCGATAAGTTCCGCGCGCTGGCTAGGCTTGAAGGTATGTGTGACAGTGCGAACGCGGCCGGCCGCGGCCTGACCGTCGGGGAGACCCCGCCCGCCTATCGGGAGCCCGAGGAGGCCGACGCGTCCGGGTCCGACGCGTCCGGCTCCGGCGAGCCCGCGGGGGAGGTGCGACGGCGACGGAAGGGTGGCTTCCCGCCCCTGCCGGAGCCGCTCGCAGTACCGGTGATCGACAACCACACGCACTTCGACGTCCGGGACGGGGCCGTCATGGTCCCGATCGGCGAGGCCCTCGACGCGGCCGAGGCGGCCGGGGTCCGCGGCGCGATCCAGGTGGGGACCGATCTGGAGTCCTCGCGGTTCACGGCCGCCGTCGTCGAGCAGGATCCCCGCCTGCTCGGCGCGGTGGCGCTGCACCCCAACGACGCCCCGCTCCTCGCCGAGGGAGGGACGCTCGACGACGCGCTGTCGGAGATCGAGCATCTCGCGGCGGGCGACAGGATCCGGGCCCTCGGTGAGACCGGCCTGGACTACTTCCGGACCGGGGAGGAGGGACGCGGGGGCCAGCTGAGGTCCTTCCGAGCCCACATCGACATCGCCAAGCGCCTCGGCAAGGCGCTCCAGATCCATGATCGGGAGGCGCACGACGACGTCGTGGCCACCCTGCTGTCCGATGGGGCACCCGACCGCGTGGTGCTGCACTGCTTCTCGGGCGATGCCGACCTGGCCCGTGTCTGCAACGAGCAGGGCTGGTTCATGTCCTTCGCAGGCACCGTCACCTTCAGGAATGCCGCGAACCTGCGGGAGGCCCTGCTCGTCGCGGACCCGGGGCTCGTCCTGGTGGAGACCGATGCCCCGTTCCTGACGCCGCATCCCCACCGCGGCCGTCCGAACGCGAGCTACGTCATGCCGAACACCGTGCGGGCGATGGCGGAGGTCGTCGGCTCCGGCGTGGACGCCCTGTGCTCCCGGCTCACCGCCAACACCGAAGCGGTGTACGGGAGCTGGGACGCTCCGTGACGGCCATGCTGCTCCGAGCCCGGCCGGCGGGTCGCATCACCGGAGGAGTCGGCGGATGATCGACGTAAGTAGCCCGATCCGGCGAACCGAGTAGCACCCCGCAGAAGGCGGGTGGGCGGCACTCGTGCCACGCCGCACACGCGCTCCGTAGCCTCGATGCAGGGACTCCCGCTCGCCTGTGCCAGCACGCCGGCCGGCGGGTGTCCCCTCGCCGCCCTTCTTCTGAGACCGGAAGGGCCGGCGCACACGGTGGCCTCCCTTCCCAGCGAGGAGGCCGCTCCCGAGCGGGTCGGCGGCGCCGGGCACCCTCCTGAGACCAGGGTTCCCATCAGGCGTCGCCGACTCCCTCCACCGGATCTCCGCTCACCCGCCCTCGACCGTCCGCTTCGGCCCCCACCGGCCCCGGGGCCGGATACCGGCGGGTGCCGAAGCGGATGGCCGCCGTCCGCCGGGCCGTCCGCCGGGCCGGATACGATGGCGGAGTGACTTCGACCCCTGCCGCGGGCCAGCCCGCGCCCCTCCTCGGCGCCGCCGACATCCGCCGACTGGCAGCCGAGGTGGACATCCGCCCCACCAAGACCCTCGGCCAGAACTTCGTCATCGACGGCAACACCATCCGCAGGATCGTCACGGCGGCCCACCTCGCTCCGGACGAGACGGTGCTCGAGGTGGGACCCGGGCTCGGATCCCTGACCCTGGGCCTGCTCGACGCCGCGGAGCGGGTCGTCGCCGTCGAGATCGATCCGGTGCTGGCCGGGAAACTCCCGGGGACGATCGCGCAGTGGCGGCCGGACCGCACGGCGGCCCTCGACGTCGTCCTCGAGGACGCCCTGCGGGTCACGGCACTGCCGCACGCGCCGACCGCCCTGGTCGCCAACCTGCCCTACAACGTGGCCGTCCCCGTGGTCCTCAACCTCCTCGCGCGCTTCCCCACCCTCCGGCACGGCCTCGTGATGGTGCAGGACGAGGTGGCCGACCGGCTGGCAGCCCCGCCGGGGTCGAAGGTGTACGGCGTGCCCTCGGTCAAGGCGGCGTGGTACTCCAGCATGACGAAGGCGGGGGTGATCGGGATGAACGTCTTCTGGCCGGCGCCGAAGATCGCCTCCGGCCTCGTCCGGTTCACGCGGCGCGAGCCCCCGGTCACGACGGCGACCCGGGAGCAGGTCTTCGCGGTCATCGACGCGGCGTTCGCGCAGCGGCGCAAGACGCTCAGGGCGGCGCTCGCCGGCTGGGCAGGGTCCCCGGTGCTGGCCGAGCAGGTCCTCCGCGCCGCGGGCGTCGACCCCACCGCGCGGGGCGAGGTGCTCGACATCACCGCTTTCGCGCGCATCGCCGAGGCCAAGGTCGACACCACGGTCGACATCGGAGTCGACGCCGGACCCGACACCGACGCCGCGCCGACCGCGCCGACCGCGCCGGGGCCACCCGAGGCGTCCGCTGCGGGCTGACGCCGTCGGCTAGGTTGGTGGACATGGTCTCGGACAGAACTCTCGACATGCGCACGGACTTCGCCCGTGCGCGCTCCGTCCGGGTGAAGGCCCCTGGCAAGATCAACGTCTCGCTCCGGGTGGGCCCTCCCCGGGAGGACGGCTACCACGGCATCGCGAGCGTGTTCCTCGCCGTCTCCCTCTACGAGGAGGTGCTGGCGACCGAGACCCCGGGTCAGGGGATCAGCGTCACCGTGAACGGGCAGGGCACGCTTAACCTGCCCGCGGCGAGCATCCCGCTGGACCGCAGGAACCTTGCCGTGCGCGCGGCCGAGCTGCTGGCCGAGGTGAGCCCCGGCCACACCGGGGTGCAGCTGGACATCACCAAGCGCGTGCCGATCGCGGGCGGAATGGGCGGAGGATCGGCCGATGCCGCCGCGGCCCTCCTCGCGTGTGACGCCCTGTGGGGCAGCGGGTTCTCCAGGGACGAACTCGCGAAGATCGCCGTGGACCTCGGTGCGGACGTGCCGTTCGCGCTGGTCGGTGGCACAGCCGTCGGCCTCGGGGTGGGGGACCAGCTCACGCCGGCCATCTCCAAGACGCCGCTGCACTGGGTCCTCGTCACCTCCGACTACGGGCTGTCCACGCCGGAGGTCTACCGGACTCTCGACGCGATCCGGCTGCGGGACGGTGTGGAGCCCGACTCCCAGCCCGGCATCGATCCCGCGATCCTCGGCGCCATGCGGGCCGGGGACGCATCGGGCCTGGCGCCCCTGCTGCACAACGACCTCCAGCAGGCCGCGCTCGAACTCGCTCCCGCCCTGGGAGATATCCTTGAGACCGGCAGGACCGCCGGAGCGCTGGCCGGGATCGTGTCAGGATCCGGGCCCACCGTCGCCTTCCTCACCCAGAGCTCGGGTCACGCAGCCGAGCTCGAGGTGCTCCTCGCATCGGAGGGGCTGCAGGCGACGTCCGTCCACGGTCCGGCCCACGGGGCCCGCATCTCGCAGGACCCCCAGGGCTGACCCGGGCCACCCCCGGATCAGCACACCACACCGCTCAACCGAAAGCAGCATCTTCTTGGCACACCTCCTCGGCGCGGAATCCCTCAGCGTCGCCTTCGTCACCCGCACCATCCTCGACACCGTGTCCCTCGGGCTCGAGGACGGCGACCGTATCGGCATGGTGGGGCGCAACGGCGACGGCAAGTCCACGCTCATGCGCCTCCTCGCCCAGCGGAGCGTGCCCGATTCAGGCCGCGTCACCAAGCGGCGGGACGTGTCCGTCGGCTACCTCGACCAGTCGGACGTGCTCGACGGCGACCTCGAGGTGGGTCGCGCGATCGTGGGCGACCAGGCGGACCACGAGTGGGCCTCCAATCCGAAGATCCGCGATGTCATGGGCGGTCTCGTCTCGGAGGTCGACTGGCACGCCCGCGTCTCCTCCCTGTCCGGCGGGCAGAAGCGCCGCGTGGCGCTCGCGAAGCTCCTCATCGGTGACGACGACGTCATCATGCTCGACGAGCCCACCAACCACCTCGACGTCGAGGGCGTGGCCTGGCTCGCGAAGCATTTGAAGCAGCGGTGGCGCCCCACCGAGGGTGGGCTGCTCGTGGTGACCCACGACCGCTGGTTCCTCGACGAGATCTGCAACCACACGTGGGAGGTGCACGATGCCATGGTCGACGACTTCGACGGCGGCTACGCAGCCTACGTCCTCGCCCGGGCCGAACGTGACCGCATGGCGTCCGTCGTCGAGTCCAAGCGCGTGCAGCTGGTCAAGAAGGAACTGGCCTGGCTGCGGCGCGGCGCACCGGCCCGCACGGCGAAGCCGAAGTTCCGGATCGAGGCGGCGAACGAACTGATCGCGGACGTCCCCGAGCCGCGTGACTCCCTGGCGCTCAGCAAGATGGCCATGTCCCGGCTCGGCAAGGACGTGCTGGATCTCGAGGACGTGAGCCTCGCCATCACCGACGGCGAAGGCCGGGACCGGACGCTGTTCGACCGGATCACCCTGCGCCTGGCGCCGGGGCAGCGGCTCGGGCTCGTGGGCGTGAACGGTTCGGGCAAGACCACCCTGCTGCGCCTGCTCAACGGCGAACTGCAGCCGACGGCGGGCAAGGTCAAGAAGGGCAAGACCGTCCAGACCGCGGTCCTGTCGCAGGAGGTCCGTGAGCTCGACGACGTGAACGACCTGCGGGTCATCGAGGTCATCGAGTCGGAGAAGCGCGTGTTCGCCGTCGGGGGCAAGGAGGTCTCGGCGAGCCAGCTCGTGGAGCAGCTCGGCTTCACCAACGAGAAGCAGTGGACGCGGGTGAGCGAGCTGTCCGGCGGCGAGCGCCGTCGCCTGCAGCTGCTGCGCCTGCTCGTCGGCGAACCGAACGTGCTGATGCTCGACGAACCGACCAACGACCTCGACACCGACACGCTCTCCGCCATCGAGGACGTCCTCGACGGCTGGCCGGGGACCCTCGTGGTGGTCTCCCACGACCGCTACCTGCTCGAGCGCGTGACCGACTCCCAGATGGCGCTGCTCGGCGACGGGCGCCTGCGCGACCTCCCCGGCGGCGTCGACCAGTACCTCGACCTGCGGAACGCCGCGGGCCCGATGACCGCCACCGGCAGCGCCGCCTCCCCGGCCGTCAGCGGTGGATCGGCAGGGACGTCGTCCGAAGCGGATCTCCGGCAGGCGCGCAAGGACCTCGCACGGATCGAACGGCAGATCTCCAAGGTCGATGCCCAGAAGGGCAAGCTGCAGGCACAGATGGAGGAGGCCGGGGCGAAGTCCGACGCCGACTTCGGGGTGATCGCGGGGCTCAACACGCGCCTTCAAGAGCTCCAGGCCGGTATCGAGGACCTGGAAGGCCAGTGGATGGAAGCCGCCGAGGTCCTGGGCGAGTAGGCCGGCGCCGCCGGCGGGTGATCGGCTCGCCGAAGGGTGCGGGGCGTGGCAAACTAGATAACCGTGCGCAGGTGCCCCGCGCCGGGGTCCAGCTGCCGCATGGTCCGCCCTGGTGTAATGGCAGCACCCCAGCCTTTGGAGCTGTGGAGTATAGGTTCGAATCCTATGGGCGGAACGGCGCAAGCCCCGGTACCGGTCCCTCGCGGACGGCGGATCCGGCCACCACACCACAGGTAGGAGTGCCCGCTTCGTGAGCCCCCAGAGTGAAGAGACGGTGACGCCGGCGGCGTCCACCGCCCAGAAGCCGGCGGCGGTCATCGTCCTCGCCGCGGGAGCCGGGACCCGCATGAAGTCCCGCACACCGAAGATCCTCCACCCGCTGGGCGGTCGGTCCATGATCGGTCACGCGCTCGCCGCGGCGCGGGGCCTGGACCCCCACCACCTCGCCGTCGTCGTCCGGCACGAGCGCGAGCTCGTCGCCGCGCACGTCGCGGGTGTCGATCCCGAGGCCCTGCTGGTCGACCAGGACGACGTCCCGGGGACCGGCCGTGCGGTGCAGGTGGCCCTCCAGGCCCTGGACGCGAGGGAGGGAACCATCGGGGGCACCGTGGTGGTGACCTACGGCGACGTACCCCTGCTCGAGGCCGCGACCCTGCGGGACCTCGTCGAGGTGCACGTCCGGGACCGGAACGCCGTCACCGTGCTCACTGCCGAGCTCGACGACGCCACCGGCTACGGGCGCATCGTCCGGAGTCCGGACGGCACGGTACTCGGCATCGTGGAGCACAAGGATGCCTCCGAGGAGCAGCGGACCATCCGCGAGGTGAACTCGGGGATCTATGCGTTCGACGCCGACGTCCTGCGCAATGCGCTCGGCCGGATCGACGCCGGCAACGCCCAGGGCGAGCTGTACCTGACCGATGTGCTCGGCATCGCACGGAACGACGGCGGCAGGGTGGCAGGACTGATCGTGCAGGACCGCTGGCAGGTCGAGGGCGCCAACGACCGCGTCCAGCTCGCCCATCTTGCCGCCGAGCTGAACCGCCGCATCCTCGAACGGTGGATGCGCGCGGGCGTGAGTATCGTCGACCCCGGCAGCACCTGGATCGACGTCCACGTGGAGCTGGCCGAGGATGTCACGGTCCTGCCGGGAACGCTGCTGCACGGCACCACCACGATCGCCAGGGACGCCGTCGTGGGTCCCGACACGTCCTTGACGGATGTGTCCGTCGGGCAGGGCGCCCACGTGACCCGGACCCACGGCAGCGGCGCCAGGATCGGCGACGGGGCCAGCGTCGGTCCCTTCACCTACCTCCGGCCGGGAACGGTGCTGGGCGAGGACGGCAAGATCGGCGCGTTCTACGAGACCAAGAACGTGGTGGTGGGCCGCGGCTCGAAACTCTCGCACCTCGGCTATGCAGGCGATGCGGAGATCGGCGAATACACCAACATCGGCTGCGGCAACATCACCGCCAACTACGACGGTGTCGACAAGCACCGCACCGTCATCGGGTCCCACGTCCGCACCAGCTCGAACACGGTCTTCGTCGCGCCGGTCACGGTGGGCGACGGCGCCTACACCGGTGCCGGCGCCGTCATCCGCAAGGACGTCCCCGCCGGGGCGCTCGGACTGAGCGTCGTGGCGCAGCGCAACGTCCCGGGCTGGACCTCGGAGAAGCGACCCGGCACAGCTGCGGACGAGGCGGCGCGCGCGAGCATGGCCGGAACCGACACATCAGGCCCACAGGCAACGAAGGAACCACAGGAAAGCGGTCAGTCATGAGCGAGATCACGGCACGCGGCGAGAAGAAACTGGTGCTCGCCTCCGGGCGTGCACACCCCGAACTGGCCGAGGAGATCGCGTCCTGGCTCGGCACCGAACTGCTGCCGGTCTCCGCCTACGACTTCGCCAACGGCGAGATCTACGTGCGCTCCGGCGAGAGCGTGCGTGGTACCGACGTCTTCGTCATCCAGGCCCACCCGGCGCCCCTGAACAACTGGCTCATGGAACAGCTCATCATGGTGGATTCGCTCAAGCGGGCCTCGGCCAAGCGGATCACCGTCGTCTCGCCGTTCTACCCCTATGCGCGGCAGGACAAGAAGGGGCGCGGACGTGAACCGATCTCCGCCCGCCTCGTCGCGGACCTGTACAAGACGGCGGGAGCGAACCGCCTGATGTCCGTGGATCTGCACACCTCCCAGATCCAGGGGTTCTTCGACGGCCCCGTGGACCACCTCATGGCCATCCCGCTCCTCGCCGACTACATCCGGACGAGGGTCGATGCCGACAATGTCACGGTCGTCTCGCCCGACACCGGACGGGTGCGCGTCGCCGAGCAGTGGGCCGAGCGGCTCGGGGGGGCACCCCTCGCGTTCGTGCACAAGAGCCGCGATCTCACGGTTCCGAACCAGGCCGTGTCCAAGCAGGTCGTCGGCCAGGTCGAGGGCCGCACCTGCGTGCTCATCGACGACATGATCGATACCGGGGGCACGATTTCCGGGGCCGTGCAGGTGCTGAAGAACGCCGGGGCCAAGGATGTCATCATCGCGGCGACCCATGCGGTGTTCTCCGATCCGGCGGCGCGTCGACTGGCCGAGTCCGGGGCCCGTGAGGTCGTCGTCACCAATACTCTGCCGATACCCTCCGAGAAGCGCTTCCCCCAGCTCACGGTCCTGTCGATCGCACCCCTGATCGCCCGTGCCATCCGCGAGGTGTTCGACGACGGATCGGTGACGAGCCTCTTCGACGGCAACGCCTGACCGGTGCCGGGTCCACCGGTGATGCCCACGATGGGCTTCGCCGTGGGCGTTGCTGATACGTGCAAGGACGAGAAGGTCGAACGCGTAGGGAAATGGCGGAAGACGAGTAGTGCTCCTTCAAAGTTAGGTGTGAAAAACAAGTAAGAGTGCTGACGATCCCGTAGCGCCCACTCGTGCTGAGCCTTCCTGGCCTTCCTAGGCTGAGGCTGACATCTGTCACAAGCTGGGAAGAAGTAGGTCTTTCATGCGGTCTCACAGTCTCGTACACGCCCTTGTCCCCCCGCCTGCTGCAGCCAGGGCGCCCTGGAAGAGCCCGGTCCAGGCGCCACCGGAGCACCTTGTGCGCTTCATCGGACGAGCAGCGGAGACGGAGTCGGCCCTGGCGGCCCTCGGCAGTCCGGGTTCGTCGGGCGTGGTCGTCGTGGGGGCCGCTGGCGTAGGGAAGACCGCGCTGCTGCACCAGCTGCAGCTCTCCTTGGCGGGCAGCTACGTGGTCCGCCTCAGAGGACTGCGTTCGGCTGCGTCTCTCCCTTACCGTGCGCTCAGCTTCCTGCTCTCCGAGCTACCACGTACCGTGATGCACCCGGCGCTCGTCCTCTCGGCGGTCGCGGCACATCTGCGGGAGGAGGCGGGCGGCCGGCGCATCGTCTTCACCATCGACAACGCCGAGCACCTCGACAGGGCGTCATCGACGCTGATCGGTCAGCTTCTCGCCGGCAATAGAGCCTCCGCCGTCATGACCGTGACTGACTTCGCGCGGGCGGATCCGGTCTTCATGAGCCTCTGGCGGGCCAACTCGCTCCGTCGAATCGACCTCGGGCCGCTCTCCTTCGAGGACACGGTGTTCTTCGTCGCCTCGGAGCTCGGAGCTCCTGTCAGCCGCGAGGGGGTGGAGGCACTGTGGTCCGTCGGCGGTGGGAACGCGCAGGCCACTCGAGCTGCACTGCAGAGTTTCGTCCAGCGCGGCGTGCTGGCGCGGCGCGGAGAGGCGTGGGTCCTCTTGCCCGGGCGGGAGGGGATCGAAGACGACGTCGTGAGCACATCGCCGCTTCTGCGCACCCTCACCCGCAACCAGCGGCGGATCGTCGACCTCGTGGCGCTGAGCGGCGGGCTGCCGTGGAGGGACGCCGCTCGGCTCACGGACACGTCGGAGCTCGACGCGCTGCAGGATGCCGGCGTCCTGGTGGTGTCGGCGCATCCCGAACCCCGTGTGCTGCTCGCTACCAGGGGCCTGGCGGAGGCGGTGGCCGAACAGGTCCCCGAGGACGAGGCGGCCAGCTTGTACCGGGACATCCGATCCCGGTCCTCAGCTGCCCGCCTTCTCGCCGAGGATCCGGCCCGCGAGGTGGGCTGGCTGATTCAGGCCGGCCTCCCCGTCGACGCCCAGTTGGGTGTCACGGCCGCCAGGACCTTGAACCGGAACGGGCAGCACCGGCGCGCGGGCGATCTCCTCCGCAGGATCGTCCTCCGACAGGAGTCACATGCGCTCACCCTCGAAGTGATGATCGCTGCCCTCGGTCAAGGACATCTCAAGGACGCCACCGCCGCATCCGCGACGCTCTCTGCTTCCGAGAACGAACTCGACCGGGAGGTGTTGATCAGGCATCTGGTGGAGGAGAGTCACCTTCGTCGGCTCCAGGCCGTCGCTGAACCGGCCGCACCGCTGGACCGGGCCGAGGAATTGCTCGTGTCCTGGGAACGCGATCGGATCGGCCAGCCCACGGTAGATGGGCGGGACCGGTCGGAGTTGATGAGCCTTCGTCGACATGTGTGCGTCGCCCGTGCCGAACTGGCGTCCTTCGAGGGCCGGTACCGCGACAATCTGTCCGACCTCGAGGGGGCCCTCCGGGCCGAACTGTCCTCGTCGAGCGATCGCGAGGAGTGTGAGTCGCAGGTGGCTCTCCAATCCCTGCTGCTCGAGGCCATGGTCCTGCAGGCTCCGACGGAGGATGCGCTGCGACTCGCCGAGGCACTGGCTCGCAACCTGGCTCATCCCGAGGTCTCGCACCAGGCGGCCGATGCGGTGCTCCTCCGCGTCGAGGTCGCATTCCTCATCGCCGGTAGCTGGACTGAGGGGCGGAAGATCTTCTCCGACTTCCGGCCTTCCTCCAGAACATGGTCGCTCCATCGCGGTTCGCTCGCCGATCTCACCGTCGCGTTGGATCTCATAGCACGCGACCGCGCGCGGGATGCGACTGCGCTGCTCGGGCCTGTCGTCGAGCAGCTACGCGTCGCCGATCCCCATGGACTGCTGTCCCTGGCCGGCGCCGTCCTCACCTACTGCCATGCCCTGACCCGACCACCGGATCGTCGGGTGTCGCATTTGCCGGTGTCGGGCCAGAAGCAGCGGAGCCCCTGGATGGTGCGCCGCGCGGTGCGGCACTACAAGCTGCTGTCGTACGCCCTGACCGGTGGCCGCGCCGAGGCTGCCCTGCAGCTCCAGGAGCGAGTCCAGGGCGATCTCGGTCGGGGAGCAGCGATGTGGGCCGTCATCAGCCTGGTCTCCGCTTTGCGGCTCGGCAGCATGCGGGCCGCCACGGAGCTGGAGGCGTTGTCCAAGAACCTCGACGCGCCTCTCGCAGACGTCTACCTCCTCTACGCGCGGGCGCTCCTGGCGTCGGATGTCGATCTGATCATTCAGGCCGTCGAGGGGGCGGCAGCATCCGGCGACTACCAATTGGCCGCCGACATCGCGAGATCGGGAGGCGATCAGGCGTTGGCTGAGGACGACCGGGCAGCCTTCCGTCTGATTCACCGCCGGCTGCGAGACGTGCTGCCCGAAGCGCTGCGGAATGGGCGGGGGGTGGCGGCCCAGGGACTGCTGACTCCACGGGAGCGGGAGATGGCGGCGCTTGCAGCCCAGGGCAGCAGTAATCGCGCCATCGCGCAGCGCATGTTCGTGTCGGTGCGGACTGTGGAGGGGCACCTCTACCAGGTCTATTCGAAGCTCGGTATCACCACCCGCACCGAACTCGCCGAGCTGTTCCCGACGGAGATCGGTTCCTGATGTTCTCGGCACTGTCCGGTGATGTGCCGCTCGTCGGCCGGTCGGTGCTGATCGAGGGGATCGGACAGGCCGTCCGCGAGGACGACGTCTACGGAGCCTTGGTCTACGGTGAGACCGGCACGGGCAAGAGTGCCATTGCCCGTCATCTGGTCACGTCACTTCGTGGGGATTTCATCCCGTTCCTGGTGACGCCGGCATCAGCCCTGGCGACCATCTCCTACGGGGCACTCGCGCCCTTCCTCATCGATGCATCGGCCGACGACATGGCCTCCTCACTCGGCGTCCTGCGGCGGATCATGGCCTTCTTCCGCAGCAGGGCCGCGGATCGTCGAGTCCTCGTCCTGCTGGACGACGCCCACCTGCTCGACGACGACAGCTGCCACCTCCTCGCGCAGCTCGTCACGTCGAGGACCATCAGCCTCGTCGCCTTCGCCCGTCCCGTCACTCCGGTCTCCGATGAACTCGCGTCGCTGTGCCGGGACGGACTCCTCGAACGGTTCGATATGAGTCCCCTCGCATCGAACGAGGCCTACGACCTGTGCTGCCAGGTGCTCGGGTCCACGATCGTCCGGGGCGCGAGTGACCGCCTGCGTGATGAGGCTTCAGGGAATCCACTGTTCCTCAAGGCGATCCTCGACGAGGCACTGGCCCGGGGAAGCCTTGCCCGTCCGGACGGGGTGTGGACCCTCGACGACGAGGAGGTCGCCCTTCCCGCCTCGCTCGTCGATCTCGTCCGGTCGGTCACCCTCGGCCTGGACGAGCACGGCAGGAAGGCCTTCGATCTCGTGGCGCTGGCAGGTGTCGTGGCTTTCTCCGACCTCGTGCGGCTCACCAGCGAGGCTGCGGTGACCGCGCTGCTCGACGAGGGGCTCATCAGAAGCGTTCAGCAGACCCCCGCCCATGCGGTGCACGCCTACTCGCTCTACGGGAAAATCGGCAGGTCCCTCGTCCCGATCGGCCGCAGTAGCATCCTGCACGCCGAGATGAGGTCGGTCGTGGGTCCCGACACGGACCTGTCCGCTACAGCTGCGATTCGGGATGTCGAGTGGAGTCTCGACTGCGGAGAGCCGGTAGCCGACGAGCGTCTCCTCAAGGCGGCGGAGCTCGCGCTGACCGCCCTCGATCCTCAGGCCGCCCTGCGATATGCAGGTGCCGTCCGGGCTGTTCACCTGCTCGACCCGGCCCGCATCCTCCGTGCCACAGCCTTCCTGGAGCTCGGCCGCATGGAGGAGTGTCGGATCGCGGCGGACGGCTATCCGCAGGCGACGGCCATGCCGGAGGAGGTGACGGCCGCCGGGCTCTTGAAGGTCCGGCTGATCGTCGCCGACGGCCAGGAGACGGCCGCTGCCGACGAGGTCATCGAGTGGTGGTCGAGGCGTATCCGCTCCTGGCGACAGGATCGGCGGGAGCCGGAAGAGTTCATCGCCCCGCCACGGCGGAGTCAGGACATGCCGGGGTCCGGGCCGAAGGCGGTGTGCGGACCGCTGACACCATCCGACGACGCGATACGGGACTGTGAGCACCACCTCGTCGTGGCTCGGGCCTTCTCCTACAACGCCCTGGGTCAGTACGAGAGGACGGTGGATGTTCTTCGCCCCTTCCTTGCGGCGGAGGATGCCGGCCTGCGTCCGACCGTCCTCGCCGGGGCGATCCTGGCTGAAGCCCTCGGTGCGCTCGGGCGGAGCGTCGAGGGCCAGAAGCACGGCGCGGCCGCCCTCACTGCAGCAGAGCGGCACCAGCAGGACGCGCCGGACCTCCACCGCACGGCCTTCTTCCGTCACGTGCACCTGCTGGTGCACAGCGGGGATCTTCGTGCGGCAGAAAGGGCCCTGGCGACCTATGCTGCCGGTGAGCATCGTGACTACTCGTTCGTCGGCGGCGGGTTCGCCGTGCTCGGAGCCGTGCTCGAGGCCCGACGCGGTTCCTTCCGCGCGGCACTCGTACAGCTGCGCCCGGCCCTCGCATCCCTCAGATTGTCGGATCAGGAGTCCCTTCTGCCCTACGCACTGGGGGTGGCCGCGTGGACCGCGGCGGCCCTCGGCGAGACGGGCTTGGCGAACCAGTGCTCGAGGGAATTCGCGGCTGTCGGGATCCACGGGAATCGCCAGAACGCGCTTCTCGGACACGCCTTCGAGGCCGCTTCCCGCTCTTTGCTCCACCAGGACGCCGGCGCATCCCGGTTGGTGGAGCTCGCCGCGATCGCTCGTCGGAACGGATGGGCCAGTGCTGAGAAGGACATCCTCGAGCTCGCTACCGTGCTCGGCGATGAAGCGGCGCCCGTCCTGCTGAAGGACACCACCTCATCCCTCGAGGGAGCGGAAGCAGAAATCCTTCACGGCTACGCGTCTGCCGTGGTGACACGCGATGCGTCCGCCCTGGTGGCGGCGGGCGACGGCGCCGAGCTCCGAGAGAAATACCTGGTCGCGACCGATGCCTGCCGTCGGGCTATGGACCTGTACGCACGACGCGGCGATACCCGGTCCCAGCGCGCCCTGGCGACAGTTCTCCGGCGGCGACGGAGCCGGATCGACGGCGGCCCTGCCGATGGGTCCTACGATGCAGACGGCGTGACACCCCTTACCGCCAGGGAGCGGGAGCTCGTGCTCCTCGCCGTCGAGGGCCTGTCCAACAGGGAGATCGCACGGAGACTGACCGTGTCCGTGCGGACCGTCGAGGGCCACCTGTACCGCATCTTCGTCAAGCTCGGCATCAGCCGTCGCGAGGAACTCACTGCCGACCACGGCGAGGTTGTCCGCACTTCATGGGAGACAAGCCGCGAATAGGTAATTCCGGGGATTGATACGAGTAGTTCGACGACGGAATAGGGTCGGTACTACTCGTGATCGATCTCCGTCGGAGACCTAGAGTTGTATGTGTTGGACAGGATGCCGAGAGATCAGCGGTCACCCTGGACCGCCCATGTACTGGGTCGGCGGCGTAGGAGTTCTCTTGAGACCAGGACTTCGTCCCCAGCCGCCGCCGACCCTCACTCACTGTATCTGCAGAATCCTGTCTTCGGCAGGCGTGAAGCTAACGAATTGACCCCCTTTCCTGAGAAAGGGGGTCAATTCGTGTGTGCGCGCTCAGGAGTCCGCCGATGGACGCGCAGGGCCGCCCGCGAGGGGACAGGTCCTGCGCGCGACCTCAGGTACGCACGTTCCCACTGTGCTCGCGGTACCAGTCCACCGTGCTGCGGATACCGTCGGCGAGGGAGATACTCGCGGTCCATCCTGCTCCAGCGAGCTTAGAGACGTCGAGGAGTTTCTGCGGAGTGCCGTCGGGCTTACTCGTGTCCCACTGCATCCTCCCGGTGTACCCGACTGCGTCAGCAACGATCTCGGCGAGCTCCTTGATCGTGATGTCGCTACCGGTTCCCACGTTCACGTGTTCCGCACCGTCGTAGTTCTCGAGCAGATGGAGACAGGCGGCCGCCATGTCGTCCACATGGAGGAATTCCCGTCGTGGTGAACCCGTGCCCCAGTTCTGGACGGAATCGGCTCCCGACTCCACCGCCTCGTCGTAGCGGCGGATGAGAGCAGGAAGAACGTGGGATCCCTGACTCGAGAAGTTGTCGCCCGGCCCATAGAGGTTCGTCGGCATGGCCGAGATCCACGGCAAGCCATACTGGCGGCGAACCGACTGGACGTGCATGATGCCGGCAATCTTAGCAATGGCGTAGGCATCGTTGGTCGGCTCGAGGTGCCCGGTGAGCAGCGCCTCTTCACGGATCGGCTGGGGTGCCAGCTTCGGATAGATGCAAGAGGACCCCAGGAACAGGACTCTCTCGACGTTCTGCTCCCGAGCGGCATCGAGGACGTTGACCTGGATCTGAAGATTCTCGGTCAGGAAGTCCACGGGGTACGTGGCGTTGGCCAGGATTCCGCCGACCTTCGCTGCTGCGAGGACCACGTACCGCGGCTTGACCCGCGCCATGTACTCGAAGACGGCTTCGCGGTCCTTGAGATCCAGTTCGAGCGACGACTGTCCGTGGAGATCGGAGAAACCTTCCGCTTCGAGCTTGCGCCAGATGGCGGAACCGACCAAGCCACGATGGCCGGCGACGTAGAAGGCCGCCGACCGGTCGAGGGGCTGGGGGATGAACGAGGCCATGTCAGTTCTTCCAGCAATCGAGGTCGACCGTGTCGATCCATGTACGGCCTGCATGATCGAGAGCCTGGATGTCGGCGTCGACCATGAGGCGAGCCAGGTCGGGGGTATGGATGGTGGCCTTCCAGCCGAGTTTCATCTCCGCCTTCGAGGAATCGCCCACGAGCGCATCCACTTCGGTCGGTCGCAGATAGCGCTCGTCGAACCGGACGTGGTCCTCCCAGTTCAATCCTGCGTGCTCGAAGGCGATCCGCAGGAAGTCCCGCACGGTGTACTCGCCCCCCGTTGCGAGGACGAAATCGTCGGGCTCGTCGGCCTGGAGCATTCGCCACATGCCCTCCACGTATTCCGCCGCGTAGCCCCAGTCGCGCACCGCGTCCAGGTTCCCCATGTAGACGTGATCCTGCTGGCCCGCCTTGATGGCGGCGACGGCTCGCGTGATCTTCCGCGTCACGAACGTCTCGCCGCGGCGAGGGGACTCGTGGTTGAAGAGGATTCCGTTGACCGCGTACATGCCATAGGCCTCGCGGTAGTTCTTCGTGATCCAGTAGCTGTAGACCTTGGCGGCCCCGTAGGGCGATCGCGGGTAGAACGGCGTGTCTTCGTTCTGGGGCGGGGGAGTAGCGCCGAACATCTCCGAGGACGATGCCTGATAGAACTTGGTGTCGATACCTGCGAGTCGGACGGCTTCCAGCAACCTGACCGTCCCCATGCCCGTCGTGTCGGCCGTGTGCTCGGGTTCATCGAAGGAGACGCGGACGTGTGACTGCGCCGCAAGGTTGTACACCTCGTCCGGCCGGATGTCCGCCAGGAGGGTGACCAACCGCGAGCCGTCACTGAGATCGCCGTAGTGGAGGAAGAGTTTGGCCGACGGATCGTGTGGATCCACGTAGAGGTGGTCGACACGCGACGTATTGAAGGTCGACGCCCTTCGGATCAGCCCGTGCACTTCATAGCCCTTGTGCAGGAGGAGCTCGGCGAGGTACGACCCGTCCTGGCCTGTGATTCCGGTGATGAGAGCGCGTTTAGGCATAGTGTTCCCCATGATGATCTAGTCGTCGGTCCAGCTGGAAGTGGCACCCGGGATGCGTGAGATTTTTATTGTACGTGGCGGGGTGCGATCCCTTGACACGACGGCCTGCGTAGGTCAAGTTCCATCGGTGGCAGCGGGAGGCGCCCCGGTGCGGTCCGCCGCCACGCCGTCGCGCACCCTGGTCGCGGTCCAGGCGACACCTGATCCGATCACGACGCCGAGGGAGTTCGCCGCGATGTCGGAGAGGCTGGCCACCCTTTGGGGAAGGGCGATGAGCTGTGCGAGCTCGATGCCCACCGACAGGGCCAAGCCCGTCACCGGGCCGAATCGACGTAATCCACGCGGCGCAAGGATGAAGAAGAACATGCCGAAGGGAACGAACAGGATGACGTTCGAGGTCGACTCGACGAATCGGTAGCCGAGCCAGGACGGCCACCCTGCGCGGTGCAGGTCGGCGAGGGCTGCCCGAAGGGCCGTCCCGCCATCCCGGTCCACGGGCAGTGGTGAGAGCACGACCAGCCCGAGCACGCCCAGCCAGAGGATGCACACCACCAGGGCGATGCGTCGGTAACGCGCCGAGGGCAGAGGTGCGGACAGTGCGGTGATCCTTCGGACGGGGGCTGGCGATGACGGTCGCGGCGCCCTGGGACATCGACCAGTATCGCAGGCCCATGGCCGGTGCGGTGCGCGGCGTGCGGTAGGATTAATGCCGATGCCTAGGCGAGGGAGCGGCCTGCGGATCCCGGTCAGTCCGGCGATCGTGCGGCGAACTCCGTGATCGACGGTGGCTAGCGACGTCTCCCGGACTGCAGTGAGCAGCCGAGCGGTTTCCTGGACCAGCCCGAAGCGCGTTCCTCCCGCCGCGGCTTGAGTCCCGACGGCGGTCCACCGGACTGCCGCCCATGTCACCGAGGAGAACCCATGACCGACCAGAAGCTCGCAGCGCACGTCCGGACCGAATTTGGCAAAGGCGCTGCCCGCCAGGCCCGCCGCGCCAACATGATCCCCGCGGTCATCTACGGCCACGGCGCGGACCCCATCCACGTCCTCCTTCCCGCCAAGGCGACGACCCTCGCGGTGCGCACCGCCAACGCCCTCCTCACGCTCGACGTCGCTGGTGAGGACCACCTCGCGCTCGTCAAGGACATCCAGCGCAACCCGATCAAGCAGATCGTGGAGCACCTCGACCTCCTGACCGTGCGTCGCGGCGAGAAGGTCGAGGTCGATGTCGCCATCCACATCGAGGGCGAGCCTGCAGCGGACGTCGTCTCCAACCTCGAGGCCAGCACGGTCCTCGTCGAGGCCGAGGCGACCCACCTGCCCGAGACGCTCACCGTGAGCATCGAGGGCCGCGAGGTCGGACAGCACGTCCTCGCCTCGGACATCGTCCTGCCGCAGGGCGTCACCCTGCTCACCGACCCCGAGACGCTGATCGTCAACCTCATGCCCCCCGTGGTCCAGGACCTCGGCGAGACCCCTGAGACGGACGACGACGTCGAGGGCACGTCCGAGGGCGCAACCGCGGCCGACGCCGACGCCGACGCCGTCATCACCGACGCCGACGAGCAGTAGGCAGGATCCGCACGGTGTCCACTGACACCTGGCTGGTAGCCGGGCTCGGGAATCCCGGGCCCGGCTATGCCGGCAACCGGCACAATGTCGGGCAGATGGTCCTCAATGTGCTCGCCGGACGCCTCCGTGGCAGATTCACGACGTCGAAGGTCCAGGCCCTCACCCTCGAGGGCAGGCTCGGTCTCGGCGGACCGCGCGTCGTCCTCGCGAAACCGTCGACCTACATGAACCTCACGGGCGGACCCGTCTCCGGGCTCGCCCGGTTCCACGGCATCGAGCCGGACCACGTGATCGCCGTCCACGACGAGATCGACATCCCGTTCAACACGATCAAGGTGAAGCTGGGTGGGGGAGAGGGCGGGCACAACGGCCTCCGTGACATCAGCAAGGCGCTCGGCACCAAGGACTACTACAGGGTGCGGGTCGGCGTGGGCCGGCCGCCCGGCCGCCAGGACGCCGCCGACTTCGTGCTGAAGGACTTCGGCACCGTGGAGAAGAAGGACCTCCCGTTCCTCGTCGATGACGCCGCAGACGCCGTCGAACAGGTCATCACGGACGGTCTCCTCGCTGCTCAGCAACGCTTCCACCCTCAGAAGGAGCATGGCGGCTGATCCGATGCGGGGGAGATCCCGCGCAGATCCTGCGCAGACACAGCGCGTCGTGCAGGCCAGTGAGCCGGCTGCAGGGTCCGCCTGCCTGTAAAGTGAGCCCCTCGGGACAAGCGTTATGGGGCGCAATTCATGCTGGAGTGGAGATGTGAACCCGGTCCGGGACCGGTGGTGCCGGTATGGGAGCCGGCCGCACAACCCCTCGGTCGTGCCCTGTGACCGTGGTCGACGGACGGTGGCCCTTCGCGGGTCGGGATGCCGAAGCCGCCGCCATCGCCGCCGCCATCGGCGACGAAGCGGCCAGGGGCGTCGTGGTGGTCGGGCCCTCGGGAATCGGTAAGACGATGATCGCCCAGCACGTGGTCTCGTCGTTGTCGCGTCAGGTGGACCACATCTACATCCGCGGATCCGCCGCCCACTCGTCCACTCCCTATGGCGCGCTCAATGTCCTCCTGGCCGAACTCGACGAGGACACCGCCCGCAGTCCACTGCTCGTCCTCAGTGCCCTCCAGCGGCGATTCGACACGGATCCCACGCAACGGCGAACCCTCATGCACATCGACGGCGTCGAGGAGATCGATGAACTGTCGGCCACCGTGATCGCACAATTGGCGCGGGTCCGGGCGGTGCGGCTCCTCATCACGTGCGAGGACCTGCTGAAGGCGCCAGTGGAGTTCTTCGACCTGTGGAAGGACAGGGTGCTCAGCCGTTTCGACATCGAGCCACTGACCCTCGACGCGACGACGGAAGTCCTCGCTGCGGCGCTGGGGGGCCCGATCTCCCGCTCCGCGGCACAGGAACTGTGGCTCTCCAGCGACGGGAATCCGAAGTACCTGCAGATCGCCACGAAGGCCGACGTCGCCTCCGGTCACCTGTTCCCGCGCGACGGCGTATGGGTCTGCAGGGACACGCACCGCCCCGAGTCCGGACGCTCCTTCAGCGACTGGACGACGTCGACGCTGGTTGCCTTGCCGAGCGCGGACCGCGCGACGGTCGAGACCCTCGCCGTGGCAGGGACTCTCCCGGTGCCGATCCTGCTGCACGCGGTGCCGCCGGGGTCCATCGACGCTCTCCAGCGGGAGCGGATGATCACCGTCGACCGAGCCTCCACCCCGCTGGTCAGACTGACCTACGACGTGTTCGCCGATGTCGTCCGGTCGCAGGTGCTCTCCGAGCGCGGAAGGGATGCGCTCGAGACGGTCAGCGCCCTCCGGGACGAACCTGGTGTCACAGTGCGGGCCCGGACGTCGCTCGCGGCCTGGTCGCTCGACCAGGGTCTCGAGCTCGACTCGGCCGCACTCGTGGGCCTTGCGCGCTCTGCCAACGATCACCGGATCGACGGTGCGGCAGCACGGTTCCTCGATGCCGTCGACCCGGCGCCCGGAACGGTGGTCGAAGCGGCGGCCGTCGTGGAGCGATCACGCCAGCATCTAGCTGACGGCCACGTCGCCGAGGCACTCCGGACGATCGAGGGCCTCCTCGAGGAGGACCTGCCTGAGCCCCAGCTTCGTGCATGGGTGGAAGCGAGGCTCCTGGCGGCGCGCCTCAGGGCCGGCACCCAGGGCAGGGAGCAGGACGTCGCGGAACTGCTCGAGCAGGTGGACGCCCGGCTCGCGCGCGAAGATCCCTCGACCGACCCCTTCGCGCTCCGGGAGCAGGCCGAGGTGGTGCGGCTGGAACTGCTCGTCTTCGAGGGTGAAGTGGACACGGTCTGCGCCCGCGCGCCGGAACTGCTGGCGCAATGGGCGGACGACACGCCATGGAGCATCAGGGTGCGGAGCCTCCTCGGCGTGGCGGAAGCGACCCGTGGATCCCAGGAACAGGCGGTGACCATCGCGCGCAACGTCGCGTCGCGGCTCGACGTACCGGTCTGCGGCGAGATCGCTCCGCTCGATCGCGACGCCGCTTCGGTCCACCTCTATGGAACTCTCCTGATGGCAGGGTACTGGTCCGAGTGTCTGGACCTCGCGAACCGCCGGGAGGGACGGTCGGGTGCCATCCTGTACGGAGGATCGGTCTCGGAGTTCGCGCAGGGCGTCCTGCTCTCCTACCTGGGTCGCAGCAGCGAGGCGCTCAATCTCCTGATGCCGGCGATCAGCCAGTTCCGCATCCGTGACCGGCACGGATTCCTACCGCTTGCGGAGGCCGCCGCGGCCTACGCGCAGGTACTCGAGAATGCTCCCGATGCCGCGGAGGACCACCTGAAGGCGATCGACCTGGACGCCCACCGGTACCCGTGGCACATCCGCGAGGCCGTCACCTACTTCACGCTCCTCGTCGAGGCGTGGCTCGAGAGCACGGAGGACGTCGCCTCGAAGTTCCGCGAGCACGCCCTCGAACTGGGCGCCTCGGGCCGTCGGGGGGCCGAGCTCTTCTTCGTGAGCCAGGCCGTGCAACTGGGTGGACACGAGTCGGCCGATGTCCTGACGACGACAGCAGGGGCGTCGGACGGGCCCTTCGCGCGGCTCCTCGAGCACTTCGGCACCGCGCTCACCGCGCGTGATCCCGCCGCGCTCAAGGAGCTGGCACGGCGGGCGGTGGAGCTCGGGAACCACAATCTCGCAGGAGACATCGCCGCCCTGAGCATCGAGCACCTCGCCGAGACGGACGACCCGATGATCAGGGTTCACGCCGAGCAGATCCTCCGGCGGACATCGACGCCGGCCCGCAGGCACGTACGGAGGAAGCTCCTGAGCGAACGCGAGCGGGCCATCGCGCGGAAGGTCGCCCTCGGCGTGCCCAACAAGGAGATCGCACAGCAGGAACACATCTCGCCGAGGACGGTCGAGGGCCACGTGCACCAGATCATGTCAAAGCTCGGTCTCTCGAGCCGCAAGCAGCTCTCGTTGATCTTCGGGCAGTCGCAGTGAGTGCGGCAGGAGCGACGACCGGACTGGTCGGGCGCGCACGGCTACTCAAGGAGGTCGCGGCCGCGCTCGATGACGTGGGAAGTTTCGGCGCGATGATCGTCGGGGAGGCCGGGGTAGGGAAGACGTCGGTCGCACGGGCAGTGCTCGAGCAGCTCCGCTGGCCGGCAGCCGTCCTTCGGGTGACCGGTGGGGCCTCTCTCCGCGCGATTCCGTTCGGAGCCCTCGCTCCCTACCTGCACACGCTCTCCGCTGCCGAGGCGGAATCTCCCGTGGCCATCCTGCGCGCCGTCATGAGCCATCTGACCGCCGGTGCTCCCACGCGATCGCAGCGTCCGCCCCTCGTCGTCGTCGACGATGCACACGAGCTGGACGCGAGCACCAGTGCCCTGCTCGCTCAGCTCGTCAGCGCCCGACGAGCCAAGCTGCTCGTGATGATGCGGGAGAGGCCTAGCATTCCAGCCGATCTGAGGGCCTTCGGATCCGATGGGCTCCTTCAGCGCTTCGAGTTGAGGGCGCTGGACCCGGACGACATCACGGAGCTGTGCTCGCAGGTTCTGGGCGGTCCAGTGCTCACCGGCTCCGTGCAGGCACTCGCCATGACGACGGGCGGCAACCCGTTGTTCCTGAGGACCCTGCTCGAGCAGGGAGTGAGCCAGGGATACCTGCAGCAGCGCAACGGTGTGTGGCGGTTGACGAACGAGCAGCCGAGGATCGATCTCCGCCTCGGTGACCTGATCCGCTCGCAGCTTCGGGCGAGGAGCCACGAGGACATGGAGGCGCTCGAGGTGGTTGCCCTCGCCGAGCCCATCGCCCTGGCTGCCCTCGCCGCGTGCGTGGATGCCACTGCACTCGAGCGGTTGCGGGACGACCGCCTCCTCGCCGTCGGTACGGAGCCCGGCCGACCTGTCACGCTGGAGCAGCCGCTCTACGGAGACGTCCTTCGCGCCCACGTGCCCGCGGCCCGAAGCATCGACGTACGCCGGCGAGTGCTCGCCGCGCTCGGCGCGGAGGATCAGTCCCTGGAGGGATTCCTCCGCGCCGTCTCGTGGGGCCTCGACTGCGGAGACCGGCCGGACGACACCACGCTGCTCAGGGCAGCCATGGTCGCCAACGGACTGCGTGACCACGACTTCGCGCTGCGTGCGGTGCGGGCAGTATCGACTCCCGGCCTCCGTGGACGTGTCCTGACGGAGGTCGCCCGGGTCCAGGCTGGCCGCGGCAACCTGTCCCACGCACGCGAATTGGTGGACGAGGCCCTCCGGACATGCAAGGACTTCCCGGTCGCGAGGGACGCCATCCGGCTCTCGTTGGAGCTCAAGCTGAAGTCGGGCTCGCCCTCCGAGGACCTGCGCGTGGACGTGGATCGCTGGAGATCACTCGTCACGCGGATGCAGTCGAGTGACGGATTCCAGCCGAGTGACGCCGAGCTGGAGCAGGCCCACCTGGGCACGCGTGTGCTCGAGAGCCATGTCCTGCTCCTGGAAGGACGATTCGACGGACTGGAGTCCGACCTCCTGGACGTGATGAACCACCCGGATGGTACGGACGACACCCGCGTGGCCAGCATGATCCTCCTCAGCGAGCTCCTCGGGAGCATGGGGCGGTCCGAGGAGGGAAGCGCGCACTCCGCGCTTGCCCTCGAACTCATCGAGGCCGGAGGAGCTGCGCTGCTCGGACACCGCGAATCCGCAGCGGCACGGCACGTCCTCCTGCTCACCAACATCGGACGCGGGGCCGAGGCGAAGTCCGTGCTCCGGGCCCACTCCCGGGTGCACCCCAGGAGCATCGTCCACCTCGCAGGGTGGGGGGATGTCGTGGATGGCATCATCGCGTTGCGAGCCTCCCGGAACCGGGAGGCTCGGGACCGGTTCATGCTCGCCCTGGAGGCGCTGAGGGAGTCGGACGTCCCGCAGGTGATGACCCTGCTGACCGGCATGGCCGCCTACGCGAGTGCACTTGCCGGTGACCAGGAGCGAGCCCGAGCGCTCGTGGCGGACTTCGAGCGGACTCCGGACCGTGGATCGAGGACAGTGCGGTTGGGGGGACGGGTCTTCGTCACGGCGACTGCCGCCCTGCTCGGCGATTCGCCGGGTGCCCGCGCCGATCTCATCGCCATCGCCGAGACGGCCGGGAGGGACGGCATGCTGGAGCTTGCCGGAACAGCGCTCCGGCTCTCACTCCTGCTGGGCGACACCAGCGCCGTGGACCCTCTGCTGACCGTGCTGCAGGGGATCGAAGGCAGCGGCGCCGCGGACCTCTTCGCCTTCGCCGCCGCCGCGAAGGCGAAGGACGCCGACGCCATGGTTGCTGCCGCAACCATGGCGGGGGCGCGGGGCAATACTGCCTTCGAGTTCGCAGGGCTCTCGCTCGCGCTGCAGTTCATGGGCGAACAGGGAGCCGGCCGGAGGGCACGATCCATCCAACGGCGTATCGTGACGCTGGGCGAGCTGCGCGAGGGCCCCGTACCACGTCCGCTCGCGGCGGTCTCGCCCGCGGCCACGTCGCCCAGGCTCACCCCGACCGAGCGGGCCATCGTCGGGCTCGTCAAGGATGGACGCTCGAACCGCGAGATCGCCCAGGCCAAGGGCGTGTCCGTGCGCACGGTCGAAGGACATCTTTATCGCATCTTCGCCAAGCTCGGTGTCAACCGTAGAGAGGACCTACGAGGCGCCTGAGCGCCTGATCCACGTAGGCGAGGGTACTGGCACGTAGTAGGGACGAGTAGTGCACAGGTAGTCCACGCGTAAGCACGGTGCAGCAAACACGTAGGGCTTACTCGTGTGCGGGCCTGAACCGATCCATAGAGTTTCCGCAAGAGCTTTGTCAGCAAAGCTGGGGAAATTTTTGAAGAATCGGGTCTCATTCATGGGTCGTCCATCCTGCGGCATCAGCCACTCCACCCAGGTAGGCACTCTCCACCACTTGCTCCCGCGATCGGGGGGCGACCGGCCTACGGTCACGATCCGCCCGATCATCTGCGGAAGGTCTGCCGTTGCAGCCTCGCCGCACCCACAATCGGAGCCGGCGACGTCAGGACCTTCTGAGACCGAGGTCCGTCCCCAGCCGTCGTCGGCTCCCCAGCTTCGCCCGATGGGCAGCTCGTTCGCTGCCCGCAGGAGAGGGGGCGCGCAGTGACACAGACACACAGCGCCATCGGTCCTTTTGCAGCGACGGCAGGACTTTCGGCCCTGCACGAACCACTTCCCCTGTCGGGTGTGGCCTGGCGGCGTCGATACCAGGTCTCGCTCCTCGCCACCGACTCGGTCCTGATCCTCGGAATCATCCTCCTCACCGTCAATCTGGTGACGCTCGACACGAGCGCGGCGCACATCGCCGACATCCTCGGGCTCGGCGGAACGATCGCCATCGGCTGGATGATGATGATGGCGCTGTTCCGTACGCGGGATTCCAGGCTCGTCGGCACCGGCGCGGGTGAGTACAAGAAGGTCCTGCGGGCGAGCACCGGGACCTTCGCCCTGACGGCGGTGGTCGTCGTCCTCCTGGACCTCGAGCATTTCCGAAGCCTCCTGCTGCTGGCGCTGCCCTTCGGAACGCTGCTGCTTCTCGCCAGCCGGTGGCTCTGGCGGCAGTGGCTTCTCCACCAGAGCCGGCTCGGTCACCACCTCTCGAAGGTCGTGGTCGTGGGCCGGCCCAAGGATGTCCGCTATGTCGCTGCACAGCTCGCGAAGAAATCCGGTGCCGCCTATGCCGTCGTCGGCGCGGTCTACGAGGGCAGGGCGAACCCGGCTGCCCTCCATACCGGTGATCGACTCGTCCCGGTGGTGAGCGGACTCCGGAAGATCGAGGACTTCGTGGCGCACACGGGCGCGGATGCAGTGATCGTTGCCGGCCACCTGCGGAAGGGCAGCTCCTACATTCGGGAGCTCGGCTGGCGGCTCGAAGCCTCACACACGGAGCTGGTCCTCGCGTCGGCGCTGACCAACGTGGCCGGCCCCCGCATCACGATGAGGCCCGTCGAAGGACTCCCCCTCATGCACGTGGAGCTGCCGCAGTTCACGGGTGGCCGTCATGTCCTGAAGCGGGCCATGGATATAGCCGTCGCCGGTTCTGCTCTGGCCATCCTGGCGCCACTGTTCATCCTGCTGGCCATCGTCATCCGCCGCGATACGCCCGGGCCCGCGCTGTTCGTCCAGGAGCGCGCAGGGAAAGATTCGGGCGCCTTTAAGATGTTCAAGTTCCGCTCGATGGTCACGACCGCGGAGGACGAGTTGGAACTGCTCAAGGAGCTGAACCAGGGCAGCGGTGTCCTCTTCAAGATGCGTGAGGATCCGCGGGTGACGAAGGTCGGCGCAATCATCCGCAAGTACTCGCTCGACGAACTACCCCAGTTCTGGAACGTCCTGCGGGGGGACATGTCCCTCGTCGGCCCCCGCCCGCCTCTGGTCAGCGAGGTCTCCGGTTACGAGGAGCACACACATCGACGCCTCCTGATCAAGCCGGGTCTTACCGGTCTATGGCAGGTCAGCGGACGGTCCGACCTCGACTGGGAGGAAAGCGTCCGCC
The DNA here is from genome assembly GCF_053470025.1 of Arthrobacter sp. CP30. NCBI lineage: Bacteria > Bacillati > Actinomycetota > Actinomycetes > Micrococcales > Micrococcaceae > Arthrobacter > Arthrobacter sp. CP30. The sequence continues at coordinate 283,263 of NZ_JBQEMM010000004.1, forward strand.
TCGACCTCTACTACGTGGAGAACTGGTCCGTCACCGGCGACCTGATCATCATGTGGCGGACCTTCAAGGTCATGCTGAAGCCCGATGGTGCCTACTGATGGCCGCCGAACTGCCCAGACACTCGACGATCTCCTCGTCCACGACTTAGAAAGGGGGCAACCATGGCTATCCGTATCGGATACGCGGCCGGCGCCTTCGACCTGTTCCACATCGGCCACCTGAACCTGCTCGAGAACGCACGCTCGCGCTGCGATTACCTGATCGCCGGTGTCGTCTCGGACGAGATCCTGATGGTGACGAAGGGCCGTGCGCCCGTCATCCCTCTGGCCGAACGGCTTCGGATCGTCGCAGGTATCCGCACGGTCGACCAGGTCTATGCGGACGACAATCTCCAGAAGGTCGACAGCTGGCGTCAGCTCGGGTTCAACGTGTTCTTCAAAGGTGACGACTGGCGCAATACGGACAAGGGTGAGGCCCTGGAACGACAGTTCGAGCCACTCGGCGTGCGGGTGGAGTACTTCCCCTACACGCTCCACACCTCGAGTTCCCTCCTGCGTCAGGCACTGGAGGCCTCTTCCTCCCGCCACGAGGGCGCAGCATCGGGATTGATGGAGGCGCGAGGATGACCGTCGATGCGATCTCCCGCGTCTCCATCCTGGACGTGCATGTCAGCTGTGTCGACATGACGATGGCCGTCAAGCGCATCACCCATGCGATCCAATCGGACGAGAAGGGCTATGTCTGTGTCAGCGACGTCAACGCACTGCTGCACGCAAGCGCGGACTCGGAACTCCGGCAGGTCTTCAACGATTCGGTCCTGACCCTTCCCGACGGCGTGCCGCTCGTCTGGGCGGGGCGGCGCGCCGGATCCGACACCATCGAGCGAGTCTGCGGACCCGACCTGATGCCGCGCCTCCTCGAAGAGGCAGAACGTCACGGATGGTCCTCGTTCTTCATGGGTGGAAGCCAGGAGACCAATGACACGCTGGTGTCCAACCTGAGGCGGGACTTCCCGGACCTGCGCATCGCCGGGCACTACAGTCCCCCTTTCCGGGCTCTGTCCGATACCGAGGAACAGGACCTGATGGACCGCATTAACACCAGTGGAGCGGACATCGTGTGGGTGGGTCTGGGTGCGCCCAAGCAGGAGAGGTGGATGGCGAGCCATCGCACCAGGCTCGATGCCCCCATCCTCATCGGTGTCGGCGGCGCTTTCGACATGCATGCAGGCGCGGTTGCACGTGCACCGCGTTGGATGCAGCGCAGCGGCCTCGAATGGTCCTACCGTCTGGCGAAGGAACCGCGCCGGCTCTGGCGTCGGTACTTCCGAAACATCCCACTCTTCGTCGCCCGTTCGATCATGGAACCGCCCAGACTCACGAGGTCTCCGTGAGGTCCATGGTCCGGGTGAGGCCGCCTCGCGTCGTGACCAGGATCGGTTGGGGGCTGGCGGACCAGTCGGTGTCGAGCCTCACGAACTTCGCGGTGGGCATCCTGATTGCGCGGTCCGTTCCGATCGACGAATTCGGCGCCTACGCGCTCGTGTTCGCTCTGTTCTGCATCGTTCTTTCAGTGTCCCGTGCGCTGGTGACAGAGCCGTTCGCCGTTCGCTTCACGAAGGCGTCGCCGGGAGACGATCCGAGAAGAGCCCTCGAAGCGGGCCTCGGCACGACGGCCGCCCTCGGTGTCCTTCTGGGAGCAGGCCTCGTCCTCAGCTCGTTCCTTCTGCCCGAGCCGACGGCCGGGCTCGTCCTGGTGCTGGGATTCATCCTGCCGGGGCTCCTCGTCCAGGATGCCGTGCGGCTGATCTTCTTCGCCCTCGGGCAGGGTCGGAGGGCTTTCATCAACGACCTGCTCTGGGCCGTCCTTCTCGTGCCCGGCTTCGTCCTGGCCCTTGCGACACCTCAACCGACCGCCGCGCAACTCTTCCTTGCATGGGGTGGAGCAGCGACGATCGCGGGTCTGACCGGACTCGCCACCCTCCGGTGCATGCCTCGTGTCGGCGCCTCCCTCTCCTGGTGCAGGACGCAGCGGGACCTCTGGCCGCGCTATGTCGTGGAAGGTCTGGCCATCACTGGTTCCTCGCAGGCCACGACAATGCTCATTGGAGTCAGTTTCGGGTTGGCTGCAGCCGGCGAGTTCAAGCTGGTCATGGTCGTTCTGGGTCCGGTCAACGTCCTGGTCCAGGGAATCGGTGCCGTCGCGGTGCCGGAGGCCGTGAAGGCCATGGCAGGCGGGCGGCCGACGGTCAGCCGACTTGCCCTGGCCCTCTCCCTGATCGTCGGTTGCGGCGCCGCTGCGTGGGGGATCGCAGTCTCTCTGGCTCCCGACAGCATCATGAGCGCCCTCGCCGGGCCATCCTGGATGGCTGCGGCCGCGCTTCTCCTGCCGCTGTGCCTCACCCAGGTCCTGAACGGCCTCAACACCGGGCCGGTCGTCGCGCTCCGGGCATTCCGGGCGGCCCGCCGGAGCATGTGGATGAGAATCCTCACCTCCTGCGTCGTGCTCGTCTTCGTGTCTCTGGCGATGCTCGGTCCTGACGCGGCGACAGCAGCGTGGGCACTGAGCGCGGCAGCCGGCGTGAACATGATGCTCTGGGTCGTGCTGTACCACCGGACGGTGCTCGTCGCCGCGCCACCCGGGCAGACGGAAGTATTCTCACTGCTTCCCGACACCACGCCCGGTTCCATCGAGAAAACTCACGCCTCGGTTTCGTCCGAGGCAACTACTTAGGAACGGATCCACTGTGGACGACTGGTCAATCTGGGGCAGCATCATGAAGCTACTGAAAGCACGGTGGAAGTTCGTCGCGCTCCTGGGGGTGATCGGAGGCGTGGTCGGTCTGGCCTCGGCCATCGCCGATCCGGTGGTCTACACGGCGAAAGCCGAGGTCGTCACGGGCAACTACGCCCTTCCGGCGGACATCGGCACCGATCCGGCCGTCGAGAAGACCGGACCGCTCGGCCTGGAGCTTCCGGCCGAGACCCAGGCCCTGATCATCGCGAGTCCGTCGATCGCCGCGGATGCTTCAGCGCAGCTGGGGTTGGGGGAGGACGAGGCATCCGTCATCGCCGGCGGCATCTCCGCCGCGCCGACGACGGACAACAGCTATCTCATCGGCGTGAAGGGCCCAACGGCCGAGACTGCAGTGCGGAACGCGAACGCTGTCGCTGCCGCATTCCTCGAGTACCGCGCGGGTGTCGGACGGGACGAACTGCTCCGCCTGGCGGATCAGAGGCAGGCCACGGCGACAGAGGATCTCGAAGCGGCGGTGGCCCTGGATGCACCGATCGATGCGGCGCTCGATGACGGGAACAATACCTACGCCTCGGTGCTCCTGACTCGCCGTCAGGAACTCGAAGGTCTGGCGAGCACGGCAAGCGCATCGTCCGCGGCGCTGGAGTCGGCCGCAGCTTCCTTCTCCGGAGGAGGCGAGATCCTGCGGCCGGCGACAGCCGGTACCGTGTCGTCATCCCTCTCCGCTGTGGAGCTCGGGGCACTCGGGTGCCTGCTCGGTCTGGTGGTCGGGTTCGCCCTCGTGGTGCTGCTCCGTCAGGTGGGCAACAGGGTACTGGACGACACGGACGTCACCCGCAGCACGGGAGTGCACACCGTCGCTGAGGTCGGTGCCGGGCGCACCCTCGCGTCGGCCGGTCAACTTTTCGTGCGTTCCATCGTCCCCCCCTCCAGCGAGGACGGCAGCACTCCTCGGACGATCCTGCTGCGGCCGGTGACCTCCGGCCCGGGCATCGCTCCTGGCCTGGCCCTGCTGGCGAACGGCTTGCTGGCACAGGGGCAGAGCTTCGTGGTCCTCGCGCTCGATCCGACGGCGGCGACGGAGATGCAGCAGCTGCAGGACCACTCGTCGGTCGAGGCCGGCAGCCTCACCCTGCTGTCCGGCGCAGCACGCGCAGATGCACAGGAAGCTGCCGGTGTCGCATCGAGTGTCGTCCTCGCGTCCACCGGTACCACCGCGGCGCCCGAGGTCGTGCTGCTCGTCTCGGGAACGGCGGAGGATTCGATCGAGCAGGTGGCCCTGCTGCCGAGGTCCTTCGACGGAACCGCCGTACTCCTGGTGCGGAGGGACAAGGACACGGTCAGTAACGTCTCGCAGGTCACGAGGAAGCTCCAGGATGCCGGAGTCACCATCGGCGGGACGATCATCCTGGACCGTACCAGGCGGACGTCCTCCGACGACCAGCCGCGGTCATCCGCCGGACGATCAGCTGGGCGATCTGCGGCCGCAGGTCTGCGGACACGGCGTAAGCCTCTCGGTACGCAGCCCACGCCCAGGGCCCTGGCGGCGAAATGACGACCCTCCACGCATCCGAGCTGGATCAGGCCGGGCCGAACGCGACCGCGCCCGCGGTCGCGTCGACCGCGCGCAGCCGCGTCTCGGCACTCGTGCTGGGTGCTTCCTGGACAGTCCTCTTCGTCAACGTGCAGCCGTGGTCGGCGAGCGGTCCGTTGGGCGGTGGTGACGGCAGCGCGGAGCTGAAGGGCGCAGTCATCCTGGCGACCCTGGTCATGCTGATGCTCGTCGTACCGCCACGATCGAAGGTCCGCGTGCCGGCGGCGGCAGGAGTCCTCCTCGCGTACGGGGTCTACGTCTTCCTGGTGGGGCTGGCGCAGGCTGAGGAGATCGGTGCTCTCCTGCGGAGTGTCCGGTACCTGGCAGGAATACTGGTCGTCGTCATACTGGGCGTCCTGGTCCGGGATCGCAGCGGCCGGGTCCTAGCGGCCGGGGTCGCGGCGTTCGGTCTGCTCGGGCTGAGCGTCGCAGCCGGCTTCGCCTCGGGCGGTGGGCAGTGGCTCGACGGTAAGCCGTACTCGGCGGGCGGCAGGCTCGCCGGGGGACTACTGCCGATGATGCCACCACGCGTGGGTGAGATCGGTGCGATCCTCGTCGGCCTGACTCTGATCCTGGCCTTTGCCGGGAAGATGCGGTGGTGGGTGGCATCTCCGTCGGTGGTTCTGGGTCTGAGCCTCCTGCTGCTCAGTAGGACGCGTACCGCCGCACTGGGCCTCGTTGCGGGACTGCTGGTCGCCTTCCTCCTGACTGCGGGCCACCGCCTGGGGCGCCGTGGCCTGGTGGCGCTTCTCGCTGCCGCAGCACTGTGCGTTCCCTTCCTCTCCCCGGTGACGGCCTGGGTCATCCGAGGGCAAGAGCCGGAACTGATCGGCCGACTCAGCGGTCGGACAGCCGTGTGGGAATATATCCTGTCCAGGGATCTGGATCTCCGGGTCTTTCTCCTCGGTCACGGTCTGGGGGAAAAGCGCGTCTCCCTGCGCCGGGGCGAGGGTGACATCGCGTCGGTGCCAATCGACAACAGTTGGTTGAGCCTGTTCTGGGAGGTCGGCCTCGTCGGCGTCGTCCTGGTGCTCGCTGCAGTCCTTGCGGCGCTCTATTCAGCGATCCGAACGACGAACGCGCTCGCGCGGGCTGGTTCGATGTTCCTCCTGGTCTACGTCATGATCGCGTCGGTCAACGAAAGTGGCCTCAGCGATCTTTCCTCGCTCACCCTGGTACTTCTCCTGGCCGTGTGCGTCAGTTCGTCAGCTTCCCCTCCCCGTCCCCGTGTAGATGCCGTCCAGCTTCGCACACCTTCGCAGAAACGGTTCCAGCCGTGAAATCACTCCTTCGAACGACCCTCGCCCTGCTCGTGGCCTTGACCCTGGCCGTGGGACTTCCACTGCCTGCACAGGCACGCCAGACGCCGATCTCCGCGACCGAGACAGCCATGTGGCAGACGAACGGCACTGTCCGGACCCTGGCCTACGCCAACGGGAAAGTGTTCGTCGGAGGTGAATTCACGAGCGTGCGCCCGCCGGGCGCTGCCGCAGGGGCCAACGAGGTGGCGCGGCCTTACCTCGCCGTGTTCGATGCGGCGACCGGTGCCCTCGTGACGTCTTTCGACGCCGCCTCGAACGGCAAGGTATATGCGCTGGAGGCTTCTCCCGACGGCACCCGCGTCTACGCCGGCGGGGACTTCACCACCCTCGGTGGTAAGACCCATCGTCGTCTGGCCGCGATCAACACGTCGACGCTGGCCGTCGACCATACCTTCAACCCCAACGTCGCCTATCGCGTCACGGCGATCGGCGCCACGCGGGACAAAGTCTATTTCGGTGGGTCCTTCGGCGCCGTCAACAATGAGACACGGACCCGCGCCGCGGCGGTCACCACGGCGGGCGTGCTCCTGCCGTGGAATCCTTCCGCGGACGGAGACATCGCAGCGGTCGAGGTGGCGCCGGATGAGGCGTCCGTCTACATCGGCGGAGCCTTCTCCAGCATCGGGGGCAATCCCCAGCGGGCCATCGCGCACGTCGATGCCGCTGCGGGTGCCAATCTGCCCTTTCCTGCCGCGTCGGCCATGCCTCCCCTGACCAGCGGATGCGATGCCCGTGTCCGCGAGATCATCCGGGACGCCGACTCCATCTACGTGGCATCAGCGGGAGACGGCGGTGGATGCTTCGACGGGACGTTCTCCGCGAGTATCGCCACGGGCGAGCTCCGGTGGAAGAACAACTGCCTCGGTGCAACTGAGGCTCTGGCCCTGATCGGTGGATCTCTCTACAAGGGGTCCCACGCGCACAACTGTTCGTTCGAGGGCGCCTTCCCCGAAGGTCCCAACCGGATGCTGCTCGCGCAGAACACGCAGAGCGGGAAGATCGAGGGCTGGTACCCGACGACGAACGGGGCCGGGACGACCCGGGTCGGTCCGTTCGCCATGGCGACCGATGGGACCAGGCTGTGGGTCGGCGGCGATTTCACGACCGTCAACGGGAAGCCTCAGCAGGGAGTCGGGCTCTTCGGTCCCACCCCTCAGACGAATCCCGAGCGGCCCCTGACCCCGACCTCGGCCAGCGCTCGGAGCGGTGTGGTGAAAACGACCTTCAAGACGACGGTCGACGCCGATGACGAGAAGCTGACCTACCGGGTCTATCGCAGCGGCGTCGCTGAGCCGGTTCTCACACAGGACATCGAATCCCGATTCTGGGACCGGCCCTCCGTGACGTTTCAGGAGGAGGGCCTCGCCCCGGGGTCGAAGGTGGCCTACAGGGTGGAAGCAACTGATGGAGTGGGGACGGTCACCTCCTACTGGACGCCCTACGTGACGGTCTCGGACGCGACCCTGTCGTACGCGGAGACCGTCAAGGCCGATGGTGCCGACCTCCACTGGCGCCTCGAAGAGACGTCGGGAACCACGGCGGCGGACGCTGTGGGGACGAACGCAGGCACCCTCAGCGGCGTCGCACTCGGCCAGACGGGCATCACGCCAGGCTCGTCAGCAGCAGGTCTGAGCGCGGGCGGCAGCAGGATCAGCAGCAGCAATCTCCTACCCAACCCGGCGACGTTCTCGACAGAAGCATGGATCAAGACGACGACGAAGCAGGGCGGTCGCATTCTTGGTTTCGGCAACCAGAAGGACACGACCAGCTCCAATTACGACCGGCACCTTTACATGCGCAACGATGGCGTGGTCAATTTCGGGGCCTGGACCGGGTCCGCAGCGATCGTGTCGTCGAAGAAGCCGCTGAATGACGGAGTCTGGCACCATGTGCTGACGTCGGTCCGCCCAGGCGCTGTCGACCTCTACGTGGACGGCGTCCTACAGGAATCACGGGTCGTGCCGGCGATCAACGCCTACACAGGCTACTGGCGGGTCGGTGCGGACAATCTCTCGGGTTGGCCCGGCCAGCCGTCCAGTGCCGCCCTGCAGGGCAGTATCGACGAGGTTGCGGTCTACCCGACGGCCCTGTCGGCCGTAGATGCCGCATGGCACTTCCAGCTGGGCATCGGCAACACGGCGCCCGATGCACAGTTCACCGCGAGCTGCGTGGACCTCACGTGTTCGTTCGACGCCAGTGCATCGACGGATGCCGAGGGAGGGATCGCCAGCTACGCCTGGGATCTCGGCGACGGCAACCGCGCAACCGATCGGACTGCGTCCCACACCTACGCGACGGCAGGGACTTATCAGGTGACCCTGACCGTGACCGATGACAGGGGTGTCAAGGACACCAGCACCCAGGCCGTCGAGGTCAAGGCTCCCAATACGGCACCGAAGGCAGCTTTCACCGCGTCCTGCAACGGTGCGGACTGTGCCTTCGATGCAAGTACCTCTGCCGATGCCGAGGGAGCGATCGCGAGCTACTCCTGGAACTTCGGTGACGGTGCTTCGGGATCGGGACGCACTGCGACGCACGCCTACGGGGAGTCGGGTACCTACGACGTCGGTCTGCAGGTGACGGATGGCGCCGGACTGACGGCAACCTCGTCCCAGCAGGTCACGGTGGTGATTCCGGTGAACACCGCGCCCACCGCGTCGTTCACCGCAGTCTGCGAGAACCGGACCTGCACGTTCGACGGGAGTGCCAGCGCCGATCCCGAGGGAGCTGTGGCCGGCTGGGACTGGTCCTTCGGCGACGGCTCCGCTCAGTCAGGCCAGGTCGTCACGCGGACCTTCGCCGCGAATGGGACGTATACCGTCGATCTGACGGTGCGTGACGCTCAGGGTCTGTCGGCCACCAGCCGGCAGCAAGTGACCGTCCGGCTCGATCTGCCGGCCGGGACGCCCCTCGTGCAGGACGCCTTCGACCGGACCCTGTCGTCAGGACTGGGGACCGCGAATCTGGGCGGCGCCTGGCGTATCTCGGGATCATCGACCCGCTATTCGGTGGAGCCCTCCGCGGGCATCCTGAAGATGCTGGCTCCGGGAAATGCTCCTGCCGCTCTTGTCCCGGGTGTCGTGTCCTCGGCTACCGAGACACGGATGGACGCAGTGCTCGACAAGCCCGCGACCGGCGGCGGCGTCTACGTCACACTGACGGGTAGGGCGGTGGAAGGCCAGGGCGAGTACCGGGCCAAGTTGCGCTACATCTCGTCGGGGCGCGTGTACATCGCGCTGACCCGCTCGGCGAGCGACGGCTCGGAGGTCTACCTGACGAGCGAAGTACTCGTCCCAGGCCTGACGGGCGCTCCCGGTGAGCGCCTGACCCTGAAGATGCTCGCGTCAGGCGTCGGAAGCACCGACCTCAAGGCGAAGGTCTGGGCCGCCGGAACGAGTGAGCCCGCTGCCTGGCAGGTCGGTGCCGTCGACACCACGGCGTCCCTCCAGGCCGAGGGATCGGTCGGGGTTCGAGCTCAGCTGTCGGGGTCCGCAGTCAACGCGCCGGTCTGGCTGAGGGTCTCGAACTTCCTCGCGACGACTCCTCGCTAGAAGTCGCGATGATGGGGGACGAAGGGATGGACAGGGTGGAGCGTGTCATGGCATCGAATGGGCTTCGGAGACGGCGGGTGCTCCTCTCGGCGTACGCGTGCGGTCCGGGTGAAGGTTCGGAGCCGGGCGCAGGATGGGCATTCGCCGAAGCAGCAGCGGTGACCTCGGAGGTGTGGGTGCTGACACGGAAGCGATTCCGGGATGCGATCACGCGGAGGCTCGACGAGGACCAGGAGCTTGCCCGATGGCTCCACCCTGTGTACATCGATCTTCCGGATCCCCTCCTCCGGTTGAAGCGAAGCCATCGCGACGTGTACTGGTACTACCCACTGTGGCAACGCCTCGCCGGCCGGACTGCAGGGCGGCTGCACAGCGAGCACCGCTTCGATGTGGCCCATCACGTCACCTTCGCTGTCGACTGGATGCCGTGTGGTCTCGCCTCCCTTCCGCCGTCGGTCCCGTTGATCTGGGGGCCCGTGGGAGGGGCGACCAGTACGCCGGTGACGATGTATCCGGCGTTGGGGGTCAGCGGCGTCGCCTCCGAGCTGGTTCGCCGGTGCATCGGCTCGGTGCTGAGGCGTGCCTTCGGTGATTCGACGGCGTCGAGGGCCGCGCTGGTCGTGGCACTGAACGATGACGTGCGCCGGCGCTTCGAGCACCGAGCACGCGTGGTCGTCGAACCCAACGCGGCACTGATGGATCAGCCGCCGGCCGAGCTCAGGCACGTTGATGCTCCGGCACCTGACTACCGGGCGGTCTTCATCGGTCGCCTGGTCACCTGGAAGGGCACTCGGCTAGCCCTGCAGGCGGTTGCGGAAAAGGGGAACGAGCGATGGAGGCTCGACTACTACGGAGAAGGCGCGGACCGTCGGTGGCTCGAACGGCAGGTCCTCAAGCGTGGTCTCTCCGACCGGGTGCGTCTCCACGGGCAGGTTCCGCGGGCGGAGATCTTCAGGGTCATGCGGGAGGCCGATCTGCTCCTGTTCCCCTCCATGCACGACTCGGCTCCGTGGACGGTTGCCGAGGCGAGCACGCTGGGCCTGCCTGCGGTCGTGCTGGATCTGGGCGGTCCTGCCCACCTGGCCGGCCGGACCGGGATCGTCGTCCCGAGGGGCGCCCGGCCGGTTCCGCGGATCGCCCGTGCCCTGGCTTCCCATACCCGCACCGACCACCGCATCGCCGATGATCGATGGTCGGTTCGCCGCCTCCCGGAGATGCTTGACGGGTGGTACGAGTCGGTCACGGCTCCTGATCCACGTCTTTCGGACGAAGCAGCGGGGACATCGCCCGCACAGGAATCGGTCACCCGGTGACGGCATCGGGCGGACACACCATCCGGCGGAGGGAGTTCCTGGGCCTCGGCGTCCTGGGTACGCTGGCGCTGGCGGGATGCACAGGAGCACCCTCGGCCGGTCCGACAGCGGCAGCGGCCGGCGGTGTGGCGTCGATGAGGCCGCGACCGGCACTCCCGGCAGCGGACTTCGTTCTCCAGGACACCTTCCTGATAGCTCACCGTGGGTCCGGGGACAATTGGCCGGAGCACACGCTCGAGGCGTACGCACGCTCCGTCGAGGCCGGAGCGCAGGCTGTCGAGATCTCCGTCTGCAGCACCAGGGACGGAGTGCTCGTGTGTCACCACGACAAGAACACGGAGCGCATGACGGGCGTCGGCCTGGAGATCGCCGAGCAGGATTTCGCTCGCCTGAGTGTGCTCCGCAACCTCTCGGCGGAGTGGACGGGCCCTGGCACCCGGCCGCAACCCATCCCGAGACTGACGGATGTGCTGGATGCGCTGGACGACGAGGTGGTCATCCTGATCGAGGACAAGCAGGGCAGCAATACGACCCGCCTCCTCGATCTCCTCGATTCCTATCCTGATTCCACGCGGCGCTTCATCTGGAAGCAGGCGGCGGTGGCGCCGGATCCCACGGAAGCGGTGCGGCGCGGTTACACGACCTGGGGGTACTTCATCAGCAACGAAGATGATGCCTTCGCTCGGCTTGCCGACCGGTTCGATGTCCTCGGTATCTATCACGGGGCCACCGACGACGAGATCAGGGCTCTGGTCGGGTATGGCAAGCCGGTGATCTGCTGGGAGGTCCACACCCGGTGGATGCGGGACCGAGTGCTCGATCTCGGTGTGCGGGGTCTGATGTGCTCGAACTTCCCCTACGTGGCCAGTGATCTTCCTGCGCCCGCAACGGCCGTCACCGTCGGAGCAGGCGTGCGGCCGGCAGGAGATCTCCCGTGGATCCTCTCTCCCACCTTCCAGCCCCAGCTCCTGACCGCGGAGAACGCCGTCCGCTTCGCAGTGGACGCCAACGCCGGGTACATCACCGGCTCGCTGTGTCCTGTCGATGGGTCGGATCTACGGCTTGACGTGGGCATCAGGTGGCCCGAGGCGCCGTCCTCGCCCTACGATTCGGCGGGTTTCGCCTTCGGGCTGGAATCGGACGTTCCCTACCGAGCTTCCATCCCGCGGTCGGAAGGGGGCTATCACGTCCTCCTCAACGCCGCCGGTGAGCTGTCCCTCACCCGGAAGAGCCCCGTACCGGAGGGGAGTGAGAAGGACGAGAGCCTCGTCCTTGCGTCGATGAACACCGCACCGCCGGTCGTCGGCGCCTGGACCACCGTCTCCGTCAGGATGACCCCCCTCGGTATCAGGGTCGGACGGCAGGGCGAGCAGGGAAGTATCGAGGTGGAGGACAGCACGTACCGGGGGGGATACCTCGGGCTCTGCAAGAACTACGGTTCTCCCGTCCCCGTCGATCTGAGGATGGCTGTCGCGTGACGCGCTGGAGGCGGGACGAAGCAGCTCAGGTCGCAGGGGCCGACGATCCGGACATGGCGGACCGGTAGACATGTTCGAGCAGGACGAGATTGGCCTCAGGGGTGTACCGCTCGAGATACACCGACCGCGCCGTCTCACCCCACGCGCGGCAGGTCGACGGATCGGACATGAAATCCAACGCGTCAGCGAGGGCGTGGGAATCGCCAGGGGTGAAGCGCAGGCCGGTAGTGCCCGATTCCACGAGTTCGCTGAAGACGCCGTGATCCGGAACGATCACAGGGACGCCGTGTGCGAAGGCCTCGACCACTGTGAGTCCGAAGGTCTCGAAGGCGTTGGAGGGATTGACGAGGTACTGGGCGCGCGACAGGAGGCGCATGGCCTGGTCACGGGGCAGTGCACCCACGAAACGGACCGAGTCCCCGTGGGCCCTCGCCTTGAGCCGGAGTTCTTCCTCGAGCGGGCCGGATCCCGCGATGACCAGAGTTCCCATCGACGGCTTCCAGGCGTCGACGAGTACATCCGCGCCCTTCTCCTTCGACAGCCTGCCGAGGAACAGCCCGAACGGCGCGTCCGGCGCCTGCGCATCAGCGAGCGTATCGGGCCGAGGGATGAAGTGGGGCTTGACCGTGATCTTCCCGTCCGGAATCCCGTATCTCGTCATCATCGACCGAGCGAATTCGCTCATGACGATGAAGGTCGTGACGCCATCACTCCACGAACCCCGGAGCCGGTGGACGTCGATCGACACAGCAAGCGGCGCCGTCGCCGCGCGGCTGTCCCGGTAGCAACCGTGAACCAGCGCGGGCACGGAGCTCCGAGGCAGGCATGCGGTGCAGGGCTTCCCCTCGCGCAGCAAGGTCCCAGCCGCACAGAACAGCCGGTAATTGTGGAGGGTCATCACGACCGGCACGCCGAAATCCTTCGCTGCAGCGAGTATCGAGGCACTGATCAGGGGAAAGGGATTGTGGAGGTGGATCACGTCGATGTCATGGGTAGCGAGCAACTGCGCGACCTTCCGCCGGTCGGCCGGCGACCACGTGACGCGGAACGGCACTTTCGCCTTCTCGATCTTCGTCATACCGGCAATGCTGTCGCTCTCGACGAAGTGCCTCACGACCTCGTGTCCGGCTGCGGTGAGCAACTCCAATTCCTGCGCCACCACCATGTCTTCACCGCTCGGTTGCGCGCTGCGGTAAGAATTGTGAATCAACAGGATGCGCATTATCGTAGTCCTCATTGCGTCGCCGGCGGCGGCCGGTTGTCTTTCCAGCAACCTACAGTACGGTTCTCATTCAGGGTCTCAATACCTAAGGTCACCAGTGACGCTAGTGCGACCCCTCATTCATCGTAGTCTCGTCCTCTCGTTGGGCCTCGCGCTGGTCGCGGTCGGCCTGAGCCCGAGCACGGCCGCCGAAGCGGCACAGGCGCCATGCTCCCGCACTGTCGTCCTTGGCCAGGACATCGCGGCAGCAGTCCAGAGGGCGCCGGACTACGCGGTCATCTGCCTGGCGTCCGGGGTCCACGAGGTCACGAAGACGATCGTTCCCCGAACCGGCCAGGTCATCAGGGGATCCGGGGCCGTCCTGTCGGGAGCCGAGCCCCTCGACAATCTTGCAAAAATCAACGGACGGCTCGAGGCCAAAGGCGTACTGCCCCCGAGATACTCGGGCAACGGCCAGTGCGAGGATGCCGCAAGTTCACTGTGCAATCAGGCGGAGATCCTCTTCCGGGACAACGTCGCGCTGAAAGCCGTGGGCAGATTGCGTGACCTCGGGCCCGATTCGTATTTCGCGGACTACAGCGCGAACATGCTGTACGTCGGTAACGGCGACGCCGAGGCGAGCTACACCCTGGCCCGGACCCGTACCGCCATCGAGTCCCGGGCCTCGGGGGTCACCCTGGACGGTCTGATCATCCGCGGCTTCGCCAACCTCCCGCAGAGTGGGGCGGTGATGGTCAGCGGTCAGGGATGGGCGGTCCGGGATTGCCTCATCACCGACAACCACGCGATAGGCCTGATGATCGCCCGCGGCGAGAACGCGCTGATCGAGGGGAATCGGATCTCGAGGAACGGCCAGCTGGGCATCGGTCAGTGGAGGTCGAACAACGCGCGTGTGATCGACAATGTCGTCTCCTACAACAACACCCGCGGGTTCTGGGTGGCGGATTGGGAGTCGGGCGGCATGAAGGTTACGTACTCCTCGTCGCTCATCGAGGGAAACACCTTCAGGGGCAACAGGGGCGTCGGCGTCTGGGCTGACGTGGGAGCAGATGGTGTCACCATCCGGAACAATACGATTGCGTCCAATCTCGCGGATGGCGTCAGGTACGAGATCAGTCGGAATGGTCAGATCCTGGGGAACACGGTGACGGACAACGGCCTGAACAAGGGGCGGGGATCAGGCCTCGGGCTGATGTCCGGTGCGGGGATCAACGTGAACACCAGCGCGGGTGTCGCGGTCCAGGGCAATGTCGTCCGCGGGAATCTCAATGGTATCGGCGTCCAGCTTCGGCCGCGGGGATCCGGGCCGCTGGGTCCGTACCGCCTGCAGGACGTGAAGGTGACGGACAATGTGATCGACGTCCGGAGCCCGGGCACCGCCGTCAGCGGGATCGTACGAGCGTCCAGCTACGTCGGGTCGGTCGCTGATGCGCGTATCGCCTTCTCGGGGAACACCTACGTGGTCAACGCACTCCAGGACAGGAAGCTGTTCCTCGACCAGTCGCCGATGTCATTCGACCAGTGGAAAGGGCGGGGGTTCGACGTGCGCGGGAAGGTGGGCCTGGTGCTGCCGTCAGCGCTTCCGACCACGCCGACGGCGCCGAGCCCCGCACCCGCCCCGGTGTCCGGGTCGGCGACGACCATCGCCCTGGATAGTTTCGCCCGCAACGGCGCCGGACTGGGAGACGCGGAGAAGGGCGGAACATGGTCCGTCAGTGGTGGCGACTACTACTATCGGACGAAGGCCGGAGCGGGAGTCTGGTCCATGAAGAAGCCCGGCAGTGCACCGTCCGCCTACTTGAACGATCTCATGGTCCACGGGAGCCAGACCTCACTCGAATTCGCTCCCGCCGCCAAGCTCGAGGAGGGCGGGGTGTACGTCTCGGTGGTGGGTCGCGCAGTGCCGAATGCAGGCGAGTACCGGGTGAAGGTACGCGCGGCCCCGATCGGAACCTCGCTGTCGATCATGAAGGCGGACGCCTCGGGTGTCGAGAAGCCCCTCAGTGAGGAAATCCAGGTCGAGGGCGCGACGGCGACCCCGGACGGGAAGTTGGCGGTCCGCGTCCTGGTCCACCCGTCGAGCGGGGGCAAGACGCTGATCCAGGCTCGTCTGTGGAAGGTCGGCGCCCGAGAGGGGACGACATGGCAGGTCGAGGCCACCGATTCCGCGGCTGAGCTTCAGGCTCCGGGTAGTGTCGGTCTGATCACCGTCCTGTCGAGCCGTGCGTCCGTCCCGATGGACCTGCTCGTGGACAATTGGAAGACGCAGACGCTGCAGTAGCCGGCGTCGACAATCACCACCAAGGGGATGACATCCACTGTGTCGAATGGGACCGAAGCAAGTCAGACGTACAGCGGTCTCGTAGCAGAACTGAAGGCGCACCAGAAGACGTCCAAGGGGGCGTCGGCGTATGCCACCTACATTAACCGCCCCGCCGGTCGTCGTTTCGCGGCGCTCGCCTTCCTGATGCGGATGACGCCCAACGGAGTGACCGGGGTCAGTGCGCTCTGCACATTCGCGGGTTTTGCCGTCCTGGTCGCGGGCCCCTGGAGTGTCCTGACGGGCATCGCCGCAGCCGTGCTCCTGATGCTCGGTTATGCACTGGATTCGGCTGACGGACAGCTGGCACGGTTGCAGGGCGGAGGATCGACGGCAGGGGAGTGGCTGGATCACGTGGTCGATGCCGTGAAGATGGGCAGCATCCACCTCGTGGTACTGATCGGGTGGTGGTCGTCCGGTGCTTTCCCCTCTGGCCTGATGCTCGTGCCCATCGCGTATCAGGTGCTGGCCACGGTGTTCTTCTTCACCATCATGCTCACGGACCAGCTTCGCCGTCTGCATCGGGGATCGGCCTCGATGCGACTCGCAGGCGAGGGGAGTTCCTCGTTCGTCTACTCCCTGGCGGTGCTGCCGACAGAGTACGGCATCCTGGCGCTCGTGTTCCTGACGTGGGGAACCGGCCTGTTCGCGCCGCTCTACTGCCTGCTCCTCGCCGCGAACGTGATGTTCCTCGGTCTGGCTCTGCCCAAGTGGTTCCGCGAGGTCGCGGTGTTCCGCTCCTGATCGGACTCCTTAGGCTCCACTGGGATGCCATGGGCACCTCGACGATGGGAGGATTAGCGCAGACAATCCTTGTGTAATTACCGCAGGGCGAAGCGACGTATCCGAGGAGTATCCGTGCCCGTGATCGAAACCCCCGTCACGCTCACCCCGTCCGACGCCGGGCTGACGGACGCCGAGGTGCATCGCATCCGCAACGACTTCCCGATCCTCGGCACGGAGGTCAACGGCAGGCCGCTCGTCTACCTCGACTCGGGCGCCACGTCGCAGAATCCTGTGAGCGTCATGGAGGCGGAGCAGGAGTTCTACGAGCAGCGCAACGCCGCCGTGCACCGCGGCGCCCACTCCCTCGCCGTCGACGCCACCGACGCGTACGAGGACGCGCGCGCCGCCGTCGCCCGGTTCATCGGAGCGCGGACGAACGAGCTGGTGTGGACCTCGAACGCCACGGAGGGGATCAACCTGGTCGCCTACGCGATGTCCAACGCCTCGCTCGGCCGCGGAGGGGACACCGCGCGCCGGTTCGCCGTCGGGCCCGGGGACAGCATCGTGGTGACGGAGCTGGAGCACCACGCCAACCTGATCCCGTGGCAGGAACTCGCCGCGCGCACCGGCGCCGAGCTCCGCTTCATCCCGGTCGACGACGACGGTGCGCTGCGCCTCGACGAGGCCCGGCAGGTCATCACCTCCTCGACGAGGATGGTCGCCTTCTCGCACGCCTCGAACGTCCTGGGGACCATCAGCCCGGTGGCGGAGATCGTGGGGCTCGCCCGCGAGGTCGGCGCCCTGACGCTCCTCGACGCCTGCCAATCGGTGCCGCACCTGCCGGTGGACGTCAAGGCCCTCGACGTCGATTTCCTGGTGTTCTCCGGCCACAAGATGCTGGGACCCACCGGCATCGGCGCACTCTACGGACGCGCCGAACTGCTGAACGCGATGCCGCCCTTCCTCACGGGCGGCTCCATGATCACCACCGTCACCATGCAGGGCGCCGAGTACCTGCCCTCGCCGAACCGGTTCGAGGCCGGGACGCAGCGCATCTCGCAGGCGGTCGCCCTCGGTTCCGCGGCCAACTACCTGGCGGAGACCGGCATGGAGCGGATCGAGGCCTGGGAAGCCACGCTGGGGAGGCGTCTCGTCGCGGGTCTCGACGCGATCGACGGCGTGCGGGTCCTCGGGCCACGGGCTGATCAGCCACGGATCGGACTGGCGGCGTTCGACGTCGACGGCGTGCACGCCCACGACGTGGGCCAGTTCCTCGACGACCAGGGCATCGCCGTCCGCGTGGGCCACCACTGCGCGCAGCCGCTGCACCGCAGGTTGGGGCTCACCGCCACCACCCGCGCCAGCACGTACCTCTATACGACGACGGACGAGGTGGACGCCTTCCTGGCGGCCGTCGCCCAGGTCCGCCCCTTCTTCGGAGCAGAGTAGATGAGCTCAGGACTCGAACAGCTGTACCAGCAGATCATCCTCGACCACGCGAAGGCGCGGCACGGCTCGCCCCTGGCAGCGTACGACGGCGACGGCAGGGTGGGGGAGTCCCACCAGCTGAACCCTGTGTGCGGGGACGAGATCACCCTCCGCGCCGCCGTGCTGGACGGCAGCGTCGCGGCGGTGACGTGGGACGGTGCCGGATGCGCCATCTCGATGGCCTCGGCGTCGGTGCTCACGGACCTCGTGCAGGGCCTGCCGCGTGACGAGGCCATCACGCTCGTCGATGCGTTCCGCGAGGTCATGCGTTCCCGCGGCCGGATCGAGGCCGACGAGGAGGTTCTCGGGGACGCTGCGGCCTTCTCGGGTGTGTCCCGGTTCCCTGCGCGCGTGAAGTGCGCCATGCTCGCCTGGGTCGCGCTCGAGGAGTCCCTGCTCGCCGCCAACGGCTAGGTCCCGACGAGCCGGCCCACGGTGGTGCGGGCAGGACCCCCGCTCACCGCGTGGGCTGCGGGATCACGACGGTGAAGCACGACCCACGGCCCGGCTCGCTGGCCACCGAGATGGAGCCGCCGTGCTCGCTGACGATGCTCTTGGTGATCAGCAGGCCCAGCCCGACGCCCGGCACCGCCGAGGTACGCACCGACGGGGAGCGGAAGAAGCGGTCGAAGACCTGGTGCAGTTCCTCGGCCTCGATGCCGATCCCCGTGTCCTCGACCTCGATAACGAGGCCGTCGTCCCCGAGGGAGGCGTCCAGCGTGATGCTTCCGCCGCGCCTGTTGTACTTCACGGCATTGGTCAGCAGGTTGTCGACCGCCTGGGCGAGGCGGGCCGGGTCCGCGACCGCCTGCAGGGACGAGGGCGCCCGGTTCTCGAGATGGACGCCGGCCCGCACGGCCCGCAGATGGCCGGAGGATGCCGCATCGGCCAGGATACGGCCGACGTCCGTGGCGATCGGGATGACCTCGAAGGTGCCGGCGTTGATCGCGAGCAGGTCCTCGACCAGCTGTTCGAGCCGGAGGGCATTCCGCCGGGCGATCTCGAGGTAGCCCTCCACGCCCTCGGGCAGCACGTCCCCCAGCTCCAGCGTCAGGTCGAGATAGCCGAGGATCGACGTGAGCGGGGTGCGGAACTCGTGCGAGACGTTCGACAGGAAGTCGTCCTTGGCCTGCAGGGCGAGGAGCAGTTCGGTGACGTCGTTGAAGGACACGACCGTCCCCGCGAAGGCGCCGTCGTCGTCGTACATGGACTGCGAGAAGATGCTGAGCGCACGCTGGGACCGTCCGGCGCCCACCCACACCTGTTCGCCCTGCAGGTCCTCGCCCATGATGGCCCGGCGCACCGGTCGGATCTCCGGCGGGATCGGCGTGGTCCTGTCCGCACCGAAGATGAGCAGCTCGCTCTCCTGCGGATCGGGCGTGTCCGGGGGTGCGGCTGCCGCATGGCCCTCGCGCTGGCGGGCATTCATCAGGATGTCGTTGCCGTCACGGTCCACGGCGAGAAGTCCCACGCTCACCGTGTCCAGCACGGTCCCGAGGAGCCGTTCGCGGTCGCGGCCGGCCTCGATGCTCTCCCGCAGTGCTGCCTGGGATGCCCGGAGTGCGTCCTGCCGTCGCCGGTTGTCCTTCGCCAGCGCGCTCACGAACCCGGCCAGACCCGTGAGCATGATGGGCAGGAGGATGGGATCGATGAGGCCGCGGAGTGTGAGCACCTCGGTGCGGAGGAGGAACGGCAGCCAGATGACGAGGAGGGAGGCGACGACGGCGATCGTCACGGCGGTCGCGGTGCGGACCCTCGACGCGGCGATCCAGACCGTGGGCAAGGCGGCGAGGAGCCCGACGCCCGTGAGGCTGTCTCCAGCGGCCGCCCGGGTGAGCGCGATGGCGACGAAATCGACGAGCGGGACGATGATGACCCAGCGGCTGGGGATGCGCGACCACGGCAGCGTGCAGCACAGTGCGAAGACGGCCAGGTTCAGGATCCACCCTGCGACGAAGACGGGGACGGAGCGGAGCTCCTCGCTCTGCAGCAGCCCGAGCACGACCGTCATGGAGAAGGTGCTGGTGAGGGCCAGTTCGCTCAGGATGATCCGGCGCCTGTTACGCGCCCGGCGGGGACCCCGCACGGCCTCGACCGGACCATGCCCTGCCTGCACCACCCCCGGTTCGGCCATGGATCAGTCCGCGCGGTTCTCGAACACGTCGGGGACGCCGTCCGCATCGGTGTCGACCTTCTCCTCCTCCTCGATGCGGCGGTAGTGCTTGTTGCGCAGGCGCAGCACCACGCTCGCCAGGAGCGCCGCCAGGAGGGATGCCGTGAGGATGGCGACCTTCGCGTGGTCGTCGTGCTTGCTGCCCGCCCCGAAGCTGAGGTCGTTGACGAGCAGGGACACGGTGAACCCGACCCCGGCGAGGATCCCGACGCCCAGCAGGTCCCACCAGCTCAGTCCCGGATCGAGGTCGGCCTTCGTGGTCCTCGTGACGACGAACGTGGTCAGGAGCACGCCGATCGGCTTGCCGAGGACGAGCCCGAGCACGACCCCGATCAGGACCGGATCCGTGAGCGCGGACGCGAAGCCTTCCGCGCCCCCGATCGCCACACCCGCGGAGAAGAAGGCGAAGACGGGTACGGCGAAGCCCGTCGAGAGCGGGCGGAAGCGATGCTCGAGGACCTCGGCCAGTCCCGGCTTGTTGGGGCGGGGCAGCAGGGGCCTGCCCTCGGACCTCCGCAGGACGGGCACGCAGAACCCGAGCAGCACCCCGGCGACCGTCGCGTGCACCCCCGACGCGTGCATGAGCGCCCAGGTGGCGACACCCAGCGGCAGGAGGACGAGCCACGGACCCCGCGTGGTGCTCCCGAAGAACTTCGGCCGCCGCTGGGCGAGCAGGGCGAAGAGGCCCAGGGGGAGCAGCATCCAGAGGAGGAAGACGAGGCTGACGTCCTCCGAGTAGAAGAACGCGATGATCGCGATGGCGATCAGGTCGTCCACGACGGCGAGCGTCAGGAGGAAGACGCGCAGGGCACCGGGCAGGTGCGAGCTGATGACCGCGAGAACGGCCAGGGCGAAGGCGATGTCCGTGGCGGTGGGGATGGCCCAGCCGCGGAGCGTCTCGGGGGAGGACAAATTTACGGCCGTGTAGATGAGCGCGGGCACGAGGACACCGCCGAAGGCGGCCGCGACGGGGACGATCGCGCGGCTGAGCCGCCGCAGGTCCCCGGCCACGAACTCACGCTTGAGTTCGAGGCCCGTGAGGAAGAAGAAGACCGCGAGGAGACCGTCGGAGGCCCAGGTACCCACCGACAGCTTCAGGTGCCATGGTTCGTAGCCGAACTCGAAGTCCCGGATCGCGAAGTAGGACTCGGAGAACGGCGAGTTGGCCCAGAGGATGGCAAGGGCGGCCGCGACGAGGAGCAGGATGCCCCCCACCGTCTCCTTGCGCAGGATCTCCGTGATGCGGAGGTGCTCCGCATAGCTCGATCGCTGGAGGATCACCGGGTGGGCGCCTGCCGGCTTCGCTCGATCGTCCTGGGTCATCGGGTCTCCTCGGGGATGCAGCGTGCAGGCATGGTCCGGTCTCAGGCGATGAGGGCTCGCACCCCGATGACGGCAGTCGCCGCGCCGAGGATCATCGAGGTGGAGATCAGCATGAGGTGGACCGTGAGGAACCTGGTCGCCGCGCCCTTCTCGTCGCGGGCGCGCGGGTCCTTGAGGATGCGGCGCAGGAACGGCGGCCAGACGATCAGGGTCCAGACGCCGGAGAGGATGAGGATCAGGGCAAGGGGTGTGGGCAGCTGCATGGTGGTCGCGGAACTCTCGGGTGGGGTGGCTACGGTCTTGTCAGCGGTTCTCGAGCCAGGTGCGGGCCTCGGTCGCCTGCACGTTGAGGGCCTTGCCGATCATCGGCTCGGCGGCACCGGCGATCTTCCCGCCGAGGAACGGGATGGTGGAGGAGACGGTGCCCTGGAGATCGACGACGGTCCCGCCGCCCTGCGCCGTGAGGCGCTGCACCGCTGCCACGGAGAGGGGGACGCCCGCGACGGTCATCTGCAGTGTCGCCTCGCGGGAGCCGTCGGCGGTCGGCGCCGCCCACTGCTCGGTCTGGGTGACGGACAGGGTTTCGCCGACGAACTTGCGGGCCATGTCGGGGAGGCGATCGGTCGGCATGGTGCGGACCGCCGTCAGCGTGAACGCGCCGGCGGTGTCCCCGTCCACCGTGAGCGACTCCAGGGTGCCGCCGACATGCTCGCTCATGTGGCGGACGAAGCCCTCGTCGGTGAACACCCCGAGGACCGTCGCCGGGTCGTAGGGGAGGGTGGTCGATGCGTTCAGGGCCATGGGTTCTCCTGGGGTCGTCGAGATGCCGGGCGGGCAGGGTCTGCCAGCAATCCTACGGCCTGCCGGTCAGGGGGCGCCGGGCGGGCCCCGAAAGCGTCAGGCCCCCTTGGTAGTCTGGGAGCATCCCCGGGAACGATTCGTCTTCCCGGGCTTTCGTGCTGTCCCAGCCCCTCGGCAGCCGCGTCGAGCCGGCGCGGACCATGGGCCGGTGGCGGAGGAGACCACGCCTGAGGAGCCCCAGACAGATGAGCCTGAACGGATTGCGCGCGGCGCTCGCCGAGGACGCGTCCTACGCGCGCGTACGCACCAACGCCTCGCGCCCGGTCGACCAGCGCAGCGCCGACCTGCAGATCGGTGCGCCCGCGGGACTGCGCGCGCCCCTGATCGCGGAGATGGTCGACGGCCTGGCGGGCCTGTCGGCACCCGACGTCGGCGCTGCCACAACCCCTGATGCCGGCGCAGCGGTGCCCGTGGTGCTCGCGATCACGGCGACCGGCCGGGAGGCGGAGGACCTGGCCCAGGCGCTCCGCAGCTACCTGCCCGAGAGTGCCATCGAGGAGTTCCCCAGCTGGGAGACCCTGCCGCACGAACGCCTGTCGCCGCGCTCGGACACGGTGGGCCGCCGGCTCTCGGTCCTCCGGCGGCTCGCCCACCCGGGCGGGTCGCCGATCAGAGTCATCACCGCGCCCATCCGCGCGGTCGTGCAGCCACTCGTCGCCGGTCTCGGCGACCTCGAGCCCGTCGCGCTCAAGGTGGGCGACGAGATCGCCTTCTCCGAGGTGGTCACGGCGCTGGCCGATGCGGCGTACGCGAGGGTCGACATGGTCACGCACCGGGGCGAGTTCGCCGTGCGCGGGGGCATCATCGACGTCTTCCCGCCGACCGAGGACCACCCGGTCCGCGTCGACTTCTTCGGCGACGAGGTGGACCAGATGCGCTGGTTCGCCGTCGCCGACCAGCGCTCCCTGACCACGGGGGAACCTCCGGTGGCGCTGTACGCGCCGCCCTGCCGCGAGATCCTCATCACGCCGTCGGTCATGTCCCGTGCGGCGAAACTGCAGTCCGAGCTCCCCGCCGCGGCGGCGATGCTGGAGAAGATCGCCGGAGGCATCGCCGTCGAGGGCATGGAGTCCCTCGCCCCGGTGCTGGTGGACGCCATGGTGCCCTTCGCGGGCGAGCTGCCCGCGGGGTCCATCGCCGTCGTGATCGAGCCGGAGAAGGTCCGCGCCCGCGCGCACGACCTCGCCGCCACGAACGAGGAGTTCCTCGCCGCCGCGTGGTCCACGGCCTCCGACGGCGGCGCCGCCCCGCTCGACCTCGGCGGCGGTCTCGGCACCGACCTGCAGGAGGCGAGCTTCCGCTCGCTGACGGAGACGCGGTCGACGGCGCTCGCCCACGAGGTGGCCTGGTGGGGGATCACCTCCTTCGGCGCGGACGAGGAGCTCGCCGACGTCGACAGCTTCACGCTGCACGCACGCGAGCCGCGCGGATACCAGGGCGACGTCGCCGAGATGATGGACTTCATCGGCGGACGTGTCAGGGACCAGTGGCGCGTCGTGGTCGCGACCGAGGGACCCGGGCCCGCCCAGCGCCTCGCGGAGCTGTTCCACGACAACGACATCCCCACGAGCCGCGTCGACTCCCTGGACGCTCCTCCCCAGCCCGGGATCATCGAGATCACGACGGCGTGCGCCGGGCGCGGGTTCGTGGTGGACGGACTGAAAATCGGGCTGCTCACGGAAGCGGACCTGCTGGGACGCACCAGTGCCTCGGGTACGCGCGACATGCGGAAGATGCCCTCGCGGCGCAGGAACGCCGTCGACCCCCTGCAGCTGAAGGAGGGCGACTTCGTGGTGCACGAGCAGCACGGTGTGGCCCGCTTCGTCGAGCTGATGCAGCGCTCCACCGGTGCCGGCCCCACGCGGACCACCCGCGAGTACCTGGTCCTCGAGTACGCGCCGTCGAAGCGCGGTGCCCCGGGGGACCGCCTCTTCGTCCCGACGGACCAGCTCGACCAGGTGACGCGCTACGTCGGCGGGGACGCCCCGGCGCTGAGCAAGATGGGCGGCTCGGACTGGAGCAAGACCAAGAACCAGGCACGGAAGGCCGTCAAGGAGATCGCGGGCGAGCTGATCCGCCTGTACTCGGCGCGCATGGCCTCCCGCGGTCATGCCTTCGGTGCCGATACGCCCTGGCAGCGTGAGCTCGAGGAGGCCTTCCCCTACGTCGAGACGCCGGACCAGCTGACCACCATCAACGAGGTCAAGGCGGACATGGAGCGTGAGGTGCCGATGGACCGGCTCGTCTCGGGGGATGTCGGCTACGGCAAGACCGAGATCGCCGTCCGTGCCGCGTTCAAGGCCGTGCAGGACGGCAAGCAGGTGGCCGTGCTCGTGCCGACCACCCTCTTGGTGCAGCAGCACTTCGAGACGTTCTCCGAGCGGTTCTCCGGCTTCCCGGTCCGTGTCCGCGCCCTGTCGCGCTTCCAGACGGCGAAGGAGTCGCGGGAGACCGCCGAGGGACTCACCTCGGGTGCCGTCGACGTCGTCATCGGCACGCACCGCCTGCTGTCCAAGGAGATCACCTTCAAGGACCTCGGGCTCGTGATCGTCGACGAGGAGCAGCGCTTCGGCGTGGAGCACAAGGAGGCGCTCAAGAAGATGCGCACCAATGTGGACGTCCTCGCCATGAGTGCGACGCCGATCCCCCGGACGCTGGAGATGTCCCTCACGGGCATCCGGGAGACCTCGACGCTCGCGACCCCACCGGAGGAGCGCCACCCGGTGCTCACGTACGTCGGCCCGTACACGGACAAGCAGGCCTCCGCCGCGATCCGGCGTGAACTCATGCGCGAGGGCCAGGTGTTCTTCGTGCACAACCGGGTCTCGTCGATCGACCGGACCGCGGCGCACCTCAAGGAACTCGTGCCCGAGGCGCGGGTCGCCGTCGCGCACGGGCAGATGACGGAGTCCCGCCTGGAGCAGATCATCGTGGACTTCTGGGAGAAGCGGTTCGACGTCCTCGTGTGCACCACGATCATCGAGACGGGCCTCGACATCTCCAATGCCAACACGCTGATCGTGGACCGCGCGGACTCCTACGGGCTCTCCCAGCTGCACCAGCTGCGCGGCCGCGTGGGGCGGGGCAGGGAGCGGGCGTACGCCTACTTCCTGTACCCGTCGGAGAAACCGCTCGGGGAGGTGGCGCTCGAGCGGCTGAAGGCCGTGGCGTCCCACAACGAACTCGGTGCCGGCATGCAGCTGGCCATGAAGGACCTCGAGATCCGCGGCGCCGGGAACCTGCTCGGCGGTGAGCAGTCGGGCCACATCCAGGGGGTTGGATTCGATCTGTACATCCGCCTGGTCGGCGAGGCGGTGGCGTCCTTCCGCGGCGAGGCCGAGGAGAAGGCGGCGGAGATGAAGATCGAGCTGCCCGTCAACGCCCACCTACCGCACGAATACGTCCCGGGGGAGAGGCTCCGCCTGGAGGCCTACCGGAAGCTGGCCGCCGCCGTCACCGAGGAGGCGATCGACGCGGTGGTCGCCGAACTCGAGGACCGCTACGGGGAGCCGCCCGCTGCGGTCGTGAACCTGATCTCGGTGGCCCGCTTCCGGGTCGCGGCACGGGCCCTCGGGCTCACCGACGTGGCGCTGCAGGGCAATTTCATCAAGTTCGCCCCGGCCGAGCTGCCGGAGTCCAAGCAGATGCGGCTCACCCGCATGTATCCGGGCGCCACGGTGAAGCCCGCCATGAACGCGGTGCTGGTACCCAAGCCGAAGACGGCGCGGATCGGCGGTCGGGACCTCGTGGATGCCGAGATCCTCGACTGGGCGAAGAACGTGCTGGAAGCGGTCTTCACCCCCTAGGTCCCCGGACCGACGCGAAGAGGCCGTCCCCCTCGGGGGACGGCCTCTTCGCATCGTTCAGGTCGTTCAGGCCGGTGTCGGCGCGGTGTGCCCGGAGATCAGGAGCCGACGCCCGCCGATGTCTCCTTCTCGTCGGTCCGGTTGCCCTCGGCGAGGTTGTAGCCGGTGTCCGCGCGGCCGAGGATGCCCTGCGGGATGAAGAAGACGAGGAACGCGACGACGACGATCACGGCCATGGGCCAGATGTCCTGCGGCGTGAACCAGGTCAGCAGGTAGATGCTCAGCAGGAATGCACCGAAGATGACCACGAACCATACGATGTTGCTGACGAGGTGACCCTTGCCGGCGTGGGCGGGCTGGCTCTCGGCGTTGACCTGGTGTGACATGTGTTCTCCTAGCGTGCTGTGACGGCCGGTTCCGCGCTGTCCTGGCTGGTTCGCCGTCAGTAGCCTGCGGCGCCCTGTTCTCCCTTAACGATAGCGACTCCCGAGCTCGCTCCGATACGGGTTGCGCCGGCGCCGATCATCGCGCGGGCGTCCTCGAGCGAGCGGACCCCGCCCGAGGCCTTGACGCCGAGGTCCGGGCCGACCGTCCGCCGCATGAGGGCGATGTCCTCGACGGTCGCCCCGCCGCCGTTGAACCCGGTGGAGGTCTTCACGAAATCCGCTCCTGCCTCGACGGCCGCTTCGCAGGCCAGCACCTTCTGCTCGTCCGACAGCAGGGCGGTCTCGATGATGACCTTGAGGATGGCACCGTTCTCGTGCACGGCGTCCGCGACGGCCCGGATGTCCTGGACCAGGACGTCGCGTTCACCGGCCCGTGCAGCGGCGATGTCGATGACCATGTCGATCTCGTCGGCGCCGTCGGCCACGGCGCCGCGCGCCTCGACGACCTTGACCTCGGTGGTGCTGGCCCCGAGGGGGAACCCGATGACCGAACAGGTGAGGACGCCGGTGTCCTTCACCGCGGTGCGGACGGTACTGACCCAGAGCGGATTGACGCAGACGGACTTGAAGGAGTACTCGACCGCTTCCCGGCAGATGGTGAGGATCTGCTCACGGCTGGCTTCGGGCTTGAGCAGGGTGTGGTCGATGAAGGACGCGAGGGAGGCATCGGTAGACATGGCGTCCATCCTTCCATGCCGCCGCCCGTACCGCGGACGGCTGCCGCCCCCGCGGCAGGAGGGGTTCAGAGCCCGAGCGCCTCGCCGACGTCCCGGCGTACGGCCTGCAGCCGGAGGCGGGCCGCCTCCTTGGCGGCGGAGAGCTCGGCCGCAGAGCCGACCGGCTCGACGACCTCGAGGTAGCACTTGAGTTTCGGTTCGGTGCCGCTCGGCCGGATGATCACGCGCGTCTCGTCCTGCGTGACGTAGAGCAGCCCGTCGGTGGGAGGCAGGTGGGCCGAGCCCTGCGCGAGATCCTCGGCCGTGGTCACCGGCGAGTCGGCGAAGGACGACGGCGGGTTCTCGCGCAGCCGGTTCATCATGGCCCCCAGCAGTCCGAGGCTGCCGACGCGGACGGACAGCTGGTCCGAGGCATGCAGGCCGTGCACCAGGAAGGCGTCGTCGAGCAGGTCGAAGAGCGTGCGGCCGTCGGCCTTGGTGGCCGCGGCGAGTTCGGCGAGGAGGAGGCCGGCGGAGATGCCGTCCTTGTCCCGGACGAGTTCGGGAGCCACGCAGTAGCCCAGCGCTTCCTCGTAGCCGAAGGAGAGCCCGTGCACGCGCGCGATCCACTTGAAGCCGGTCAGCGTCTGGACATGATCGATCCCCGAGACGGCGGCGATCCGCCCGAGCAGGCGGGAGGACACGATCGAGTTCGCGAAGACCCCGCGTGCGCCGGCTCCTGCCGACGGGGTGTCCCGTCCACCCGAGCCGAGGCGGGCGGCGAGATGCAGGCCGAGCAGGGAGCCCACCTCGTCACCACGGAGCATGCGCCAGACACCGGTGGACGGTTCCCGGGCGGCGAGGGCCACGCGGTCGGCATCGGGGTCGTTGGCGATCACGAGGTCCGCTCCGGTCTCCTGGGCCAAGGCGAGGGCGAGATCAAGTGCGCCCGGCTCCTCGGGGTTCGGAAAGGCGACGGTGGGGAAGTCCGGGTCCGGCTCGGCCTGGCGCCGGACGACGGTGACGTCGTCGAAGCCGGCTTCCGACAGGACGGCCTGCGCCGTGCGTCCACCCACGCCGTGCAGCGGCGTGAGGACGATCCTGAGCCCGCGCGCCGACGACGCCGGATCGGCGAGGGCCGCGACGGCGGAGACGTAGTCGGCCTCGATGCTTCCGGGCAGGACGGTCCAGCCCTCCGGGGCCAGGACGATGTCCGAGAGCGCGCCGGCGGCGTCGATGTGCGCGGCGATACCCGAGTCGTGCGGTGCCACGATCTGGACGCCCCGGGCGTCCTCCTCCACGGCGCGTCCGCCGAGGTACACCTTGTAGCCGTTGTCCTGCGGCGGGTTGTGGCTCGCCGTGACCATGATGCCGACCTCGCAGGCCAGCGTGCGGATCGCGTACGCGACCACCGGTGTCGGCAGCTCGGTCGGCATGAGGAAGGTCTCGATCCCGGCGGCGGTGAGGATCGCCGCCGATTCCTCGGCGAACACCCTGGAGTTGTGCCGGGCGTCGAAGCCGACGACGGCGCGCGGGACGTAGGCGCCGGCCGCGAGGTCGAGGACGTGGGCGGCGACACCCGCGGCCGCACGGCGCACCACGACCCGGTTCATCCGGTTCGGACCCGCGCCGAGTGCTGCGCGCAGTCCGGCCGTGCCGAAGGCGAGCGGACCGGAGAAGCGGTCACGGAGGTCCTGTTCCGCGGCTGCCGCCGGCGCTCCGCCGTCCCGAACCCGCCCCACGAGGGTCCGAAGTTCGTCAGCCGTCCTCGGGTCGGGGTCGGCGGCGGCCCAGTCGTCGGCCGTGCTGAGGAGGGTGTCCAGTTCCGGGGTGGTCATGCGGGTCCCTAACGGTGGATCGTCGACGGCGGCCGGACGGGCACCGGTCGTGCTGCGGTGGTCCGGCCGCCGAGCCCTCCAGCGGGGTGGGCGGGCGGACGGAAAGCGGTCAGATGGTCGCGACGATGTCGGCGAGCAGGCGCGAGATCCGCGGGCCGGCCGCCTGGCCCGCTTGGAGGACCTCGGTGTGGCTGAGGGGGACGGGGCTGATGCCGGCGGCGAGGTTCGTGACCAGCGAGATGCCGAAGACCTCCATGCCGGCATGACGTGCTGCGATGGCCTCGAGGGCCGTGGACATGCCCACGAGATCGGCGCCGATGCGCTTGGCGTACTGCACCTCGGCCGGGGTCTCGTAGTGCGGTCCGGTGAACTGTGCGTAGACCCCCTCGTCCAGCGTCGGGTCCACGGTGCGGGCGAGGGCGCGCAGCCGGGTCGAGTAGAGGTCCGTGAGGTCCACGAAGGTGGCTCCCTCGAGGGGCGACGACGCCGTGAGGTTGATGTGGTCGCTGATCAGGACGGGGGTGCCGGGCTGCCACTGCTCCTGCAGCCCGCCGCAGCCGTTCGTCAGGATCATCGTCGTCGCACCCGTCGCCGCTGCCGTCCGCACGCCGTGGACGACGGCGCGGACGCCCTTGCCCTCGTAGTAGTGGGTGCGCGCGCCCAGGACCAGGGCCCGCTTGCCGTTGGGGGTCAGGATGGAGCGGATGGTGCCGGTGTGGCCCACCACGGCGGGGGCGGAGAAGCCGGGGATGTCCGCGGCGTCCAGCGTGTGGGTGGTCTCGCCGATGAGCTCGGCCGCCTCGCCCCAGCCGGAGCCGAGGACGAGGGCCGTGTCATGCCGGTCGATGCCGGTTGCTCGGGCGATGTGGCCTGCAGCGTCGCGGGCCAGGTCGAAAGGGTCGGGGGAGGAGTCGGAAGTCACCGCTACAACTTACCCTCTGCCCATCGGCCGCACCCACAGGCACAGGGTGTCGTGGCCGGGTGGCACACCGTTCGCTGTTCCGACGTGTCGGTGGCATGCGCGATGATGGACGCGTGACCAATCAACTCGATCTCAGCTCACTGCGCCTGGCGATCCTGGGCGGCGGACCCGGCGGTTACGAAGCCGCGATGGTGGCGTCCTCGCTCGGCGCCCAGGTGACCATCGTCGAGAGCCAGGGACTCGGTGGTTCCGCTGTCCTGACGGATGTGGTCCCGTCGAAGACGCTCATCGCGACGGCCGACACCATGACGCGTTTCACGGACGCGAGCGGGCTCGGTGTGCGCTTCTCCGCCGACAGCGCGGTCTCGGCGGACCTCGACAAGGTCAACCAGCGCCTGCTCAAGCTCGCGGTCGAGCAGTCCTCGGACATCCGCGCGACGCTCGAGCGCCTCGGCGTGCGCGTCATCATTGGCACAGGGAAGCTGCTGGACAACCACCGCCTCGAGGTGGAGTCGGAGGGAGACACCCTGATCGTCGAGGCCGACGCCGTCCTCCTCGCGGTCGGCGCGACGCCCCGTGAGCTTCCCAGCGCCATGCCCGACGGCGAGCGCATCTTCAACTGGACCCAGCTCTACAACCTCCGCGAGATCCCCGAGCACCTCATCGTCGTGGGTTCGGGCGTCACCGGGGCCGAGTTCGCCAGCGCCTACAACGGCCTCGGGTCGAAGGTCACCCTCATCTCGAGCCGAGACCGCGTGCTGCCCGGCGAGGACGCGGACGCCGCGGAGGTCCTCGAGGGGGTCTTCAAGGACCGCGGCATGACCGTCCTCTCGCAGTCGCGGGCCAACGCCGTCGACAGGACGGAGAACGGCGTGGTGGTCCACCTCGCGGACGGCCGGACGGTCGAGGGGAGCCACTGCCTCGTGGCGGTCGGGGCCGTGCCGCGGACGGCCGGGATCGGGCTCGAGGAGGCGGGTGTGGCCGTCAGCGAGTCCGGACACATCCAGGTGGACGGCGTCTCTCGCACCACGGCACCCAACGTCTATGCGGCAGGGGACTGCACGGGCGTGTTCGCCCTGGCGTCGGTCGCAGCGATGCAGGGCCGGATCGCCATCGCCCACCTCATGGGTGATTCGGTCAGTCCGATCAAGCTGAAGCAGGTCGCGTCGAACATCTTCACGTCACCCGAGATCGCCACGGTCGGCGTGACGGAGGAGGACATCGCCTCGGGCCGGTACCAGGGTGACGTCGTGAAGCTGTCCCTGCACACCAACGCCCGGGCGAAGATGATGAACGTCAAGGACGGGTTCGTGAAGGTGATCTCCCGCAAGGGCTCGGGAACGGTGATCGGCGGTGTCGTCGTCGGGCCCCGTGCCTCGGAGCTGATCTTCCCGCTGGCGCTCGCCGTGACGAAGAAGCTGCATGTGGACGACGTCGCCAATACCTTCACGGTCTACCCGTCGCTCACGGGGTCGATCTCGGAGGCTGCGCGCAGGCTGCACGTCCGCATCTAGGGCGGGCGGCGGCGGGATCGGAGCGCCCGGAAGAGTTCCCATGGTCCAGAGTGTGGACACGCTTATCCAGCACGTGGACACTGGTGGTCTGATATCCGGGTACTCCTGAAGCACGGGCTCCGGGCTGCGCCGCTCCTCGGGGTGCCTGCGGTCCGGTGTCCAGCCCGAGAAAGCCGACTCCATGACCTCCTCCACAGCCGCTGACCGAAGCGGAGCCACGAAGCCCCTGAACTCCCGGGGGCGGGTGATCTTCGCCAGCCTCATCGGCACCACCATCGAGTTCTACGACTTCTACATCTACGCGACGGCCGCCGTCCTGGTGTTCCCGGCCCTGTTCTTCCCGAACCAGACGTCGGCGAACCAGCTGCTCAGCTCCTTCGCCGTCTTCGGCGTCGCGTTCGTCGCCCGGCCCCTCGGCTCCATCCTCTTCGGGCACTTCGGTGACAAGATCGGCAGGAAGGCGACGCTGGTCGCCTCGCTGCTGACTATGGGTATCGCGACCTTCCTCATCGGTGTGCTGCCGACCGCCGAGGGCTCGGGCTGGATCTTCTGGGCGCCGTTCCTGCTCGTGGTGCTCCGCTTCCTCCAGGGTCTGGCGCTCGGTGGCGAGTGGAGCGGTGCCGCCCTCCTGGCCACGGAGAACGCACCCGAGGGCAAGCGGGCCATCTTCGGGACCTTCCCGCAGCTGGGTGCACCGATCGGCTTCATCCTCGCCAACCTGCTGTTCGTGCTGCTGAGCACCACGCTCTCGGCGGAGGACTTCATGGCCTGGGGCTGGCGCGTGCCGTTCCTGCTGAGTGCTGTCATGGTGATCATCGGCCTGTACGTCCGGTTGAAGCTCATCGAGAGCGCCTCGTTCCAGAAGGTCCAGACCGAGGGCAAGGTGGTCAAGCTCCCGCTCGGCACCGTGTTCCGCTCCCACTGGCGTCCGCTCCTGCTCGGCACGTTCATCATGTTCGCCACCTACGTGCTCTTCTACTTCATGACTGCCTTCACGCTGACCTACGGGACGGCGCCGTCCTCGCTCGAGCAGGCGCAGGCCCGCGCCGAGGCCGCCGGCAAGACACTGACGCAGGCGCAGATCGACTCCTTCGTGCCCGGCCTCGGCATGAGCCGGCCGGACTTCCTGTGGATGCTGATCATCGGCGTGGTGTTCTTCGGGATCTTCACCATCATCTCCGGCCCGCTGGCCGAGCGCTTCGGCCGCCGGAAGATGCTGCTCGCCACCACCGTGGGCATCGGGGTCTTCGGACTGCTCTGGGCGCCGCTGTTCGCCGCGGGCACGGCGGGCGCCATGGTGCTGCTGATCGTCGGCTTCACCCTCATGGGCCTCACCTTCGGGCCGATGGCCGCCGTCCTTCCCGAGCTGTTCCCTGCCAACGTCCGCTACACGGGCTCCGCCGTCGCCTACAACGTCTCGAGCATGATCGGTGCAGCACCCGCCTCGTTCATCGCCGTGGCACTCTGGCAGGCCGCGGGCGGCAGCACCGTACTCGTCGGCGCCTACCTCAGCGTGGCCGCCGTGGCCACGTTCATCGCCCTCTTCGTCTCCCGCGAGACCCGCGACCACGACTACGAGAACAACGTCGCCTAGCTCCCACCGCATCACCCGACGGCGCCGCACCCACCAGGGTGCGGCGCCGTCGTCGTTCCGGGCTCGTGAGCCGACGGGTCGGCTTGCCCGTGGTGGCTGTGCTTGCGCGCCGCCGCCACGGCCCCCCTACACTGGAAGCACAGCAGGCTTAGCACCTGCCCGGACGCAGCCGCTGCTCGCCCGGAGGCGG
Organism: Arthrobacter sp. CP30; assembly: GCF_053470025.1. Classification (NCBI taxonomy): domain Bacteria; kingdom Bacillati; phylum Actinomycetota; class Actinomycetes; order Micrococcales; family Micrococcaceae; genus Arthrobacter; species Arthrobacter sp. CP30. The sequence goes on from NZ_JBQEMM010000004.1 coordinate 316,357, forward strand.
AAGACGGGGTAGTAGGAACGGGCGACATGGAACAGCAGGCTCTGGCCGGGAGGTACGCGCTGGGTAAGCGCGTCGGCACCGGCGGCATGGCGGATGTCTTCACGGCCCGGGACACCCGCCTCGGGCGGGACGTGGCCGTCAAACTGTTCAGGCCCGGCACCGCCGACGGCCTGGAACGCGGATCAGCGGAGGCGCGCATGCTGGCGCGACTCGATCACCCCGGGCTGGTGCGGGTCCTCGACATGGACAACGGTGAGGACGCGCAGGACGGCGCCTACCTCGTGATGGAACTCGTGGACGGCCCGGATCTCGGCGTCCGGCTCCGGACCTCCGGACCGCTCGGCCGCGAGGAGGTCCGGACAATGGCGCTCGATCTCGCCCGGACGCTGCAGTACATCCACGGCCAGGGCATCGTGCACCGCGACCTGAAACCCTCCAACATCCTGACGCGCGAGGCGGATCCCCACAGCGGGCTCTTCGGCTATCTGCTCACGGATTTCGGGATCGCCCGGTTCTTCGACGGCGGCCGTATGACGGCGACCGGGCAGGTCATCGGCAGCGCCGCCTACTTCAGCCCGGAACAGGCACGGGGCGACGGCGTGGGCCGGCCCTCGGACATCTACTCGCTGGGGCTCGTGCTGATCGAGGCCCTCACGGGTGAACGTGCCTTTCCCGGCACCGGTATCGAGAGCGCCCTGGCCAGGCTCCACCGGAGCCCGTCCATCCCGCACGCCGCAGGGCCCGCCCTCTCGGCCCTCCTCGTCTCGATGACCCTGGACGACCCCGACGATCGACCGGACGCCGCAGGCGTCGTCCGTGCCCTCATTGTCATGGGCCCGCAGCGCGGACCCGACGCGACCGGCGCGTCGAGGGAGCCCGCCGGCACGCCGTCGACCGAGGTGCCGGCGGCTGCCTGGACGGCGCCCGGTCCCCGGGGCGCGGCCTCGCCGGAGCCGCGCACCGCGGCGATGCCCGTTGCCGCCGGGCCATCCGCGTCGCTCGACCCGCACACTGCGGTCCTCCCTCCCGCCACCGAGCGCGCGCCGTCACCCGATGCAGGCACGGCGGCCGTGCCCGCGGCCGTCGAGTCCCCGTCGTCGACCCATCCACGCACGGCGGTCCTGCCTGCCCCCGAGCTACCGTCGCCGTCGCCCCTGCCGTCGACGGCGGTCCCGGCACGGCCTGCACCTGCGGTGACAGCATTACCGGCGCCGTCGGACCGCGTCACGGACAGCGTCTCGGGCCTGCGTCGCGTCGGCGCTGCGGAGCGCCCCTGGAGTGACCGTGCCCCGGACACTGCGCAGCAGGCGCAGGGGGTTGCCCCGACCAGGGTGTCGGACGCCGTGGACCAGAACCACCCCGACGGCGCGGGCGAGACCCGGGATCCGCGTCCATCGTCCCGTCCCGTCCGCCGTCGCTCCGCCCTGCCGTGGGTCCTGGCTCTCCTCGCCGTGCTGGCCCTGGCGGCCGCAGGCCTCTGGATCATGATAACGATGACCGCGGACGGCTCCCCGCCCGGGATCGAGCCCCTGCCGGCGGTGCCGGGCGAACCGGGCGAGCGGCTCCAGGAACTCTACGAAAGCGTGCAGTGATGACCCGGTACAGGATCGGCGTCCTTCCGGTGCTCGCCGCTGCGGCACTGCTCCTCGGCGGGTGCGGCGCCGAGCCGATCGATCCCGCGACGGCGGGGGACCTCCAGGCGGAGGTGCGCACCATCGCTGCCACCGCAGCCGGAGGCGACAGCACCGGGGCGATCGCCCTGGCCGAACGCCTCCGGGCGGAAGTGGACGGCGCCCGCGACGCGGGAACGGTGAACGAGGACCGTGCCTCGCTCATCGGCATGCACATCGATGCCGTGATCGCCTCCCTCCGGGCCGCGGAGGAGCCGGCCGACGGTGCTCCCGCGGGGACCCCGGCGCCCGAGCCGGCCCCGACAGGGACCTCGGGCCCTCCGGCGCCGGCAGGGACGACTCCGGCCCCGGCGGACCCGGCACCGGAGTCGCCGGTCCCGGCTCCGGTCTCGGAGGCACCGGCGGCACCGGCGGCACCTACACCCGGCGAGACGGACGAGAACGAAGCCGAGGAGAACGAACCGGACGAGGACGCGGGGGACGGGGGAGCGGTTGATCAGGGGGCAGTGACGCCGGGTGACGGCGGGCAGGGGGCTGACAAGGCCGCCGAGCAGCAGCGGAAGGCCGCGGAGAAGGCCGCCGAGCAGGCCAGGAAGGAGGCCGAGAGGGCCGCCGACAAAGCTGCGGACGAAGCCCGGGGCAAGGGTAACGGCGGCTGACGGTCCGGGACGGACCGGCTCAATCGCCGATGGTGGCGATCACCGATCCCGCCGAGACGGTGTCCCCGGGTGCCGCGGTGAGACCGGACAGGGTTCCGGACTTGTGGGCGGTCAGGGGTTGCTCCATCTTCATGGCCTCGAGCACGACGATCAGGTCACCCTCACGCACCGCATCGCCGTCGCTGGCGGCGACCTTCACGATCGTCCCCTGCATGGGCGAGGTCAGCTCGTCCCCGCTGACGGCCGTCTTCCCGGCCCGGGCACGGGCGGACTTCTTCGACTTGGCCGGCGTGCCGGTCCGGCCGTTCGGGGATGCTCCGAGGCCGGCAGGAAGGACCACGTCGAGGCGGCGGCCGCCGACCTCGACGGTGACGCGCTGGCGGGTGTCCTCCTCCGGCGTCGGCTCCGCCGGGCCGGTCCACGGCTCGATGGTGTTGGCGAAGCCGGTCTCGATCCAGCGGGTGTGCACGGAGAACGGCCCGCTCTCCGGGGCGAAGGCCGGATCGGCGACGACGGCGGCGTGGAAGGGGAGCACGGTCGGCATGCCCTCGATCACCATCTCACCGATGGCCCGCCGCGCGCGCTGGAGCGCCTGTTCGCGGGTGGCGCCGGTGACGATCAGCTTGGCCAGCATGGAGTCGAAGTTGCCACCGATGACCTCTCCGGCCTCGATCCCGGAATCCACGCGGACACCCGGTCCGCTCGGGAGCGTGAACGTCTGGACCGTGCCCGGAGCGGGCATGAAGCCACGGCCGGCGTCCTCCCCGTTGATCCGGAACTCGAAGGAGTGGCCGCGGACGGCTGGATCCCCGTAGCCGAGTTCCTCGCCGCGGGCGATCCTGAACTGTTCCCGCACGAGGTCGAGCCCGGTGACCTCCTCCGAGACGGGGTGCTCCACCTGCAGGCGGGTGTTGACCTCGAGGAAGGAGATGGTGCCGTCCTGTCCCACGAGGAACTCGCAGGTGCCGGCGCCCTGGTAGCCCGCCGCACGGAGGATGGCCTTGGACGCCTCGTACAGCCGGGTGTTCTGCTCAGCAGACAGGAACGGAGCCGGCGCCTCCTCGACGAGCTTCTGGTTGCGGCGCTGGAGTGAGCAGTCACGCGTCGAGACGACGACGACCGAGCCGTACGCGTCGGCGAGGCACTGCGTCTCGACGTGCCGGGGTGCGTCGAGGAAACGCTCCACGAAGCACTCGCCGCGGCCGAAGGCCGCCGTCGCCTCGCGGACCGCCGACTCGAACAGTTCGGGAATCTCCTCGTGGCTGCGCACCACCTTGATGCCACGTCCGCCGCCGCCGAAGGCCGCCTTGATGGCCAGGGGCAGCCCGAACTCCTGCGCGAAGTCGACGACCTCCTGCACGGATTCGACCGGGTCCTTGGTCCCCGGGACCAGGGGGGCGCCCACACGCTCGGCGATGTGCCGGGCCTGCACCTTGTCGCCGAGCTGCGAGATGGACTCGGGCGACGGCCCGATCCAGGTGATCCCGGCGTCGATCACGCGCTGCGCGAACTCGGCGTTCTCGGAGAGGAAGCCGTACCCGGGATGGATGGCGTCGGCCCCGCTGCGCCGCGCGGCGTCGAGGATGCTGTCCATGACGAGGTACGACTCCGCCGCGGTCTCGCCGCCCAGAGCGAAGGCCTCGTCGGCCATCCGGACGTGGAGGGCGTCCCGATCCGGATCGGCGTAGACGGCGACCGAGGCGAGGCCCTCGTCCCGTGCCGCCCGGATCACGCGCACGGCGATCTCCCCGCGGTTTGCCACCAGCACCTTCGTCATGGGCCTGAGTTCCCGCGAGCGACCGGCGGGGCTGCTCGGGGTACCGGTGTCGGACGACTCGGACGGGGCTGCGGGGGACTGGCTCATGGGGGATTGAACTCCTTCTTCTCAGATCGGAGCCTAGCCCGCCTTTGTCGCTTCTGCCCATGGATCGTGGTCCGAGGGAGTGTTGTGTGCCGATCCTTTGTAGGGAACCTACAACGCCGGCGCGTCGCCCCACAGGGCGGTGATGGGCACCCCGGCAGAGTGGAGCAACGCTCGCAGGGTGGAGATGCTGAGCCCGACGACGGCGTGCGGGTCCCCGTCGATGCGGTCGATGAACGCACCGCCGAGGCCGTCGAGGGTGAAGGATCCCGCGCACTGCAGCGGTTCCCCGCTGGCCACGTACCGCCGCACCTCGTCGTCGGTCATGGCCCCGAAGTACACCGTTGCCGAGGACACTGCGCCGATGGTCGCACCCGAACCGCCGTCACGCGTGTCCACGAGCCAGTGGCCCGTGTGGAGGACGCCCGACCGTCCGCGCATGCGGCTGATGCGCTCGATGGCCACGGCGGACTCGTAGGGCTTGCCGTGGGCCTCGCCGTCGAACTCGAAGACGGAATCGCAGCCGATCACCAGTGAGCCATCGGCGTCGGGCAGTGACGCGACCGCCTCCGCCTTGGCGCGAGCGAGAAGCAGTGATGTGTCGTGCGGGTCGAGCTCGCCGTAGGCGGCGACGACGGCGGGTTCGTCGACGTCCGAGACGAGGACGCGGTGCTCGATGCCCGCCTCGGCGAGGAGCTTGGTGCGGGCAGGCGATCTGGAGGCGAGGATCAGGCGTGCGGTCATGCCCCAAGCCTAGGGCCGGGGACGCCGGGGCCGGTCGCCGTCCAGGCCGGGGCCCGGTCCCGGAGCGACGGCGCGCCGGGACCGGTAGAAATCCTCACCACTGGTGTGCGACGTCGACCACCACCCTCGAACCGGTGCCCGGGCCGGGCAGGACCATGACACGGACGGGAAGGCGCGCCCGCACACCGAGGCCGAGCGTCGTCCGGCCCTCGTAGCTCCCGGCGAGGGCCACCTGGCGGAACGTGGAGTAGCCCGCCACATCCGTGAGCTCCGTCCGGTTCGCCGGTGAGTAGGTGGCCCGTCCTGCGGCGTCGTAGGCCGGCGCGAGGACCGTGAGGGAGATGCGTGCACCACCCCTGAGGGGGACGGTGGCGCCCGAGCCCGGCTGGGTCACCTGGTCCACGTAGGCCACGCGGTACCCGGAGACGGGGCCGCGGGCATCGATGACGAGCCGGTCGAAGCACGTGTGCCGGCCGGAGCGCACATCGGTGATGGGAGCGGAGGAGGAGGTGGGGGCGGTCTTGGCCGTCGAGCCCCACGTGATGCCGCAGTATGCGGCGGATGCCGGCGGCGCCCCCGCGAGGCCGAGGCCTGCGGTCAGGGCGAGGACGGCGAGTGCGGCGGGGATCTTCCCCGTCGTGCGCGATCGGTTCATGGCGCACCACCTTGTCGAGCTGGATAGGTGAGTCCATGGTCCGCCTACCGGGACGGGAAAGCGCCGCTGTGCCGTCGAACGGCGCCGAATCGTTAGCGGGGAACGGCTGCGGCCCGCCCCGGTGGTCGGGGCGGGCCGCAGTCAGCGACCGGAGGGGGTATCCGCGGTCAGCGGGCCACCGAGATGCCGTCGTTCGTGGCGGAGGCGGCGGTCTCCACGTCGACCTCGTCGATCGTGCTGTCATCGGCGAATGGATCACCGTTGCGCTGCGCGTCGTAGAGACGGGTGTCCAGGATGCCCTCCCGCTTGGCGACGATCGTGGGGATGAGGGCCTGGCCCGCGACGTTGACCGCGGTACGCCCCATGTCGAGGATCGGGTCGACGGCGAGGAGCAGGCCGACGCCGGCGAGGGGGAGTCCCAGGGTGGAGAGCGTGAGGGTCAGCATGACGACTGCGCCCGTGGTCCCGGCGGTCGCGGCCGAGCCGAGGACCGACACGAGCGCGATCAGCAGGTACTGCGTGAGCGTCAGGTCGATGCCGAAGAACTGGGCCACGAAGATCGCCGAGATGGCGGGGTAGATGGCCGCGCAGCCATCCATCTTCGTCGTCGCACCGAGGGGGACGGCGAAGGACGCATAGGCGCGGGGAACGCCCAGGTTCCGCTCCGCCACACGCTGGGTCAGCGGGAGGGTGCCCACCGAGGAGCGCGACACGAAGGCGAGCTGGATCGCCGGCCACGCGCCGGAGAAGTACTGGCGGACGGACAGCCCGTGGGTCTTGACCAGCACCGGGTACACGGCGAACAGCACGAGGGCCAGGCCCACGTAGATGGCGAGGGTGAACTTGCCGAGCGAGCCGATGGTGTCCCAGCCGTAGACCGCGACCGCGTTGCCGATGAGCCCCACCGTGCCGAGCGGTGCGATGCGGATGATCCACCAGAGCACCTTTTGGATGACGGCGAGGGCGGACGCGTTGAAGGTCAGGAAGGGCTCGGCCTGCTTGCCGACCTTGAGCGCGGCGATACCGACGGCGATGGCGACCACCAGCACCTGCAGGACGTTGAAGTTCAGCGCCGTGGTGACCGAGCCCGATTCGGCGACACTGGAGGATGCCTGCAGTCCGAGGAAGTTCGCCGGGATGAGCCCGGTGAGGAACGCCCACCAGCTGCCGGTGGTCCCCGTGTACTCGTCCGGCTGGGTGGCGCCCGTGCCGGCTCCCGGCTGGAAGACGACTCCCAGCGCGATCCCGATGACCACGGAGATGAGGGCCGTGATGGCGAACCACAGCAGGGTCTGGCCGGCGAGGCGCGCGGCGTTGTTCACCGCACGCAGGTTTGCGATCGAGCTGACCACGGCGGTGAAGATGAGGGGGACGACGGCGGCGCGCAGCAGGGCCACGTAGCTCGAGCCGAGGGTGGCGAGCGTGGTGCCGAGTCCGTTGGGCGTCTCGGCCGTGTGGCCGGTGTTCTTCGCGAGGAGGCCGAGGGCCAGGCCGACGACGAGGGCGGCGATGATCTGCGGACCGAACGAGGTCACCCAGCGGGGCAACGGTCGCCGCGTGGGCACGGAGGTGGTTTCAGTAGACACGCCGGAAACACTAGGGGTCGGCGTATACCGGGACGAAGTGCAGGTTGCGAAATGTTACGCACCGTCTATCCGCAGCGGGACGAGGCCCGACCGCCGGCCGCCGCCATCACGGGCGGGCGGGCCTGCAGGCCCGCCCGCGTGTGACGAAGCTCGCGCTATGCGACCAGCGCTCGCCGCAGGGTGTCGAGTCCCACCGAGCCCAGGTTGAGGGCCCGGGTGTGGAAGGCGCGGAGATCGAAGGAGTCGCCTTCGGCGTCGCGCACCTCGTCCCGGACCTGCTCCCAGAGGCGCTGGCCGATCTTGTAGGCGGGGGCCTGGCCGGGCCAGCCGAGGTAGCGGGTGAACTCGAAGGCCAGCTGTCCCTCGCTGATGGCGATGTTCTCCTTCAGGAAGGCGTACCCCTTGTCCGGCGTCCAGGTGCCCTCGCCCCATCGCTCCGGCATCTCGAGTTCGAGGTGCACGCCGATGTCGAACACCACCCGCGCCGCCCGCATGCGCTGCGCGTCGAGCATGCCGAGGCGGTCGCCGGGATCGGACAGGAAGCCGAGCTCCTGCATGAGGCGCTCCGCGTACAGCGCCCAGCCCTCGCCCTGGCCCGAGACCCAGATGGCGTTGCGGCGCCACGGGTTGAGCAGGGCCCGCTGGTAGGTGGCGGTCGCGATCTGGAGGTGGTGGCCCGGGACCCCCTCGTGGTAGACGGTGGTGGTCTCCTTCCAGGTCGTGAAGGAGTCCTCGCCCTCGGGTACCGACCACCACATCCGGCCCGGTCGCGAGAAGTCGTCGCTCGGGCCGGTGTAGTAGATGCCGCCCTCCTTCGTGGGTGCGATCCTGCATTCGAGGCGCCGCATGACGTCCGGGATGTCGAAGTGCACGCCGGCCATCGCGTCCACGGCTCTGTCCGAGAGGGTCTGCATCCAGGCCTGCAGGGCGTCGGTGCCCTGGAGCTGCCGAGCCGGATCGGCGTCGAGGAGGTCCATCGCCTCGCGGATGGTCGCGCCCGCACTGATCTCCTCGGCCACCGCCTCCTGTTCGGCGATGACGCGATCGAGCTCCTCGACACCCCATCGGTAGGTCTCCTCGAGGTCCACGGCCGAGCCGAGGAAGCACCGGGACATCAGGGCGTAGTGTTCGCGGCCGACGGCGTCCTTCTCGGGGGCATCCGGGAGCAGGTCGTCCTGCAGGAAGGCGGCGAGGGTGCGGTAGGCGCCGCGGGCTGCACCGGCACCCGTCCGGAGCTGCTCCCGGAGGGACTCCGGCAGCGGGCCGTCGTCGGCCCGGTCCGTCGCGCCGAGGGCGTCGAAGAAGCCGCCGTCCTCCGCGTACTTCGTGGACTGCTCGATCACGATCTCGACCTGGCGGCGGGCAGCGACGAGCCCGCGCTCGCGGCCCGTGCGCAGCGACGAGACGTAGCCGTCGATGGCGGCAGGGACGGCGGACATCCGGCCCGCGATGTGGCCCCACTGCTCCGCGGTCGCGGTGGGCATGAGGTCGAAGATGGCGCGGATGCCCTGGGCCGGGCAGGCGATGTTGTTCAGCTCGGAGTAGTCCAGCCCGGCCTCGTGGATCTCGAGGTCGAGGCCGAGGCGTTCGCGCATGGCGTCGAGGGTCACGGCGTCCACGTCGTCCGACGGTGCGAGGTCCTCGAGCAGGCGGAGCGTGGTGCCGGCGGCCTCGGTGAGGGCCTCGATGCCGGCCGGTGAGTAGTCGCGGTACTCCGTCTCGCGACCCGGGAGTCCCAGTTCGGTGGCGAAGTCGGGCATGAGCTCCAGGAGGGTCTCGTAGTACGAGGTGGCCACGGCGTCGATGGCGGTGGACGGGCGGTCGGGCTGCTCGCCCGGGGCGGGGGCTGGGGTGGTGTGGGTCACGTTCCGAGCCTACTGCCGACCGGTTGCCGGAGGCCACCAAGACCGGCCCGTAGCACCGCACGGAGGACCGGGGGCTACCGGACACCGGCGCCTGTCACTGGTATACACGGAGGACGTCCATCGGAAGGCCGCTCATGCCCATCACCCATCCGCTCCTCGAGAACGACCACATGTCCGCCTGGCTCGGGGTCTCCGTCGAGGCGGCGGAGTCCGGCAGCGCGCGCATCTCGATGGTGCTCCGCCGGGACATGGTGAACGGCTTCGGGATCGTGCACGGCGGCGTGCTCTTCGCCTTCGCCGATACGTGCTTCGCCCTGGCGTGCAACGACCCGGCGGGCACACCGGGGGTCATCACCGTCGCGTCCGGGGCCGACGTCACGTTCCTCGCGCCGGCCTACGAGGGCCAGACCCTCACTGCCGTCGGGTCGGTCCTGTCGAGCACCGGGCGGAGCGGCCTGTACGACGTCCACGTCACCTCGGCGGACGGGGCGGTCGCGGAGTTCCGCGGCCGGAGCCGCACCGTCCCGGCGCGGTGACCTGATCCGGCCCGCGGTATCCCCGGCGCTGCCCCGAACGGGGCGCAGCCAGGGCCGCTGCCCCGACGCCGCGCACGCCCTCGGACGGGCCGCTCGGCGGACGGACGGACGCCGTCAGCGGACGCTGCGCCGCCATGAGCCGGGGCCGGGGGTCGGCCCGAGCCGCAGCAGGGCACGGCGCAACCAGGACCGCCCCTGGTCCGGGGCCTCCTCCACCTCGCCGGTATCCCGGAGGGCGAGGACGACGGCGGTGAGCGCCGCCAGCTCCTCGTCCGTCGGCGCACCCGAGACCACGGAGAGCACGGCGCCCTCGGCGCCGGCGTCGTCGACGGGATCGGCCGAGGCCGTAGCATCGCCGTCGTGCCCGTCCCGGTGGCCGCTCACAGCGGGATGTTCCCGTGCTTCTTGGCGGGGTTGGACGCCCGCTTGTCACGGAGCGCCCGCAGGCCGCGGACGATGTGGAGCCGGGTGTCCGACGGCGCGATGACGGAGTCCACGTACCCGAGCTCCGCTGCCTGGTACGGGTTGAGCAACTCCTCCTCGTACTGCTGGACGGCGTCGGCGCGCGCCGCCTCGACATCACCCCCTGCGTCGGCCACGGCCTTCAGCCGGCCGCGGTACAGGATGTTCACCGCGCCCTGCGCGCCCATCACACCGATCTGCGCGGTGGGCCACGCGAGGTTCAGGTCCGCCCCGAGCTTCTTGGAGCCCATGACGATGTACGCGCCGCCGTAGGCCTTGCGCGTGATCACCGTCAGCTTCGGTACGGTGGCTTCCGCATAGGCGTAGAGCAGCTTGGCGCCGCGGCGGATGATGCCCTGGAACTCCTGGTCCTTGCCCGGGAGGAATCCGGGCACGTCCACCAGGGTCAGGATGGGGATGTTGAAGGCGTCGCAGTGGCGGACGAAGCGGGCCGCCTTCTCGGAGGCGTTGATGTCGAGCGTGCCGGCGAACTGCAGCGGCTGGTTGGCGACGATCCCGATGGTGTGGCCCTCCACCCGGGCGTACCCGGTGACGACGTTCGGTGCATAGAGGGCCTGCAGCTCGAGGAAGTGGCCGTCGTCCACCACCGCGGCGATGACGGCGTGCATGTCGTACGGCTGGTTGGCGGCGTCGGGGATGAGCGCATCGAGGGCGAGGTCCTCGTCGGTGGTGTCCGGCTCCTCGACGAACTCCGTCAGCGGGGCCTCGGCGAGGTTGTTCGAGGGCAGGAAGTCGAGGAGCTCGCGCACGAAGCCGATGGCGTCGGCCTCGTCGGTGGCGAGGTAGGCGGAGGTCCCCGTCGTCGTGTTGTGCTGCCGGGCGCCGCCGAGGGTCTCCATGTCGACGTCCTCGCCGGTGACGGTCTTGATGACATCGGGACCGGTGATGAACATGTGCGAGGTCTTGTCCACCATGACCACGAAATCGGTGAGCGCGGGGGAGTAGGCCGCACCGCCGGCGCAGGGACCCATGATGAGGGAGATCTGCGGGACGACGCCCGAGGCGTGCACGTTGTTGCGGAAGATGTCCGCGAACATCGCCAGCGAGGCCACGCCCTCCTGGATGCGTGCCCCACCGCCGTCGTTGATGCCGATGACCGGGCAGCCGTTGCGGAGCGCGAACTCCTGCACCTTGACGATCTTCTCGCCGTTGACCTGGCTGAGGGATCCGCCGTAGACGGTGAAGTCCTGGCTGAAGACGGCGATCAGCCGTCCGTCCACCGTCGCGTAGCCGGAGACCACGCCGTCGCCCAGCGGCTTCTTCCGCTCCATGCCGAAGGCCGTCGAGCGGTGGACGGCGAGGGCGTCGAATTCGACGAAGGAGCCTTCGTCGACCAGCAGGTCGATGCGCTCGCGCGCCGTGTTCTTGCCGCGCGCGTGCTGCTTCTCGATGGCCTCGGGACCTGAGGGCTGCTCCGAGAGCGCGGTGCGCCTCCGGAAGTCGGCGAGCTTCCCGGCCGTCGTGGTGAGGTCGGGCTGCAGGTCCTGGTGCATTGGTACTCCGGTCGGCGGGTGGCGGGGGTATGCGCTGCGTCACTGGAGGTTTCCGACAACGTTCGGCGCAATCCACCCAGTCTAGTGACGCCCACGGCGCCCGCTGTTGTAGGAGCCCTACAGTTTCCCTCCCCATCGATTAGCCGGCCGAGCGATGTTACCCGCCGGTAACATCGGTGCGTCGCACGCCGCTCCCGCTGGGGGGAGTGCTTAGGCTGGTGCCATGACTGCACGCGACGAAGCTCAGGAATCACCCGCCACGGATGCCGGGGCGGACCGTCTCCCCACCCTCGCCGGACGCACCATCATCATGTCGGGCGGGAGCCGCGGCATCGGCCTCGCCATCGCCCTGAGGGCGGCCCGCGACGGCGCGAACGTCGCCATCATGGCCAAGACCGGCGAGCCGCACCCCAAGCTCGAGGGCACCGTGTACACCGCCGCGGAGCAGATCGAGGCGGCCGGCGGGGCCGCGCTGCCGTTCGTCGGCGACGTCCGGAACGACGACGACGTCCGCGCCGCCGTGGACGCCACCGTCGGTCGCTTCGGCGGGATCGACATCGTGGTCAACAACGCCTCGGCGATCGACCTCTCGAAGACCCCCGACGTCGACATGAAGCGCTACGACCTCATGGCGGACATCAACGTGCGCGGCACCTTCATGCTGAGCAAGTTCGCCCTCGACGCCCTGAAACGGTCGGCCAACCCCCACATCCTGACCCTCTCGCCCCCGCTGAACCTCGCCCCGAGGTGGGCGGGCCTGCACCTCGCCTACACCATGGCCAAGTACGGCATGAGCCTGACCACCCTGGGGCTCGCGGAGGAACTGAAGGACGACGGCGTCGCCGTGAACTCACTCTGGCCCGCGACGCTGATCGACACGGCAGCCATCCGCAACATGCCCGGCGGGACCCGCATGGTGCAGGCCGCCCGCAGCGCCGACATCGTCGCCGACGCCGCGCACGCCGTGCTCGTGCGGGCCGCAAGCGACTGCACCGGCAACTTCTACACGGACGAGCAGGTCCTCCGCGACGAGGGGGTCACGGACCTCACCGGATACAGCCTGGGAGCGACCGAGGACCGGCTGGTGCCGGACATCTTCCTCTGATCCCCCTGATCCCCCCGACGCCCCGCTCCGGTGGGGAGGGCACCCGGCCGGATAGGATCGAAGGCATGTCCTCCCGCTACTCCAATCTCGAGCGCCCCGGCCTCGACCTCGGCGCGCTGAGGACAGCCCTGTGCATGCCTGCCGGTCCGTTCCCGCGCCTCGACATCGTCGAGCGGACCGGGTCCACCAACACGGACCTCGTGGACCATGCCCAGCGGGAGACCGCTGGATGGCCGGATCTCAGCGTCCTGTGCGCGGAGGTGCAGACCGCCGGCCGCGGGCGGCTCGACCGCAGCTGGACCGCGCCCGAGCGTTCCTCGCTCTTCGTCAGCATCCTGCTGCGTCCCTTCAACCGGCATGGGCGCCCCGTGCCGACCGCCGCCTACGCGTGGCTCTCCCTGCTGGCCGCGCTCGCCCTCGCCGAGAGTGTGGAGGACCGGACGGAGATCGCACCACAGCTGAAGTGGCCCAACGACGTGACGGTCGACGGCCGCAAGCTCGCCGGTGTCCTCGCGCAGTTCGTCCCGGGCGCTGGTGCCGAACCCCCCGCCGTCGTCGTCGGGGTGGGCCTCAACGTGAGCCTCACCGATGACGAGCTGCCCGTCCCGACCGCGACGAGCCTCCTGCTCGAGTACGCCGGCACCACCGACCGCAACATCCTGCTGAAGTCCTTCCTCCGCACGTTCGCCGACCGGTACCGGGCCTTCTGCGATGTCGACGGCGACGCCGACGCGGACTGGGACGGCGGACCCTCCCTGCAGGCCCGGGTCGCCGCCCGCATGGCGACGCTCGGCCAGGACGTCCGCGCGGACCTGCCCGGCGGGTCCCTGACGGGCCGCGCCCTGCGCCTCGACGGACACGGCGCCCTGGTGATCCGGGACGACGACGGCGAGCGGCACACCGTCTCGGCGGGCGACGTCGTGCACCTCCGCCCGCAGGTGTAGCGGTGCGCATCAAGCTGCTGCCGGGGGAACGGGTCCTCGTCCGGACCCGGCCCTCGCCCCTACCGCTCGTGGGGCCGGTGATCCTCGGCTTCGTGCTCCTCGCGCTCGGCGGGTTCGGCCTCGGCTTCCTCATGCGCCGCGACGTCGCGGATCTCGGGGACTGGCAGCCCGTGCTCCTGCTGGTGCTCCTCGCGGTCGTGGTCCTGCTGCTGCTCCGGGTGCTCGTCCGTCCGCTGCTCCGATGGTCCAGCAACCGGTTCGTGCTCACGAGTATGCGCCTGATCCACCGCAGGGGTGCGGCCCGGCGGTCGGAGCACCAGATCAACCTCTCCGCCATCTCGCAGCTGCAGACCGAGCAGGGTCTCATCCAGCGCATGGTGGGCAGCGGGACCCTGATCGCCGACCTCGGGTTCGACAGGGCGCACGCCTACCGGGACGTACCGCAGATAGCCCGTTTCAAGGAGTTCGTGGTGCAGGCGATCAGCGACCTGCCCCTGACCCGCATGTTCGATGGTGTAGACATGGAAATCGATCCGCAGTACGCCCGGGGCGGGGCGGGGCGGAACCAGGACGGTCGGGCGCGCCAGGAATGGCCGCACCACGAGGGCAGGAGCGAGCGAGCGTGACAGTCGAGGACCGCCACGGCCCGGGCGCCGCCCCCGGCGCATCGGACCGCGCGCCGGTGAGGGCAGCGGACAGCGCCCCGGCTCCGGCCACCCCGCCGGGGGATACGCGCGACAGCGCCCCGGCTCCTGATCCGGCCACCGCACCTGCCGTCCCGACGGAGTCGCGGACGGACACGAGCCGCCTCGACGACGCGCCCGAGGCCGCGGCCTCGACGGCGTCGAAGGCGGTCTGGCAGCTGCAGCCGGACATGGCGACCGCCGGTCCGGAGGAGGCGGCGCCGGCAGGGCCCATCGAGCTCGACCGCGAGACCATCCGCCGGCTGGAGCGTGAACTGCTGGGAGCCGAGCGCACGCTGAAACGCCGTGACATCGCGGCGGGCGCAGGGGTCTCGCTGCTCTCGGCGCGGAAGCTGTGGCGCGCCATGGGCTTCCCGAACATCGGCGACGACGACATCGCCTTCACGGAGAAGGACCTCGGGGCCCTGACCACCATCATCGACATGGTGCGCCAGGAGCAGCTCACCGAGGACGCGGCGATCTCCATCACGCGAGCGGTCGGCCAGATGACGGACCGCATGGTCGTCTGGCAGATCGAGGCGATCGTCGAGGAGATGGTGGCCCAGCGCGGCCTCACCGACGCCGACGCGCGCAAGACCCTCGTCTCGGAGCTCCCGGACCTGATCGACCCGCTGGAGCGGACCCTCGTCTACGCATGGCGCCGGCAGATGAACGCCGCCGTGCAGCGGCTGGCCCTGCGCGCGGAGTCGGGGCTCGCGTCCAGCGAGGCGGGCCGTGACGGCGACGAGCAGGACGCCCCGCTGCCCCTGGCCCGCGCCGTCGGCTTCGCGGACCTCGTGTCCTACACGAGCCTGTCCCGCCAGATGAACGAGCGCACCCTGGCCCAGCTGGTGCAGCGCTTCGAGAACAAGAGTGCAGAGATCATCTCCGTGGGCGGCGGACGCCTCGTGAAGACCATCGGTGACGAGGTCCTCTACATCGCCGAGTCACCCGAGGCGGGTGCGGAGATCTCACTGGCGCTCGCCAAGGCGTTCACGGAGGACGAGTTCCTGCCCTCCGCGCGCTGCTCCCTCGTCTGGGGACGGGTGCTCTCCCGGCTCGGTGACATCTACGGGCCGACGGTCAATCTCGCAGCGCGCCTCACGGCGCTCGCGGAACCCGGGGAGGTCCTCGTGGACGGGTCCACCGCCGCCACGCTCGACACCAACGAGAAGTTCGTCCTCACGCCCCACGCGCCCCGCCAGGTGCGCGGCTTCGGGGAGGTGCGTCCGGTCACCCTGGCGCGCGGGACCGGCAGCGGACTCGTCCTCGACTGAGCACCGGGCGTCTCCCCGGCCGAGCGTCAGCATGCAGCCGCCCGGCCGCCCGGAGCGGAAGCCGGTGTAGCGGCAACCGGACGCCACGCTTCCGCCCCTGGCGTTCCCGCCGGACGCCCCGCGTTGGCACAACCGGCACGCCGTGCGACACTGCTAGCGACCACCCATGCGCCCGTCGCCCGTCCTCCGGGGCGTGCTCGCCGCGCGTCGGTGGCCCGCAGTACCGATCAAGTGGGGCACAAGAGTGAAGTTCGTAGGTCTCAGACGCGCGCAGGCGAAGCATCGCCGCGCCCTCTCGACGGCGGTCGCCACTGCCGTGACGGGTGGCGTCGTCGCCGGTGCGCTCCTCTATCCGGGCTTCGCGACCGCCGATGTCGACCTGAACGACGGCGGCGTGTGGGTCACCAACGAGAACCTCGGCATGGTGGGCCACCTCAACTACCAGTCACGCCTCCTCGACGGCGGGTACGCGGCCAACAGCGACGCCTTCGACCTCCGCCAGGAGGCGTCGACAGTCTTCAACATCAACACCGACCAGTCGAAGGTCAGCCCCGTCGACATCGCCAACGTGGTGCGCGGCACGGAGGTGCAGCTGCCCGGAGCGGCCGAGGTGGCCATGG
Source organism: Arthrobacter sp. CP30 (assembly GCF_053470025.1). NCBI lineage: Bacteria > Bacillati > Actinomycetota > Actinomycetes > Micrococcales > Micrococcaceae > Arthrobacter > Arthrobacter sp. CP30. The sequence continues at coordinate 332,499 of NZ_JBQEMM010000004.1, forward strand.
GCGGCACCACGGTGGCCGTCACCGACCAGACATCCGGGACCGTCTGGATCACCACCGCGGCCGACCTCGCAGGCTTCGACGACCAGGAGGAGGAACCCGTGTCCTCCGGGCCGGGCTCGGTGGCCGCCGTCTCCCCGACCGGTCGCGTGGTGGTCGCGAACCCCGAGGACGCCACCGTCACCACCTACGATGTCCGCCAGGACGGTACGTGGGAGGAGCCCGACGTCCGCCAGGTCCCTGAGCTCGCCGACTCCGGTGACCTGCAGGTCGCCGTGATCGGGCAGGACGCGGTGGTCTTCGACCCGGCGTCCGGGCAGGTCCTCCTCCCCGACGGGACGCTGGTGGCTTTCGACGACACCGAGCGGGCGGAGCTGCAGCAGAGCGGGCCCGCGGCGGACGCCGTCGCAATCGCGACCGAGACCTCGCTTATCCAGCAGCCGCTCGACGGCGCCGACGCCGTGGTGACGGACATCGGCAACGGCCGGCCCGCAGTGCCCGTGGTGCAGGGGGCGTGCCTGCACGCCGCGTGGGCCGGAGCCGCCACCTACCTCCGCGACTGCCGCGACGACGCCGACGACCAGCGCCAGGACATCCCGAACATCGGGGCGGAGTCCGAGCTGGTCTTCCGTGTCAACCGCGAGGTGGTGGTGCTCAACGACACCGCGGCCGGGGACGTCTGGCTCGTCCAGCAGAACCTCGAGCTGGTGGACAACTGGGGTGATATCATCCCGCCGAAGGACGAGTCCGACGAGCAGGACGAGGAGTCCGCGAGCGAGAACCCCGTCAACACGCTGCCCGACCGCTCGGGCGAGAACCGCCCGCCCGTCGCCACCGACGACAGCTTCGGGGCGCGGGCCGGCCGGACCACCATCCTCAACGTCCTCGACAACGACACCGATCCCGACGGGGACCTGCTGACGGCCACCCTGGCGGGCGAGCAGCCGGCGTCGGGCACGGTGCAGAGCATCTACGACGGCGCCGGCATGCAGATCGTGGTGCCCGAGGACGCGCCGCAGGGTAGGAGCACCTACAGGTACGAGATCGAGGACGGACGCGGTGGAACGGCCGGCGCGTCGGTCACGGTGGACGTCCGCGGTCCCGACACCAATGAGGCGCCGCGCGCGAAGCGGCCCACGACCATCCTCGTGGAGCAGGGCCGGAGCGTCAGCCAGAACATCCTGAACACGTGGGAGGACCCCGACGGCGATGACCTGTTCCTGGTCAGCGCCGCGCCCACGCCCGACGGCGACCAGGTCCGGACCCGCTCCGACGGGCTCCTGACCTTCCGCGACGTCGGCAAGAGCCAGGGCGTCAAGGAGGTCGCCGTCGTGGTCTCGGACGGTGCCGAGCAGGTCGAGGGCACGATCGTCTTCGACGTCCGTGCCAACGGCGTCCTGCCCCCGGTCGCGAACTTCGACCACTTCACCGCCGTCGTGGGCCAGGAGGTGCAGCTCTCACCGCTGCAGAACGACCTCGACCCGGCCGGCGGGCAACTGAGCCTCGCGCGGGCGGAGGCCACGGGTGGGGACGCCCCGATCGCCCCCGACTACGAGACCGGGACGATCGCGTTCACACCGTCGGCCGCGGGCACCGCCTACGTCGAGTACCTGGTGACGAACGGCCCGCAGACCGCTACCGGTCTCATCCGGGTGGATGCCCGGACCAGCGGGATCGAGGGAGCGCCGGTGGCCGTCCGCGACGTCGCGCTCCTGCCCCGCAACGGCGACGTCCTGGTGGACGTCCTGGCCAACGACACCGACCCGACCGGCGGCGTGATGGTGGTGCAGTCCGTGAGCACCCCGGACGGGTCACCGCTGGACGTCGCCCTGCTGGACCACGACATCCTCCGTATCCACGACGTCCGCAGCCTCAACCAGCAGACCACCCTGACGTACACGGTCTCCAACGGCACCGCCTCCGCGACGGGCGAGGTCAGCGTGCTGTCCGTGGCGGGACCGGAGACCCTGCTCCCGCCGCAGGCCACGCCCGATGCCGCCACGGTGCGCGTGGGCGACGTCGTGAACATCCCGGTGCTCGACAACGACACGCACCCCAACGGGGACGCCCTCACCCTCGATCCGGTGCTGGCCCAGTCCGTGGACCCCGCCGACGGCCGCATCTTCGCGTCGGAGAACGTGCTCCGCTTCGTCGCCGGTGAGACCGCCAAGACCGTCTACGCGATCTACGACGTCAAGGACAGCACCGGGCAGGTGGACTCCGCGGAGGTGCGGATCACCATTAAGGCGCGCGACGACGCGAAGAACGCCCAGCCGGTCCCGCGGAACCTGGAGGGCCGCGTGATCGCGGGGTCCACCATCCGCATCCCCGTGCCGCTGGACGGCATCGACGCCGACGGCGACTCGGTGTTCCTCACCGGGATCGACAGCGCGCCGCGCCAGGGGGCCGCCGTCCCCGGTACCAACTACATCGACTTCACCGCTTCCGCGACGGGCGCCGGGACCGACTCCTTCACCTACCGCGTGCGGGACCGCTTCGGCCTGGAGAACACCGGGACGGTGCAGGTGGGCATCGCGCCTGCGGCGGAGTCCAACCAGCAGCCGGTCGCGGTCGACGACGGCGTCCTGCTGCGGCCCGGGCGGGCCATCGCCGTCGAGGCCCTGCGCAACGACTCCGACCCCGACGGAGATCCCCTGCGCCTGGTCCCGGAGGCGCTCTCCGCGGAGCCTGCCGGGATGGCGCCGGAGATCCGCGACGGCCGCATCCTGTTCACGGCGCCGGAGGAGCAGGGCACCTTCACGGTGCGGTACCGGGTCACGGACGGCCGGGGCGGGAGCGCCGACGCGGCGATCACCGTCACGGTCGACCAGAACGCCGAGCTGCTCCTGCCGATCGCCCGCGACGACCGCGTGGAGCCGTCCGAGACCAGGGGGGAGACCGCCGTCGTCGTCCCCGTCCTCGACAACGACGAGGATCCCGACGGTGTCCGCGAGGACCTCGAGGTGACCGTCGACCCCGCCTACGAGGGCGTCACGGTCGGCCGGGACGACGTGGTGACGGTCGATCTCACCGCCGAGGACCAGCTCATCCCGTACGAGGTCGAGGACATCGACGGGGGAGTCGCCCGCGCCGTGATCTGGGTTCCCCGCCTGGGTGAGCAGTACCCCACGCTGCTCTCCGACGCACCCCTCGACGTGACGGCCGGCGAGGACCTCGTCCTCGACCTCGGTGCCCTCGTCGAGGTACGCGAGGGGCGCACTCCGCGCGTCACCGTCGCCGAGAAGGTCGTGGCCATCGGGGTCGACAACCAGGCCGAGCTGATCCGGGACCCGGGCACGCTCGTGTACGGCGCCGACCTCGACTATGCGGGCCGCGGGTCGATCACGTTCGAGGTGACGGACGGCAGCGGACCGGACGACCCCGAGGGGCTCAGCAGCACGCTGACCGTCCTGACGAACGTCATCCCCGCCGCGGAACGGAACATCCCCCCGACGCTGACCTCCGGGTCGCTCGAACCGGCGATCGCGGAGCCGGCGGCATCCCTCGACCTCCGGCAGCTGGCCGGCGACGCCAACCCCGAGGACGTCGACTCGCTCGCGTTCGCGGTCGAGGGCGAGGTCCCGCCGGGGTTCGACGCCACGCTCGACGGGTCCGTGCTCGAGGTCCGCGCGACGGATGCTGCGCGCCCCGGGACGGTCGGCCGCCTCGGCATCTCCGTCACCGACGGCCAGGAGACGGCCATCAACGTCGTGGAACTCACCGTCCTCGCGTCCAGCCGCCCGCTCGCCGTCGCGAACACCGACGTGGTCCCCAAGGCCATCCAGGGTGAGCCCGTCACGGTGCCGGTCCTCGAGAACGACGCCAACCCGTTCGAGGACACGCCGCTGACCGTCGTGGACGCCACCGCCGACGGGAACGGCACCGCCACCCTGCAGGGCGACGCCGTCGTCGTGACTCCCGCAGCGGACTTCGTGGGCAGCATGACGGTCCAGTACACCGTGGGGGACAAGACCGGGGACAGCAACCGGTACGCGACCGGGCAGATCCGCCTCACCGTCGAGGGCACGCCGGGTGCGCCGGGCACGCCCACCGTCGAGTCCGTGCGCAGCAGGACCGCCGTGATGTCCTGGGATCCGCCGGCCAGCAACGGCTCACCGATCACCGGCTACACCGTGACGGGAACCAGCGGCGTGACCCAGGAATGCCCCACGACCACCTGCACCATCACGGGGCTGACCAACAACGTCGAGTACGTCTTCCAGGTCACGGCCACCAACGCGAACGGTACCTCCGACCCCTCGCCCGCGAGCGCCCCGGCCCGGCCCGACACCAAACCGGACCAGCCGGCCCCACCCACGCTGGTGTTCGGGGACCGATCGCTGACGGTCGACTTCACGCCGCCCACCAACGAAGGGTCCCCGATCGAGGGCTACGAGCTGCAGATCTCACCCGCCCCGCCCCGCGGAGCGACCCAGCGCTCCGTTGCGGGCAGCCCCGTGGTCTGGGAGGGCCTCGAGAACGGGACGGCCTACCGGGTCCGCGTCCAGGCGCGCAACGCCGCCCCCGACCCGTCCGACTGGAGCGACTACTCCGCCGCCGAGACGCCCGCCGGGCTGCCCGGGGTGCCGCAGGCGCCGACCACGACGCGCGCCCAGTCCGTCGGTGCACAGAGCCAGCTGTCCGTCGACTGGAACGACGCCGACCCCAACGGCGCCCCGGTGACGAAGTACCAGGTGCAGGAGTTCCGCGGGGGCGCCCTCGTCCGTACGCTCCCCGAGGCTCCCGCATCCCAGCAGACCATCACCGTGGACAACGCGGAAGCCGACTACTCCTACGCGGTGCGCTCCTTCAACCGGGCCGGCTGGTCGGAGTACGGTGCGCAGTCCGCGCCTCGGCGCGCGGTCGGCAATCCGGCACCACCGGCCCCGCCGCAACTGGTCGAGGCGGAGACCGGTGGAGCGGGCCGCGCCGTGACCATCACCTTCACCCCGCTCTCCGCCGCCCAGCGCAACGGCGCCCGCGCGGGCGAGGTCTCCTACGAGGCGAGCTTCAACGGTGGGGGCTGGCGGCCCCTGAGCCAGAACCAGACCGTGGGCGGCTTCGCCAACGGGCAGAACGTGACCGCGACCGTCCGGGCGCTCGTCGCCAGCGACGGTTCGAGCTACACGAGCGACCCGGGCGCGCCCTCCGCCGCCGTGCGGCCGTACGGCTCACCCGGTGCGGCCATGGCGTCCGGGCGGGACGGCCGGGCCGAGCAGAAGAGCCTCGAGCTCAGCTGGGGTGCTCCGAGCACCTCCGCGCACGACGTCCGCCAGATCCAGATCAGCATCGACGGCGGGAGCTGGGAGGACGTGGGCAACTCGGGCAGCAGGACCGTCAACACCAGCGGCTATGGCGAGCGCCATTCGATCAGGGTGCGCTCGCTCAACTCCCGCGACCAGCCGGGGCCGGTTGCCGAGGCCGCCGCACGGAGTGGCGAAGCCCCTCCACCGCCGCCCCCACCGAAGACCGAATGGACCATCACGGCCGGCGGTCCGGACCTGAGCTCGCGCAGCTGCATGGACCCGGCCAACGGCACGAACTTCAACGACGCGACCCGCGACTGCGCCGGGGAGCACTGGATGTACAACAACACCTCCATGACCTCCAACTGCTACATCAACCGGGCAAGCGGGCCCTGGTACCGGCAGAAGTCCGGTCCGAACCGTGACGCCAACAACGACGGCCTCTTCCTGAAGGGCATCCACACCACGGCGGGCAACAACCCGCCGGACGGGATGCGTCCGTGCTGACCGCGCCGTCGACGCCGCTCCCGTGAGCATCTGAGCTCCACCGACCGCCCCACCCACCCCACCT
>NZ_JBQEMM010000040.1:0-576 GCF_053470025.1 Arthrobacter sp. CP30
ACCGGCTCCTGGTGCAAGGCCGCGATCACGCGGCAGATGCCGGCGCCCTGATGGCGATCACGGTCAGCCTCACCGAAGACCAGATCTTGACGGGCCTGCGCGCGTTCCTGTTGGCTGTACTCCCCGACGGGATCGAGGTCGTGCAGGGCCAGGACAATCGTGTCTCGATGCCCGCTGGCGCCAACTTCGTCATCATGACCCCGGCGCGCCGCGAGCAGCTGTCGCAGACCGCCCACACCTATGATGCCCAGGCCGAGACCAAGGAGGTCGGGCGCTCGACCGGACTCCATTTCACCCTCGATGTCTACGGCCCGGATGGGTCCGACAACACCCAGGTGATCACCACTCTGTTCCGCGATGAATATGGTTTCGTCTTCCTCGCGCCCTATGGTCTTGCCCCGCTCTATTGCGACGACGGCCAGCAGATGCCGCTCGTCACGGGGGAGGAGCAATGGCTCCAGCGCTGGATGATGCGCGGGGTGCTCCAGACCAATCTTGGCGTCACGGTGCCCCAGGAATTCGCGGACCAGCTCACGGCGCACCTGATCGAAGCGGACATGCTCCCGAGCCTCTGAC
>NZ_JBQEMM010000041.1:0-573 GCF_053470025.1 Arthrobacter sp. CP30
GTCCATGCCAGCCGCCTCCTCACGATGGTCGGGCATCATGTCCCCAACATGCTCAAGCCGGCATATGCTTTCGGTGGCATGGCGCTGTCCCAGCTGTGCAAGCCCTATGTCGATAACTGGCTGCGCACGCGCCAGTCCGTGTCCGACCTGGTGCACAGCTTCTCGGTCATGGTGCTGAAGACCGACATGGCCCAGCGCCTTCAGAGCGATATGAGTGGAGGTGACCTCTTCCGCCGCATCGACCTCTTCAACAAGACCCGCGACAACCGCGGAACCTTCGTCCTCGACAAGAACGAGGAGGATTTCGAGAACGTCTCCGTGCCCATCGCCGGGCTGCACGAGCTTCAGGCCCAGTCCCAGGAGCAGATGTCGAGCGTTTCGAAGATCCCGCTCACCATCCTGCTCGGGATCACCCCCGCCGGCCTGAACGCTTCCTCGGACGGTGAGTTCAGGGCCTTCTACGACACGATCATCGCCTACAACGAGCGTGTAGTTGCCAATCCGCTCAAGGCCGTCATCGAAGCGGCACAGCTCTCGATCTGGGGTAAAATCGACGAAGAGCTGACATACCAG
>NZ_JBQEMM010000042.1:0-568 GCF_053470025.1 Arthrobacter sp. CP30
GTTCAACGCGCTCGCGGCGAGCCCATTAACCGGCGACCAGGCCTTCCACGACGCTGAGGCGGCGTACCTCAACGCGCGGCAGATCTACTGCGATCTGCTGGTCGAGGCGACGGGGCAGGATGCGAAAGCAATCGCACGGAGGCTCGCGTGACCGACGAACTCAAGCGGTGCCCGTTCTGTGATGGAAGGGCGATCACGAATCATGTGCGCGATGGACGACGCGCGGTCTGCATCGACTGCGGTGCGGCGGCGGGAAGCCAGTTCCATGGCCCACTCAACATGCCTAGCGCCGAAGACCGGGCTATAACCGCCTGGAACACCCGCGCCGATGGCTGGCAGTCTATCGAGACTGCGCCGGAGGATGGGACGCTAGTCCAGCTTTACTGCGCGCGTGCCGAACTACCGGTTTCGGTAGGGTACTATGAAAATACCGCTGGCATCCCGTGGGAGAGCGCCGACCGGTGGGTCATGTTCGAAATGGACGGCATGGTGTCGGCCTTCATGCCCACCCACTGGCGTCCGCTCCCCGCAGCTCCGCAGGTGTCGGCATGATCATAACCGCCCATGC
>NZ_JBQEMM010000043.1:0-568 GCF_053470025.1 Arthrobacter sp. CP30
GCATGGTGGAGCGTCGCTGACCGACTGCGCAACACCTACAACGCGGTGGTGAACGGCGCGAAGTTCGATCCCGCCGACATGATCTTCATCGATGGCACGATCCCGTTCCTGTCCAAGCTGGTCGACGAACTCGCGACCCCGAAGCGGGATTTCGACAATGCCGGCAAGGTCAAGGTCGAGAGCAAGAAGGACCTGGCCAAGCCGAACCGCGAGGGCGGCCCGGTCAAGTCGCCGAACCTTGCCGATGCGTTCGTCATGGCTTTCGCGCCCGGCCGTCGGGCGATGGTGATCAGCGATGAAGCGCTCCAGGCTGCGTAATCACGTGGTAAATCATGGAAGGAGTTCGAAATGAAGAAGCCCAAAACCCCTAAAGTCGCGGATGTCTTCCCGAAGATCTGCGAATGCGGTGGCGCGATGATCGCGACCGAAAAGCTGCTGCCAACATCGCCGCCGCGCTACGAGCACATCTGCACGCTGTGCGCGCGCGCCGACGCCTTTCCCGCGGGACACCCGTTGGGGACCGCTGGCGCAGCCTGATTTGCCTCGTCCAGACAGAGGAGAAGGACAT
>NZ_JBQEMM010000044.1:0-560 GCF_053470025.1 Arthrobacter sp. CP30
TCCTTGTCCACACTGGCGAGCATGTGCCCGGTCCAGACCAGCGGTTTTGCGAGTGCGCCGTTCGCGACCACGCCTTTGCCTGCGGCGACATCGCGCCGGGCCTGCTGGACGTCCGCGAAGGTGATCTCGTCATGGTCGCGGAATCGATCGCGCAACAGCACGGTAACCGGCGACAGGGCAGGGGAGTTCATGTCGATGATCGAGCGCCGCAGCTGGCTCGCCATGCCTTCACCGAACAGGTTGAGCGCGGCCTCGGCGTTATAGCCGGTGCGCTCTAGCGTGTTGAGGAAGCGGCGCCCCCAGTCCGGGGACTTCTCCGCGATCATCGTGGTGAAGAATGGGTGCGCTGGCACTCCGGCACCGGGTGCACCGAAGTTCTGGAGCGCCGCCACCGTAGCGACTGAGGTGCCATCGGGATAGGTCGCGCCCTCGAGGAAGCCGACGCGCACCACGCTCGCGGTCTTGAGCTTGCGCGTCATCTTGCGCAGCGCATCGTTGAGCGCGGCGCCCCCGCTTATCTGCGCCATACCGCGCCTCGAATGCTTTCGAAGACATAGGGA
>NZ_JBQEMM010000045.1:0-558 GCF_053470025.1 Arthrobacter sp. CP30
GTCCATGACCCGCAACGAACTGCGTCGCCACTACAACCGGTCGATGTCGACGATCGACAATTGGCTGAGGCTGACCGGCATCACCCCTCGCAAGCCGGGAAAGCGTGGTCAGCCCGGGGTCGTGCCGCTGAACCTTCCGCCGCGCGACACCGGCCGCGCCGCCCTGGCAGCGGAATATCTCCGCCGGTTCGGCCCGGTCAGCCGCTGCGACGAAGCCGGTTCCTATGCGCCGCACGGCGCCCACTGGCGCCGAGGGCGGTCGATTCTCACCGCTGACCAGATCATCGCCGCCGCGACCGAACGGGGTTGGCAACCCGAGGCATGGCGGAGGCTCGCGGCATGACCACGCTGATCCTCACCCATCGGCACGCCGCCGCCTATGCCGCGCTGGTCGCCGAACTCGACCGCCGGCTCGCACTTCGTCGCGCCGGTCGCCCCGAGCGCCAGCGCGCCGCGCGCAAGGGCGTCGAGACGAAGCGGAGGGCGGGATGAGTCTGCAGCTTGACCGCTACCTCTCCGCGCGCCGGCAGGGCCGCAACATGCTCACCGCATGCGTAG
>NZ_JBQEMM010000046.1:0-542 GCF_053470025.1 Arthrobacter sp. CP30
TGTTAATTCGTTATGGCGATTACACCGGGCCGAACTATTCGATCGAGCTTGAGACTGCGCGTGTCCTCGTCGACGCGAAGGAGCAGATCTAGTGGCGGAACTCCTCCTAGCCGCGCGCTGTTGCGGCCAATGCCTCACGACACGAAACCGGATCGTGCCGGGAGAGCGTGCGGCGCAACTCGTCGCCGGCTGCCGGCGCGATGACGTCCACTTCCAATGCCATAAGGGCACGATTGCCGGGCTGAACATCCACTGCCGGGGGGTGCACGAAGTCATGGGCGGTGACCGAGCCTATCGAATGGCGGTCGCATTGGGGATTCCTATCCGCGAGATCGATTGTGACGAACTCGACGCGGAGGTGCAGAAGTGATGGGCGCCAACGCCGAGAGGTCGCCGTCGTGACCCTCCAGCTTGCTCGCGCCGACAACCGCCCGCGCATCCATCTGTGGCCGCTGTCCGGCGCCTGGCACTGGGCATTCGGTCCTACCGCCGCGCGCTACCCAGCGCCGACCGCTGGCGCTGGTGTCGACGAAGCGCTCGCC
>NZ_JBQEMM010000047.1:0-536 GCF_053470025.1 Arthrobacter sp. CP30
GCCAATGCCCTTGAGAGCGTTGAGGATGTTCATGCCGCCAATACCTCGGCGACGTCTGCCGAGATGTCGACGCGGCGCGCGCTCGACCACTTCGGCGCATAGCTGGGCTTCGAGACCTCATAGACGGTGGTCTTGCCGTCATTCGCCCAGGCGCCATCGAAGAACAGCGCCGCCTCCGCCTTCCGTCGCGCGGCAAGCTTGCCGCCGTTGAGATAGTGGCTGATGAGGAACGCGCGCGCCTCCACCGACTTCCCCGCAAGGAACAGATTCACCCAGTCGGTGTGCTCGATCGCGCCGGTGTTCCAGTGGAACAAGAGCGCGGCGGCGAGCTGCGCCTCCGTCAGCGGCCGGCCGCCGAAGGCGCGCAGCACCTCGACCAGATACTTCGAGCGCATCAGCCACACCGATACCTCGACGCACTTCCGCATGGGCTGCGGATTGTCCTTGTAGCGGTCGACATTGTGTCCGCTCGCGTTCGTCACCCCCATCGCCCAGGTCCGGACACTTTCGCTATCGAGGTACATCTCCTGGACGAT
>NZ_JBQEMM010000048.1:0-534 GCF_053470025.1 Arthrobacter sp. CP30
CGGCCTATGAGGTCCCGGCACCGGAGGTGACTCTCTACGCCCTCGACAAGTCACCGACGCAGATCATCCAGGCGGCGATGAACCGCCTGGCCAAACAGTGGCTGAAGCGCTTCGACACGCTCGCGGACAACCTCGCCGCGTGGTTCGCACAAGCGGTGCAGGACCGCTGCGACAACACCCTGAAATCCCAGCTGCGCGATGCTGGTTTCACGGTCAGGTTCAGGATGACGCCGGCAATGCGCGCCGCTGCCGAATCCACGGTCAACGAGAATGTCAGTCTGATCCGCAGCATCGGCGAGCAGCATCTGGGCCAGGTCGAGCAACTCGTGATGCGCAGCATCTCCGAGGGCCGCGACCTCGGTTATCTCACTGAGCAGTTGACCAAGCGCTATGGCATCACGCGTCGCCGGGCCGCCAATATCGCGCGCGGGCAGAACAACGCCGCGACCACCGCGATGCGCCGGGTGCGTGAACTCGAGCTTGGTCTGGAAGAAGGCGAATGGCTGCACAGCGGTGGCGGCAAGGAGCCGCGTC
>NZ_JBQEMM010000049.1:0-532 GCF_053470025.1 Arthrobacter sp. CP30
GGGCAACGTCGCCAATGGCAAGGTGACCAGCGCCCATCCGGGCGCCCCCGATGTTCGGATCGGCTTCGTCCATCGCGACCAGAACGCCATTATCGCTGGCCTCCTGCTCGGCGATAGCAACCAGGTCGTTGCCGGCCAGGGCATCGACCTGCTCGCTGATGGCCCGACGGCAGCGCGGTTCGCCGCAGGCGTCGCCAAAACCGGCCTCAAGGTCTATGCGAACTATGCCGATGGAAGCTGCCGAGCAGCAGCTTCCGGGTCCCCCGCGACCCAAGGAAGCCTTACGGCGACCACCGCCAACGGGTCGCCCAATCTCACGGCCCTGTCCGGAACGATGCCGGTCGCAGGACAGCCCATCAGCGGCACCGGCATTGCTGCGGGCGCCTATATCGTGAGCGTGAGTGGCACCACTGCGGTCATGAGCGCGAGTGCCACGGCGGACGGCACCGGTATCGCGATCACCAAGACTCTCGATTTCGAGACCGCCTGGCTGACCCGTTCGGTCTGCGGAAATGGCGAGACCGCCAAGATT